>JANPHO010000317.1:0-23646 GCA_031424515.1 Saprospiraceae bacterium
CCTAAATCGAGCATACAACCCCCACCCGCAATTTCTAAATCCCAAAACCAATCACTATGTGGACCGGGATGAGTTTCACGGGATTTTGCCCATAAAACACGCCCAATCGCCCCTGCTTTGACGCTTTCAAGAGCTTTTAAAAACTTAGGCGTGTAACATAAATCCTCTAAATAACCGTTAAAAATTCCTGCGGCTTCCACAGCTTCAAGCATTCTTTTGGCTTCTGCGGCATTTCTGCCCAAAGGTTTAGTTGTAATCACCGCTTTTTTATGTTTACAGCACAGCATGACAGCGGCTTCGTGTAAATTATTGGGAAGTGAAATACAGACTATCGTAACTGAGGGGTGCGCGATGGCTTCCTCCATATCCGTGGTCACGTGTTTTACTTTATAATCCTTTCCAAACTTTTTAGCATTCTCTTCATTTCGAGAATAAATACTCACAATTTTATCTTTTGACCGCATCCCAATTAAAGAATCAGCATAAAATCTGCCGATAAAACCTGAGCCCAACATGGCTATCTTTTGCATAATCTAATATTTAAATTTAGTTTTATTGAAAAAGTGAATCAAAATGTCGTTTGGTCTCCGTTATGTTTTAAAATAAAACAGAGGTTTAAAACGCCGTTTTACTGAGGGGGTAATCCTAATCCATCTTTAAAATCCTATACATACTAATTCAAAAAAGCAATCCTAATTCAACTATTTCTTTTCATTAAAAAACAAAGCAAAAAGCACTAAAACAGCCGCTGCAATGCCCGCAGGAATCAACCAAATCATCAACCAATCGTGAGTCGTTTCGTTGATTGTGTAAGCCTGTGCCACATAACCCGAGAGTAACGTACCACCCCACATGCCAAAGCCATAAGTTGCCATCGTAATCATACCTTGTGCCGCCGCTTTTATTTTTTCACCTGCTTTACCATCAGTATAAATTTGACCCGTAACGAAGAAAAAATCAAAACACACACCGTGTAAGATAATGCCCACAAAAAGCATCCAAAGATTAGCATCACCATTACCGTAACCAAACAGAACGAAACGCAATATCCAAGCTATCATCCCCACCATTATCATCCATTTTATACCAATTCGATTGATTAAAAACGGTATGGCCAAGATAAATAAAGCCTCTGAAATCTGCCCCAAAGTCATATTACTCGTTGCATTTTTCATCCCTACCTCCGTTAAAAATTGATTGGTTTGGCTGTAATAAAAAGAAAGGGGTATGAATATCAAGATAGCCGAAATAAAAAACACTAAAAACGACCTATCTTTAAAAAGTACAAACGAATCACTTCCTAAAATTTGAGACCAACTCGTCGGTTGGTTTTTAGCAGTGGGAGGCGTATCTGGTAGCGTAAAACTAAAAAGACCCAGAATAACCGAGGCTAAAGCAGCAATTTGGAACGTAATCGCCAAATTTTCGGGTGCAATGTGAAATGCTTTATCTAATAATTGACCAATCGCAATCCAGCCAATTGTACCCCAAACCCGTATTCCAGAAAACTGCTTGCCACCATCACTCATTTGGCGAAACGAAATGGAACTTGTCAACGAAATTGTGGGCGCATACATCATTGAATACAACAATAAAACCCAGTAAAATACTGAGGGATCAGTCACTTGGGTTATAAAATAAAGTAAAATAGCTCCTAAAATGTGTAAAAGACCCAATAATTTTTGAGCGGCAAAAAATCGATCGGCTATCATACCCGTAAAAAAAGGGGAAATAATATTCGCTACTGCCATAGCACTGTATGCAGCTCCGATTTGTACGCTATCAGCTTTCAAAACCGTTGAAAGATAAGTGCCCATCGTTACATACCACGCGCCCCAAATAAAAAATTCGAGGAACATCATCACTGAAAGTTTAACCCGTACTGTACTGTTCATAATGTATATTTAAAGTTTAATTTTTCATTTTAAAATGCACATTTCATATAAAAACCCTTAAAAATCATGTCACCACCTCTTTTTCCCACCCAGTTTCTTTCAAAGCAGGATCTTTTTCCTTCTTTAAAAAATCGCCATCAGATTGTGCCCCAATATTTCCTGCATTTAAAAGGGCTGAATTTGAAACCATTCTCACTGGTTCACGCCAGGAGGTAGATTCATCGTTAAAGGCTGGATTGGAGAGCGAATTATAACATGAAATAATAGACCAACGTGGTCGTTCAGAAGTATTCGCCTCCGAGCGGTGTAAAATATTGCTGTGAAAAAACAGCGCATCACCCGCCTCCAACTCCACGTAAACATGCTCCATCGAATTAAGGCAATGATTGACCATAACCATATCCGCCCCCACCTGTTCGCCCGCAAAACCGTGATTCACCCGCCCGATTTTATGCGAGCCTTTTATCACTTGCAAACAACCGTTGGCTTTATTTGCTTCCGTCAAAGCAATCATGACGGAAACCAATTGGTCGGGATAAATAAACTGATTTTTATACCAATAGCCATAATCTTGATGCCATTCCCACGCACCACCCACGCGCGGCTCTTTTTGCATTAATTTTGTGTGAAAATGACAAACTGGGCTATCCGAATCCAATAATTTCGCCACCGAATTAACCATTCTTTCACTTCGCAACATCAAACTGTACACATCCTCGCCGGGTGTAAACCAAAGAGTTAACTTTGTCTTTTTACCCGTTTGATCATTGAGGTCAAGGGCATTATCCCGCACCACTTTGTCTTCTATGGCGATGCCATAAAGTTTATCAATTTCTATTTTATTAAAAAAACCTTTCACTATCACATATCCATCTCGATTAAAAGCCTTGACTTCATTTGAATCGATTGCTCTGCTCATAATTTCGCCCTTTTTATTATAGTTTGTTTTAATAAGCCATTATCGAAATAAAAATATTCAAATTCATAAGAAATCCAAAAATAAAAAGGTTCTTTTTGCTGAAGAGCATAAAATATATTCACAATTAGATTTTACCCCTCAGTATAAGCCCAATAATCACGAAAATACCTTAATTTACGTTTCAATATTCCCAAAAAATCAATCCATCCTGAGGGGTCTGTTTCACGAAAAGATTTTTTACCTTTGCGGCGATAAAATTGATTGAATTGTAATTCTCCATTAATTATTCAAAAAATATGACGCTCTCCGAACCGCAAGTGACCGTAGAAATAGCTAAAAGCTTGGGACTCCTTCCCGAAGAATTTGAAAAAATCCAAGAAATATTGGGTCGGATGCCCAATTTTACGGAATTATCCATATTCTCCGTCATGTGGTCGGAGCATTGCAGTTATAAAAATTCTATAACCTATTTAAAAAAACTACCCCGCTCTGGCAAGCGTTTGCTCGTGGAAGCAGGCGAGGAAAATGCGGGTTTAGTGGATTTAGGCGATGGTTTGGCTTGTTGTTTTAAAATAGAATCTCATAATCACCCATCGGCAATTGAGCCATTTCAAGGCGCTGCAACGGGTGTAGGTGGTATTCACCGCGATATTTTCACAATGGGTGCGCGTCCCATTGCTTCGCTCAATTCATTGCGTTTTGGCAATTTGGATAGTCCGCACATGCGCCATTTGGTAAAAGGCGTGGTGGCAGGTATCAGCCATTATGGCAACTGCTTTGGCGTCCCGACGGTGGGTGGTGAAGTATATTTTAATGATTGTTACAATCACGATATATTAGTGAACGCAATGTCTGCGGGCATTGTAAAAGTGGGTGAAACTGTTTCTGCAACCGCCGAAGGTATCGGAAACCCTGTTTTTATCGTCGGTTCTGCAACGGGTAAAGACGGTATTCACGGTGCTACTTTCGCCAGTGCTGACCTCGATGAAAACTCTGCGGAAGACCTCCCCTCAGTACAAGTCGGTGACCCATTCCAAGAGAAACTTTTATTAGAAGCCAGTTTGGAAGTGATTAAAACGGGAGCTGTTGTGGGTATGCAAGATATGGGTGCGGCGGGCATCACTTGCTCCACTTCTGAAATGTCTGCAAAAGGTGGCGTGGGTATGCGCATTGATTTGACCCTCGCACCGCAACGCCAAAAGGACATGAAAGGTTGGGAAATTCTCCTTTCTGAGAGCCAAGAGCGTATGTTGATTGTCGCTAAAAAAGGTGAAGAAAAAGCCATTTTAGATGTATTTGAAAAATGGGATTTGCCTTGTGCTCAGATTGGTGAAGTGACCGATACGGGTCGTTTGGAGTTTTTTCACCACGGTGAAAAAATTGCGGATGTTCCCGCTGAACCACTGGTTTTAGGCGGTGGCGCACCTGTTTATCAACGTGAATACACGACCCCTCAGTATTTTAAAGAAATTGAAAAATATAATATCAACGATATTTCACAACCAACGGATTATCTCGCAACTGCTAAAAGTCTGTGGAATTCGCCTAATATTGCTTCAAAAAAATGGGTTTATGAGCAATATGACTCTATGATTCGCACCAATACCCTAACCACGAATACACCTGCCGATGCCGCTGTAATACGGGTAAAAGGCACTGAAAAAGCCTTGGCTTTAACAACGGATTGCAATTCAGCTTACGTCTATGCCGATCCTTATAAAGGCGCAATGATTGCAGTTTCGGAGGCTGCCCGCAATATCGTGTGCAGTGGTGGCGAACCCGTGGCGATTACGAATTGTTTAAATTTTGGCAATCCATACAGTCCCGAAGTGTATTACCAATTCGTTCACGCGCTTCAAGGCATGGGTGATGCATGTCGCCGTTTTGAAACGCCTGTAACGGGTGGAAATGTCTCTTTTTACAATCAAATGGTTCAAAATGGTGAAACTGTACCCGTTTATCCAACGCCTACGATTGGCATGTTGGGTTTATTGGACGACCATACCAATAAAATGACGCTTGATTTCAAAGAAGAAGGCGATATTATTTATCTTATTGGTGAAACAAAAGAGGATATTTCAAGCTCAGAATACCTTATTAGAATGCACGATGTGAAATACTCACCAGCACCGTATTTTGATTTAGACACAGAGGTTTCAGTACAAAATACAGTGGCATATTTGATTAAAAATAAAATGATTCAATCGGCTCATGATGTATCAGAAGGCGGTGTTTTTGTTACTTTGATGGAGTCAGGAATGCCTCGCACTTTAGGTTTTGATATTGAAACGGATGCGACTATGCGTAAAGATGCCTTTTTATTCGGTGAAAGCCAAAGCCGTGTTGTGGTTTCCGTAAAACCTTCAGAAGTACCTTATTTCGAAGAATTTATGAATACGCGCAAAGCGGATTTCAGCAAATTGGGTAGAGTTTTGGGTGAAAGAATCCGCATTGATGGTGAAGGCTGGGGCAATATCACTACTTGGAAAGTGACTTACGATAATATTTTAGGTACGATTATGGAACAGGATTAGTTTGTAATTTTAGATTATGAAGTTTTAATAAAATAATAATGAAAAAGATATTTTTTCTTCTGTTATCAGTAAGCGTTTTTATGGCTGCTTGCCAGCAAAAAGGAACCGTCATTTCAGGCACTGTCAAAAATGCCTCTGGCCTTGAAGGTATGTTCGAGGAAGTGATGTTGAGTCAAGTTTTAGCTATTTCAAAAGTGAATTTTGATGGCAGCGGCAATTTCAAAATCCAATTGCCCGATGGTGCAAAAGCGGGTATATATCGCATCAGAATTGGTCAAAAGCAAATCAATCTCATTTTTAACGGCAAAGAAAAAAATGTAACTGTTGAAACTGATTTGGCTACGCTAAAAGGCGTCGAATACACCGTAAAAGGTTCAGAAGATACCGAATTGTACTTGGCTACTTTCAATGATTTTATCAATAAAAAGAAAGCACCAGCAGATTTGAAGAAAGTGATTGAAGAAGCCAAAAATCCACTTTTAAGTATGCTTTTAGCGCTTCAATTCCAAGAATTTGCGGCTCCTGAGTACATGGATATGCAGAAAAAATGCGCAGATAGAGTTTCCGAAGCATACCCCAACAGCCCTTACTCAAAGGATTATGAGAAGGTTCTGTCATCGTTACAGACCCAAGCTGAAATGGATAAAGCAGGGGCTACCACCATCGCTGTGGGTCAACCCGCTCCCGATATTTCGTTGCCCAATCCAGATGGTAAAGTTTATAAATTATCCGATTTGAAAGGTAAAATTGTTTTGCTCGATTTTTGGGCAAGCTGGTGTGGTCCCTGCCGCCGAGCGAACCCCTCAGTAGTAGCGGCTTACAATCGCTATAAAAACAAAGGTTTCGTGGTTTTCAATGTTTCATTGGATAAAGACCGTCAAAAATGGGTGGACGCCATTCAGCAAGATGGATTGAATTGGGAATATCACGTGAGTGACTTAAAATATTGGAACAGTCAAGCGGCGGCATTGTATAATGTACATGCTATTCCACAGCAATTTTTAATCGGAAAAGATGGTAAAATTGCAGCTATCACAGAAGCAGGAGCATCCATTGAAGGAGAATTGGAGAAGTTGTTAAATTAGTAGCACGAAACTCCAGTTTCGCATCTAAAACTGTTTTTAAATAAAAAAGCATGTTTCTCACTGAGGGAAACATGCTTTTTTGTTTAAAACTCCTACACTTTATCGAAGCTCAAACCCGAATTCAAAACCAATTGAGTTCTATCTTTCACGCGGCTATCAGTGGCAGTAGCAACGATGGTATTGAGCAATTCAAATTCATTGATAGAGCGTAAATTATTCAGAGTGAGCAATCTATCTTTTTGAGCAATAGGCGGTATAGCCGTCTGCAAAACCCTTGTCAAACCACCCGAACCTTGATTCACGCAAAGGTCAATTAACATCGTTAAGGCTGCTTCTGAGCTTAAAATCGTCGAAATTTGAGGAACGACCAACGAAATACCGTTTATACTGAGGGGTACTTTCAAATTCATTGCCGTTTGGACATACATATTATTGGCGCACCTGAGTTGTTCTTTTAATAAAAGCGGTTCGTAAGCCGATTGAATGAAAGCCGCATAGAGAGATATTGTCCTTTGAATAAAAAGCCATGCGTTATCGCCAGTCAGTTTTGCTCCATTTTCATTTAAAACTGTAACCGTCCCCCCCTCAGTATCAATGCCCGCTCGACGGAAATATTTATCAAAAAGGGACGGCGCATACAATTTCATGGAATCCAAAAGCCGATTCAAGCTGCTACCATGTTCACTTGCGCCCACAAATTGTATAAAACCGTAGGAAAAAATGCCTCTATCGTAGCTATTGATGGCGTCAAATTTACCTTCATTTCTTGAAACGAATTGTAAAGCCCGTGCCTGCACATCCGTCAGACCCACGCTTTTTACTAATTCAAACGGTAAATTAGGTAAATGCTGACCGGGGTAAAATATCCCATTGGGATATACCATAAAACGGCTTTGAGCATTATTATCCCTTAATTGAGCCGTAATTGTACCGCCTTGAGGATTAGGCAATGTGAGTATATACCTTTTATATCCGCCCATATCTTGCACATTTATCGCCACAGCATTTCTGACGGCTCTGAAATCGCCATTTACTGAGGGGGTGCTGGGTGGTGCGTTGGGTGGTGTAGGTGGCACCTTACCTTCGGGTGTGGGTGGCGTAAACGGCACGGCATCGCCATAAACTTTCAACACTTGACCGATGGAAAGACTATCGGAAGTCAAATTATTCAGCTTTTTTAAATCAGCTGTCGTCATACCGAAACGGCGGGCAATAGCAAACAGCGTATCACCTTTCACAATTTTATAAAGGGTTATTTTTGGCATTTGGGTATTTTTAAAAAAGTCAAGCAGAACTCCAGTCCCGCAATAAAAGAGTTAATTAAAATTTGTACTCCGCTTTCAAGTAAAGATAGTAGATTTTTAACGAATATGGCAAAACAAATAATAAGTGAAGCATAAGTTTTAACATAAAACATATAAAAAAGTACGTTTATACTGAGGGGTATTTGCAGATAATTGTGAACCTTTGTACTTTCATGCTTGTTAGGCAACCGTGAACAATGCGTTTAAAAAAATAAAATTGAATTTTAAATATCAAATATGTTGCATATAAAAAATTTAGGCGAACTTAAAGCCAGTGGCTATACACCCAAAAGCATCAAAGATGAACTCAGAGACAACCTCATTCTGAAACTTAAAAATGGTGAAACAGTTTTTAAAGGCATTTTAGGGTTTGAAAATACGGTTATTCCTGATATTGAAAGGGCTATTTTGTCTCGTCATTCTATTTTATTATTGGGTTTAAGAGGACAAGCGAAGACACGTATTGCCCGCCAATTGGTGGATTTATTGGATGAATACATCCCTGTGGTGGCAGGAAGTGAATTGAACGACGACCCGATGCACCCCCTCAGTAGATTTGCTAAAGATTTGATTGCTGAAAGAGGCGACCACACGCCCATCACTTGGCATCACAGAAGCGAGCGCTACGTTGAAAAACTGGCGACCCCTGACGTTTCAGTAGCGGATTTGATTGGTGACGTTGACCCTATTTTAGCGGCTAATTTAAAATTGCCTTACTCGGATGAGCGCGTAATTCATTTTGGATTAGTGCCGCGCTCGCACAGAAGTATATTCGTAATCAATGAGTTACCTGATTTACAAGCACGTATTCAGGTATCCCTTTTTAATATTTTACAAGAGGGCGATATCCAAATTCGGGGTTTTAAATTGCGCCTTCCTTTGGATATTCAATTCATGTTTACAGCCAATCCAGAGGATTATACCAATCGTGGTTCGATAATTACGCCTTTGAAAGATAGGATTCAATCTCAAATATTAACCCATTATCCAGAGGAAATTGATATTGCGCGCCAAATTACTGAGCAAGAAGCAAAGCCCGCCCAAGCACAATTGGATGTAGTACGTATCCCCTCAATCATCCGCGATTTGTTAGAGCAAGTGTCGTTTGAGGCTCGTGAAAGTGAATACATTGACCATAAAAGTGGTGTATCGGCACGCTTGAGTATTTCTGCCCTTGAAAACCTATATTCGGCGGCTGAAAGACGGACTATCATCAACAATGAAGAGAAAACCACTGCCCGCATTACCGATTTTTGGGGCATTGTGCCAGCCATAACGGGTAAAGTGGAGTTGGTTTACGAAGGAGAGCAAGAGGGTCCTTATCAGGTTGCGATGAACCTATTCAGTGCGGCTATTAAAAAGGTATTCCTCGATTATTTCCCGAATCCAGATGAGCTTAAAAAGAAAGGTGACAAAGACCCTTATGGCGTCATAAAAGCTTATTTCGCGGGTGGAAATGTGATTGAATTGCTCAACGAAGCCACTGACAAAAACTTCCGAAAGGAACTGGATAAAATAAAAGGCTTGGATAAACTCATTGAAGATGCTGATATTGACGTTTTAGAACGCCATACCTTCATGGAATTGGCGTTGCATGGTTTATCAGAGTTCAATGTGGTCAACAAAGAGATTTTAGACATGAGTTTCTCATTTGGTGATTTATTGTCTGGCATGTTGGATGATTTCGACGAAAAGTAATCCATCTTTTTCCTGTTAAAATAAAGGGATATTGGGATAGAAAGTGTTTAAAAACCTTTTATTTCAATATCCCTTTTTCTATTTCAAGATATTTATAACAATAAATAAACAAATATTTCAAATAAAATTATAAAAATACCTATATTAAAATAGGTCAATTTGTAACAAACTGAAAAAACATTGTTATATTTGTATAATATTACAAAACAACACTTAATCGTATATTTCATATTAAATACTATAAGAATCAACTTTTCTTTTCTGTAAACCTACTCGATTTTTTATCTACTTCGGCTACCCGTAAAATTATTTTATATTTTATTTGATACTTTTGTGACATGTTACGTCTCAAAAAAGTTCTTGATTCAATGTATTGAATTCGAATATATTTTATGCACAACTCTATTAATCATTTTTTTAATTTTAAAATAACTACATTATGAGCGTTAATCTTCTGGATTTAGTAAAGAGCCAATTAACAGGCTCTGTTATGTCTCAAGCAGCAAAATTTTTAGGTGAAAGCGAAAGCGGTACACAAACGGCTTTAAATGCAGCACTGCCCGCTGTTTTAGGAGGTATCGTTAATAAAGCATCTACCACAGATGGTGCTAAAGGTTTGATGGATTTATTGACCCAAGGAAAGCACGATGGCGGTCTTTTAAACAATTTTGGTAGCTTACTTGGTAATCCAAGCCAAGCACAAGGTTTGGTACAATCTGGCGGCGGCTTGCTTACAAGTTTATTAGGCGACAAAGTATCGGGCATTGTTAATGTGATTTCATCATTAGCGGGTATCAAATCAGGTTCAGTATCTTCATTATTGAGCATGGCTGCACCACTTTTGATGGGTACTATCGGCAAACATGTTTCATCAAATAATTTAGGCTTATCGGGCTTAACTTCTTTATTATCAAGCCAAGCGCCATTTATTAAAGCTGCTTTACCTTCTTCACTTGGTAACGTTTTAGGCTTCGGTGACTTAGGTTCATCAGCTAAAAAGGTAGTTAATCAAGTAGAAGATGTCGCTACAGGCTCAACAAACTGGTTGCCTTGGATAATTGGCGGTGCATTACTTTTAGGAAGTCTTTTCTTCTATAAAAGCTGCCAAGATAAAGCTGCTGAAGCTATGGCCGCTACCGAAGCTGCGGCAGCAAAAGCTAAAATGGCTGCCGAAGATGCTGCAAAAGCAACAGCTGACAAAGCTGGTGAGTTGAAAGACAAAGCAATGGAATTATTCAAAGTGTCATTGCCAGGTGGTGTGACTTTGGATGTACCTAAAGGATCATTAGAAGATACTTGGATTACTTGGTTGAATGACAAAACGAAAGTGGTTGACAAAACAACTTGGTTCAACTTTGACCGTCTTTTATTCGATACGGGAAAATCAACTTTACAAGCTTCATCACAAGCACAATTGGCGAACGTTGCTGCTATCATGAAAGCATACCCCTCAGTAAAAATCAAATTAGGTGGTTATACTGATAATACAGGCAATGCAGCCTCTAACTTAAAACTTTCTGCGGATAGAGCCGCTACTGTTTTAGGAGAATTGGTAAAATTAGGCGTTGATAAAAGCCGTTTGGCTTCTGAAGGCTTCGGCGATCAATTCCCGATCGGTGATAATAAAACGGAAGAAGGCCGTCAACAAAACCGCCGTATTGCTGTCAGAGTTACTGCAAAGTAATAAAAAATTGGATTTTTAAAATTCAATTAAAATATATCAATAGCCCGAACGAATGGTTTTCATTTGTTCGGGTTATTTTTTTAGGAAAATACTGAGGGGGTAGGAAAACCAACTATTAAACAAGTTATAATTCCCTTTCATTCATCTATTTTTCCACATCTATTTCATTTTCACTAAAAAAAGCGTAATTTTGCGCCGCTAAAAATTCATCATTTAAAAATTCACCCATTAAGAAATGGCTTTAAAATGCGGCATCGTTGGCTTGCCTAACGTCGGAAAATCTACCCTTTTCAATGCTTTGACATCGGCAAAAGCCCTTGCAGCTAACTACCCTTTCGCTACAAAAGAACCCAATATTGGTATCATCGTAGTGCCTGACCCACGTTTGGATAAACTCGCTGAAATCGTACAACCAAAGCGCATTCTCCCTACCTCGGTAGAAATTGTGGATATTGCAGGTTTGATAAAAGGCGCCAGTAAAGGTGAAGGTTTGGGCAATCAGTTCTTGGCAAATATCCGTGAAGTGGACGCAATCGTATATGTCATTCGTTGCTTCGACGACGATAATATTGTTCACGTTGAAGGCTCCGTTGACCCCATTCGTGATAAAATAATCATAGATAACGAATTGATTCTCAGAGACTTAGAAACAATTGAAAAGCGACTTGATAAATATAAGAAGAACACAAAAGGTGGCGATAAAAACGCCGTCAGAATTGTAGAGGTAGCTAAAAGCATTTTCGATTTCCTTGAAAATGGCAACCCTGCCCGCAGTTTCAAAGTGGATAATGCTGAGGACAAAGCCGTGCTTGACGAAATGATGCTCTTGACTGCTAAGCCAATTCTTTATGTTTGTAATGTGGACGAAGCATCCGTAAAAACGGGTAATGCTTACACAGAATTGGTTCAAAAAGCCATTGCGGGCGAAGGTGCAGATGTGGTTTTGATTTGTGCCCAAATCGAAGCTGAAATTTCTGAATTGGAATCCAAGGAAGAGCGCACTGAATACATCGAAATGATGGGCTTGGATGAGCCGGGTGTGGATAAAGTTATCCGTGCGTGTTATAAATTATTGAATCTCATCACTTATTTCACGGCTGGTGTGCAAGAAGTAAGAGCTTGGACAATCGAAAAAGGTTGGGTAGCACCACAAGCAGCTGGTGTCATTCACTCGGATTTTGAACGCGGTTTCATCCGAGCTGAGGTTATCGGCTACGATGATTATACCACTCTGGGCGGTGAAAAACAAGCCCGCGAGGTCGGCAAATTACGTCTTGAGGGTAAAGAATATCCCGTGAAAGATGGCGATGTAATGCACTTCCTTTTCAATGTCTAATTTTTAAGCAGTTAGTTAAAAAGTAGTCAGTTGACAGAATAAGGACTGACTACCATTAACTAACTACTGACAACTAAATAAACATGTTCCGATATTTCATTGCCAATAAACCCTACAATGTTATTTGTCAATTCACCGCCGAGGAAGAAGGGCAAAAAACATTAGCAGATTTGAATTTTGATTTTCCAAAAGACGCTTACCCAATCGGGCGGCTGGATTTGGATAGTGAGGGTTTACTTTTATTAACAAGCGATCGTTCGCTGAGTCATCATCTATTGAATCCTCAATTTGCTCACGAGCGCACTTATTTAGCTCAAGTTGAAGAGAATATTACTGAAAAAGCACTACAACAACTCCGTAATGGTTTAGAAATTAAAATTGATAAAAAGCTTTACCAGACCCTCCCCTGCAAAGCCGAAGCCCTCTACGACCCCTCAGTATATTTTAATAATCAGCCAGTATGGGAGCGCAATCCCCCCGCAAAATCTTCAGCGAGAAGACCCATGAGTTGGGTTGAAATCACTTTGACAGAAGGGAAAAATCGGCAAGTTAGGCGGATGTGTGCGAAAGTTTTGCACCCTTGTTTACGGCTCATTAGAGTTAAAATTGCTGATTTGGAATTAGGCACTTTACAACCCAATGAAGTCATCGAATTAGAGCGAGATTTTATCTATAAAAAATTGAAAATCAAATAATTACATATTACATCAAACCAATTCAATTATAAAATGGCGGGCGTGTTTTCATGCTCGTCGTTGTTTTTTGACAATGTAAAATACTTTACTACAATAAAAAGACATGAAAAACTTCCTTAAGAAGGCATCTATTATTCTGATAATTTTAGCTGAACTATCATGCATATCGGGAGTACAGAATAACTATGTGCAGGCTAATGATATACCTTTTTATAAACAACAAAATGCTCAAGATTGTGGACCAACTTGTCTTAAAATGATAGCTGAAGCTTATGGTAAAAAATATGATTCTCAATATTTGATGAAAATCACCAATTTTTCTGAAAAAGATGGTGTTTCATTACTTGATTTGAGTGATGCTGCAAATAAAATAGGTTTTAAAACATTAGCTGCAAAAACAACTTTTCAGAAACTCAAAACCTGCCCTTTACCATGTATTGTACATTTACCAGAGAATCACTTTGTAGTTATTTCTAAAATTGACACTCAAAATGTATATACTGTAGACCCCGCAGATGGTAGAAATACTATTTCCATAAATCAGTTTTGTAAAAGCTGGTACACTAAAGAAGATTCTTTAGGAATTGTTTTATTATTTGAACTTAAACAATAACCTGTTTATCATTCTTTATCAAATTCGGATAATCCGTAATCACCCCATCCACTCCAATACGTTTTAAACGCACAGCTTCTCGCACGTCATTCACAGTCCAAGTCATTATTTTGATGCCTTTTCTATGGGCATGAGTCACCATTTTAACCGTAATTTGGCGATAATAAGGGCTATAAATATCGGGTAAAAAGCCTAAATGCCTGAGATTATCCTCCAAACTCATTTTATTTTCTGTTAAAAAAGCCAATTCGATATCGGGCATTTTACTTTTAAAAACCCTCAAAAAATGAGGGTCAAATGAGGATATATAAAAGGCATTTTTATCTAAAATACTGAGGGGGTGCTTTAGATTTTCTATGAAAACCGAAGGAATGGGAACATATTTCCGATACCATTTAGGGTCGCTTTTAACTTCAATATTAAAAAATGGAACGGGTATTTTATTTTCAAAACAGTATTCATTGATAGATTTTATTAATTCATAAAGTGTTGGTTTGTATGCACTTATAGCTTTTTGATTTATGAAACGAAGGTTTCCTCTGCTACCACAATCGTATTGTCGAATTTCATCATAAGTCAAATTCTTTAAAAGTACCCCCTCAGTATCCAGTGCTTTTCCATCTGGAAAAGAGCAAAATAAAGGTGACATCCATGGCTCATGCGATACCACAATTTGCCCGTCTTTAGAAACCACAACGTCAATTTCCAAACCATCCACCCCACATTTTATGGCTTCAATACACGACTCTATCGTGTTCTCAGGTAACAGCCCGCGCGCGCCTCTATGACCTTGAATTTTAAAACTTTTTGACATTGGATATCTAAAATTAATTTTTCACAAATTTCACTACTGACCTCTTTTCCCCCATTTCAATATTCATAAAATAAACCCCTTGCGTCAGCTCTTTTAAATCTAATACATACTCTGGCGTTACATTTTCAGCCGTTTTTAAAAGCTGTCCCATCGTATTGAAAATACTCATTTTTACCTTATTGGCAGTAGTAATATTTTTAATATCAATATTTAAAAAATCAGAAGCAGGATTTGGAAAAACGTTGATAATCAATGAGTTATCAGTATTTTTGACAGACGAAGTACCGTCCGTTTTAAAATTCGTTTTATAAGCCGTCAAGCCCCCGCGATAGTTGCCAATTATCAACTCCAAGTTTTCATCACCATTGATATTTCTAAGAATCGGAATCGACCGTTGCCCATCTCTAATCTTTCCATAATCGTTATTTACAAGCCGCCATGATCCCGTTAAATTATTATCGATACTGTCATAAACGCTAATTTTACCGCTTTCACTACCCACAAAAACGGTGTATTTTCCTTTAAAATCCATAAAAAAAGGTGCCGCCAAGCCCGAACCCGAGCCAAACTCTCCGACATCCACATTTCCGATTTTAACAGTCGTAGCAGTGGTATTAAAATTAGGTAGAGATTTGGTTCCAGTATTCTGAAAATAGCGTAAAACACCCACCCGCGTACCGGTAACTATATCCATCAAGCCATCACGGTTCAAATCCACAATTTGAGGTTTGCAGGTCGAACCCGCTTGGATATTTTTCCAACTGCTCACGGGCGTTGCCATACTGAGGGGTTTATTCGCCCCCCCTTTATTTTCAACAAATATCAATGTACCACCGTCCTCTCCTACGAGCATATCAAGGTCGCCATCGCCATCCAAATCACCAAATGTGGGGGCATAATTATTGACATCTATACTCGTTAAAGCACTGAAATTCAACCAGTTATCATCAATTAACCTAAATCTCGGTGTTGAGGCGGTGCCTATGTTTTTATAGTAAAAAAGGCGTGCATCTCGCTCGTTAAATGGTTTAAAAAAAGAATAATTTCCCACTATCAAATCCTGCAAACCGTCAGCATCCACATCCACAAAGGTCGGATTCGCTCCTGCCCCAAGGTCAATCATATCTTTTATTAAAAAGTCTTTTTGTTGTAGTTGAAACGTGGGAATAGCATTTGTCCCCGTATTTTTATAAAACCACGAAACGTTATAATTTTCAATAAAATTCGATGAACTGGGCGATACCATTAAGTCCTTTTTACCATCATTATCGGCATCAACAAAATAACTCGAGGGAAAACTCGGCAAGTTGACCCCCTCAGTATTTGAAGGAAAACGATTGTCTTGGGCACTCATCCAAGCCTGCGTTTTAGTACCATTATTCGTCAATTCTGAAAGGTTTTCAAAGGAAATACTGCCAATTAGGAGGTCTTTATCCCCGTCATTGTCCTTGTCATAAGAAGTCAATGACGCCCCGGGATGCCGTGCAATAATGGCAATTTCACCCTTCAAATTATTCGCACAGACCTCATTTGTACCCAATTTTACTGAATTTTGAAAGCCGTTGTCCAAAAATCGTCCCCAGCAATTATCCTCCAATTGATATATCAAACTGTCTTTATTAAAACCCCTTTCAATGGATAAATTTTTGTACCAATACACATGCCCACCACCTACTTCAAACGATAAAATATCCAAATCACCATCACCATCAATATCATCTATGGCAGGCAAATCCACGTTATTCACATACAAATTAGTTCTAATACCGTTACTGAGCGGATAATTTAAAATATTGCCATTGGAGGCAAAATTCATGCGATCAAAAGCGATCTGATTATTCACTATTTTACCTTTAAAAATGCGAATTCCTGAAATAGCGCCATTGTTAAAAGTAAAGATATCAGCTATGCCATCACCATTAAAATCCCGCATCAAAGCCCAATCATTTAGCTCCGGAAAATTGCTGATATACTGAGGGGTATAGTCGAAACCAGTTCCGTTATTTAAAAAAGGCAGTCTCACATTTCCAATGCGGTCAAAAACGAAAATATCTTGTTTTCCGTCATTATTCATGTCAATTGGGCTAAATTGAGGACAATTTAAGCCACCCACAAGGGGCATTTTATAGGTAACACCACTCTTATTTTGAAATTCTAAAGTGACCCGTGGAAGCGTCTGAGCAGTCGTTTTGACAGAAAAAAAAGCCAAAATGAATATTAAAAATAAAATGTCAGACACCCTAAAAGCGTTTGACATTTTAAAAAAAGATGGAATATGATAGGTGATTTTCATTATCGAATTTTCATTTTAAAATGGTGATGTTGAAACTGGAGTTTCGCAGTACTAAGGAATGAAAAATAAATAAATTTACATTCTTTGATATTTCTAATAGATGCTTGATTTCAAGTTTGCCCACATACCCCCAAAGGCGTAGGGTTGGTTGGTTCTGAAACGTACGAGTCCGCTGGACTCGAAAAACACCTCTTTAAGGCATTTTCTACAAATATGTGAGTCCTCTCGACTCAATATTAGATGCAGTAATGAGTCCAGAGGACTCACATATTTGTAGAAATATCTTTTTTGCTGATTTTAGCGAGTCCAGCGGACTCGTACATTTCAGAACCAACCAACCCTACGCCTTTGGGGGTATGGGGGCAAGCTTGAAAATTATTGATTATTTAGGTTGTCTTACTATGCATAAATATTTTTCAATTTTTCAAGCAAAAGTTGCATTTTTATATTTACTGACGGTGAAATATTAAAAAATCGAGCGTTGACTTTCAGCCATTCTTTATGGCTTTCGATGCGCGCTAAATGGTGATAATAGACCTTTTGTGGCTTATCCATCGGCGCTTTCCAATAAAGGGCAAATTCGGTCATGGCAAAGCCTTCTTTCCCTGTGCCTTTCACAGTTTGGTCGCTGATGAAATATATAAATTCACCTTTTGAGGGATATAAAAACTCCTTTGCAACGTTTTGCATGGTTTCAGTGGGCATCGAAACAAAATCAGTGTAAACCCGCTCTTTTTCATTTTCAAAATTCAAATAATCAGCAATCATTTGTTTCAAATCCACTGAACCACTTCTCGCCTTTTCATAACGCAGTATCTTTTCTGGAATGTATACAGGATTGATTTCCTTGCAGTTATAAATAATGTGGTACAGCGCCAAGCTGTTCACAGCACTTTCCAATTCTTTTTCTAAGCGAAGAACTGAAATATTTTTATTAAAAGAATCAACACATTCATCAGCCAATTGTTTAGCTCTTAGATCCACGGTGGTAGCAAAACCTTTAACGTAAAAAGATTTTAAATATTCATCCACGCGCTTGGGAGAAATACTGTTTGTGAGGCGTTTCAACTCTTCAAAAAACATATTTTTAATGCTATCTTCCAGCTCCAAAGCGTCATCCAGTGGATAGCGGCTGTTGCGGTTATTTTGCTTTGCTTCCGATAATTCCATTGTTTTCATGGGATGCGCGCAACCGTAGCAAAAGAGCACATCGGCAGGGTTTTTCTTAAAACAAGACGGGCAATCCGCTAAAGGAATTTCGACATTTGCACCACACTGGTGACAAAATTTCGCATTTTCCACCAGTGATGTATGACATTTAGGACAATAAACCATATTTGTATATTTTATTTCAATTTTCAATATTTCAAATTTCAGTATTCCAGATTTCAGATTTTACCCCTCAGTATTTTTAGATTTTTAACTAAGAACCTGTTTAAATTTTGAGAATTTAAAATCTTGAAATTTGAAATATTTAACAGCAAAAATAGTAGATTATGCCCAAACAAAAGAAAAAATCCGATTTACCTCAAAAGGTTTGTGAAACGTGCGGTCGTCCGTTTTCATGGAGAAAAAAATGGGAGAAAGTGTGGCTCGAAGTCAAATATTGCAGCGATAAATGTAGAATGGAGAAAAAAGGTAGTATTAGGATAGTTGAACAATAGGGAAATTTTTGAAATTTCCCTATTGTAATGTGCTCAAATTTTAAGAAATCACTCAATCCTAAGGCGTTTTAGGTTTCCAAAAATAGCTTAAACCCAATTGAGTCCCGACGAGTACCCATAAAATAGGCGAAGGAATGTACTCGCGATAACCGCCCATCCGAAAGCCAATGACAATGAGGATAATCACTGTTAAAACGGCTAAAATCGTCTGTTTTTGTTTCATTTTATATGTTTTTAACTGCTTTTGAAATGTTTAAGTAAAATGAATTAAATAACCGACAATTCTTAAATTCGCCCCCATACCCCCAAAGGGGGATTACACCTCAAAAAGGTAAAAATATGCCTTTTTTACTCCCGATTCTCGGGATAATCCCCCTTTGGGGCAGGGGGCAAACTTGTGAATTGTCGATTATTTAAGATTACCTACTAACTCCCCTTTTTTAATCACCCCATCCACAATTTCTTCTTTTACGATAAAAAGCGGGCGACCTTTTACTTGAAAAAATATACGTAAAAGATATTCACCCATAATGCCCATAAAAAAGAGTTGAATGCCGCTGAAAAAAATGATAATAAATATAGTTGCCATGAACCCACGAGGGACATCGCCGAACATCAATTGACGGTACAAACTGTAAAAAAAATAGAGAATGGATATACCCACGGCAGCATAACTGACCCTTTTTATCAATTTTATGGGAAATTCCGAGAAATTGAAAATGCCATTGTACGCCAAGCCAATCAAGGCTTTTAAGGAGTATTTTGATTCACCCGCTGCTCTTTCTGACCGCTCATATTCAATTCCAATTTGTTTAAAACCAACCCACGAGCGCATACCCCTGATGTAACGGCTTTCTTCAGGCATTTGATTTAAAACATCTACCACTCGGCGGCTCATGTAGGAAAAATCGCCCGAATCCAAAGGAATATCAATGTAGGAAATGGATTTTAAAATGCGGTAAAATGCCTTATAAGCCGTGCGTTTAAAAGCATTTTCTTTACGTTTTTTGCGAACTGCATAGACAACATCGTAGCCTTTTTTGAAATGCGCATAAAAATCCGTGAGTAATTCGGGTGGGTCTTGCAAATCCCCGTCAATGACCATGACCCCCTCAGTACCCCGGGCTTTTTGAAGCCCTGCGGAGAGTGCTATTTGATGCCCATAATTTCGGGCGAGAAAAACGCAATGATACCGAGAGTCAGCAAGTGCAATTTGATGCATCAAAGTCTCAGTATTATCACTGCTCCCATCATTGACCAAAACGACCTCTATACTGAGGGGTATCTTATCCATCAATTGATTAAGTCGGTCAATCAATTGTGGAAATATAGCACTTTCATTAAAAAGTGGAACAATGATGGAAATCTGAGGCATATTTTTCAAAGATATAAGATTTAAGATTTAAGACTTTTGAAATGTTTAAAGAACCTCAACCGCATATCTAATGTCTTAAATCTTAAGTCTTATAAAAAAGCTAATTATCATTAAATATTTGTTCTGCACGGCGATTAAAATTCTCTTTTACATCCCGTCCATCTATTGAATTCCCGATTAAATCGCCCGGAACATTTCTGTACAAATCATGTTTCCAGCGAGGGTTTTGAGTTTCTCCACGGCATGAGGAATGTAAAAGGGTGTAACCATTGGCAATCAAATTCGGGTTGTAAAATAAGAATTTTACGTTGGTTTGTTGTGTTTTTTCAAATTTATAATACACCCATACTTCATAAGGCGGCGCATTCGCTTCATTCTCAACCGTAACTACATCATCGGGGCGACCGTATTTCATAAAAATTCGCCCTCTATCGGTTTCAAAACCATAACCATAGCCGTTTCCGTAAGTTCTATCAGCTACTTTAGCGACCATCATGTACTCATCGTATGCTTGTTCAGGCAAGTTAGGATTCCTTTTTGCCCAGTATCTGAATAAAAAACGGCGTTTGGCAGTGGTATCATTGGCTGCCATCATGGTGGTGAAGGTGCTCGTTTCATCAAGCGGAACATTCATTGCGATCGCTTTTAGTGCATAGCGAAGCTCTTGAGGCGTTAACTGGTTCACAAATTCCTTAGAGAGTGCATCTTCAGTAATCGTATCAACTGAATTATTCAATAACGGATTGCTTCTTTGAAAAAACGTCTCTTTTTCACTCAACAAATCATTATTCCTATTGCGAACCGTCACTTTTAATCTATAATTGCCTGATTCTAAATTACTTATGTCCAACGAAAGTAGATTGGCAATAAAAGGTGCTGGCTTCTTTCGCTTATGAGCGATGGACATCAACTTCCCATTTTCAGAAATTGACGTCTTTTCAATCGAGTAACTTAATAGAAAATCTTCCCCGATAAATTGATCGGTGTTGTATAATTCGTTGTAAAAAATCAGGTTGGTATTGCTTCTATCGTAGTATTGAAAAGGGAGAACCTCCATCAAATAGCCATTTTTCGTGAATTTATTATTGGTGCTATCGGGTCTAAAGGAATTCAAGAGGGTAATATCGCTTTGTCGAAGGCTCAAATTACTAAATTCAATAATAACCATAGATTTATAAACCGCCGAATCTTGCGGATTATTCACATCTTTAAAACGGACTTCAATATCATAAACGGCATTTTCGAGCCCATATCTACGCATTTCGTAGAAATTCACGGGGCTAAGCGTGGGTGGGCTTTTTAGGATAAACTTATCGAATTTTTTAACTTCATTATTGACTTTAAAAAGTGTGGTGACTTCTAAGCTTCCTTGGGAATTGATGCTGTCAATCTGAATTTGTTTGAGTGTAGAACCGACTACATAAAAATAAAATTCTATATAATTTTCTTTTTCACCCCTAAAACCTGCGTGGCTGATGCTGACATCGACAGCCAGAGTTTTAATAATAATTAAAAAAGAGCACAAGAATATTAAAAACAGTTTTTTCACGGACGCATAAATTATAATTATTCGATAATCAGATTTTAATGAACAATAAATATAATTATAATATTTTCAAAAACTATAACCACCGCCGGATTTTTACATTGCGCATAAATATTTAACACAATGGTTGGGCGTGAAACAAAAAATAATCTACCCAAATTGGTTATTATATTTTATTTAATCAAGGCAAATTTTTCGAAAAATAATGGATTATTTAAGAAGAATTTAATCCCGAGTACTCGGGAAGTAAACGAAATAGAATGACTAAGTTGGGTAGATTATTTTTTGTTTCACGCCTTATATTGACAACTCAAATTATTTACATTCTCGCTTTTTTAAAATACAATCTAAAATCAAGTCCCTTCAATGCAGTAGTCATTTCAAGAGTAGTGTCGGTCAAACTCTCAATTTGATATTCAACGGGTTCGCTGGTATTTTGAATCAAAACACTGTCTCGTACGCGAAAAGAAACCATCTCCTCCTGTTCGGAAGGCGTGAAATTTGTTTTAAGGGAATCACTTCCAAATTCGAAAAAGATTTTTTCAAGACTCGGTGCAGGCCTACCATTCAATTCACCAAATGTCAGTTCCCAACGACCTCTATATGGCAGAGTATCTTTTTTATCATCTTTACAAGCAGTTAAGCCTATCAAAGCAAAGCAAACTACCCAATAAGTGCTCTTCATATTTAAAATAATGTTTGTAATTTTTTATGCTCCTTAAATTCGGTGCAAAAGTACAATTTTTTTTAATCTAACATTATAAATAAGATAAATCATTCACGATTCCTACTCCCTAAACGTTTTTATGCTCCCCCTCAGTACTGATTCTCGGAATTAAAGATTTTTCAAATGAAATGTTAAATATCATGAACTATTACATCTATCAAAAATTTGATATAACTTTACGTTATGTAGTTGGTCGAAAATAATTGCTGTTTTTAGCCTACTACTTATGACTCCCTGCAACATAAAAAACGTGAAAACATATTTTATTAAAAGTTAAAAACCTATTTATGTTTATGAGAAAAATAATACACATTATCCTTGGCTGTTTATTTTTTACAGCACTTAATGCCCAAACGCCCGCTTGCGTCGCTGATGTCAGATACAAAGACTCTGCTGCGGGGCCTTATCCGCTTCCTTATGAGGCAACATCAAATCCTAAAGGAGGAATTGATAAAGTTGCTTGTTTGGGTAAGCCTTACAGTTTTACATTTACGATTAAAGTAGGCGATAGTATATCTGTCCCCGTTCTTGGTACTACACTTACACTCCCTTTGGACAGTATTGTACTTAAAAAAACAACGGGCATAACGGGGTTGCCAACGGGTTTATCCTACGCATGCTTTCCAGCATCTTGTGTTTTCCCTAAAAGAACCTTGGGTTGCGCCATCATAACAGGTACAACTGCCACATCAAACGCTTTAAAAGATTATTCACTTCAAATAAATGGTCAAGTCTATACCTATTTAACCCCCAACGGTTATGACGTTACATTCCCAGGGTCACTATTTCCAGGTGAATATAAGTTAAAAGTTGTGGCTGCCACAGATGCAAAATGTACCACATCTTCGGTCAATGACTTGAATTCTGAAATATCCAGTATGACCACTTATCCGAATCCAGTGAGTTCTAAAGCTGAAATAAGGGTGGAGTCAAATATCAGTTCCACTTACGATTTTGATGTATATAATTTGGTTGGGCATCGGGTCATTCACTACCCCCTCAGTATTCAAGCAGGATCGAACATCGTGGAGCTCAATACAGAGAATCTACCGAACGGCATTTATATCTATTCGCTTTCAAAAGGGAATAAGTTGATGACAAATAAGTTTGTTGTCAATAAATTCCGATCCGCACCTTGGGTGACCACGAGGTTGAACTTCGCCTGCACCCTGAAGTCCGCACGACCCTCAAGGTGAAGGTGCAAAGCTCCAACCCGCCTCCGGCCATCCCTGATGTGGCTGATAAGTCCAAAGACTCCAAGGACGGCGGCGATCGCAAGACGGAGAAGCGCGGCAAGCGCCCCGAAGCCAAGGTCTAATCCACCAACAACCCCTTCCCTGACAACGGGCCGACGCTTAATGGCGTCGGCCCGTTTATTTTTTTTCATTTTACTTAATGAGTTTTACTTTTGTGCGATTTAATAAAGTAGAACGGGATGGTTACAGGAAGCTGGTGGCGCAAGCG
>JANPHO010000318.1:0-16267 GCA_031424515.1 Saprospiraceae bacterium
TTATTTTTAAATAAAAAAATCAAAGATGCAATACCGAAGTTCTTTCAATATCAATAATAAACCCAATCAAAATCCATTCAATTCCCTGATGTCTTTATTGGTTTTTGTGGGCGTTCTTGTCTTTTTATTTTTTATTTTTAAGGGTTTTGTAACCATTTTATACTGGGCTGCCCCCGTTTTATTGATAATTACTTTAATTATTCGTTACAGAGTTGTCTCTGATTATGCCGTCAGTTTATTCGAAACATTTCGAACGGACGTCATGATGGGCGTTCTTAAAGTTGCTTTTACAGTGCTTTGCTACCCTTTTGTGATTGGGTGGTTATTTGTGAAAGCGCTATTTTACAGAAAAATGGATAAGGTAAAACAGGATTTAGAGGGACGAATATCGAACCAACAAGGTGACCAGTATGCTGATTACGAAGAGGTGAGTTCTGAAATAACAGATATTACGCCTGAGGAAAAGCCAATCATCATTGAGTTGCCTAAGCCAAAAGAAAAAAATAACCCATACGATAATCTTTTTGATAGTTAATAAATAGGCGTAACGAAATATTCGCTGCTATCGTCGGGCTGTAAAATGTGAAAAATGCGGAGAATAGCGGAGTATTTTCCACATTTTATAGAACCGACTTTAAAAGATAGCAGCGATTATTTTAGCCAAACTACTTAACCATACATTTAGGCTCATTTTCTTACAAAACCAACAACCGTTCAGTGTTTTTTATCATTTATTGTACCCTTTCATTGCTCTTAGCCGTTCTTTACGCGTTCTTCTTTGTTTTGTATATCAAGCATTGGGATGCGCTTCCTTTTTTTGAGAAAAGAGATAATTACACGCCTCATACCCTTATTTCGGTTCTTATCCCCGCTCGAAACGAGCAAGAGAATATTTTAAATTGTATACACTCTATTCTGAATGGCAGTTATCCTCAAGAGCTTTTCGAAATAATCGTAATCGATGACCATTCAGATGACATGACCCCTCAGTATGTACGCGATTTGGGGATACTAAATGTGCGTCTTATAGAATTAAAAGATTATATAAAACTGGGTGAAAATCAGCCTTTTAAAAAAAGGGCGATTGAAGCAGCCATTGGCGAATCCAAAGGTGATTTGATAGTGACTACCGATGCAGATTGCCTTGTTCCCGAGGATTGGTTGACCTTATTTGCTCAATTTTATGAAATTGGGGATAAAAGATTCATTGCTGCTCCGGTCAATTTTCACGAAGAAAAGTCGCTTTTTGAGCGTTTTCAATCTTTGGATTATATCGGCATGATGGGTATCACTGGGGCGGGTGTTCAGGGAAATTTCACCCATATGTGTAATGGCGCAAATCTGGCGTATGAAAAAAAGTTATTCCATGAAGTAGGCGGATTTAAAGGGATAGACCACGTTGCCAGTGGAGATGATATGCTTTTGATGCAGAAAATAGCGCGTTTTTTCCCTAAAGTGCTTGGTTTTTTAAAAAACGCAGATGCGACTGTATATACAAAGGCGAAACCGACCATAAAAGATTTTTTCAGCCAAAGGCTTCGATGGGCATCCAAATCATCGAGTTATACTGAGGGGTTCACTGTTTTTCAGTTGATAGTCGTTTTTCTTTTTTACAGCAATATTATGTTTAATGTATTAATGAGCATTGTGTGGGATAGCCGCTTGATTTTTGTCCTTATTGCTCAGGTTTTAATAAAAATCCTGTTTGATTATGTATTTTTAAAGAAAATGACACGCTTTTTTAGCCGACAAGATTTGATGGCGGCATTTTTAAGGGGGCAAATGATGCACCTTATTTATATCATATTTGTGGGCTTATCCTCTAATGTGAAGAAAAAATATACTTGGAAAGGAAGGACTGTAAAATGAGACACTCAGCATTTTACTTCTTCTTTTCATTCAATTTTTTATCATCCACATTTTTATTTAAAAAATCGTTGATTTCTTCCAAATTGATATTGGTGGTCAATTCTCCAAACTCATTGATGCCCATATTGAGTTTTTCAACAGGCTTCTTTTTAGCGGCTTTTTTATTTTTTTTCTCTTCTGCCATTTTTTTCGTTTTTAAAAGGTTCTAAACTTCAATATGCTTTCTGCGCAATTCAAAATTTTTCCCAAGATATACTTTCCTGACCATTTCATCAGCGGCTAATTCTTCTGCTGTTCCCGCTTTGAGAATGCTGCCCTCAAACATCAAATACGCTCTATCCGTGATAGAAAGAGTTTCTTGAACGTTGTGGTCAGTAATGAGGATACCTATATTTTTCGTTTTTAATTTGGCAACAATGTACTGAATATCCTCTACGGCGATAGGATCAATACCCGCAAAAGGCTCGTCTAAAAGGATGAAATTAGGTGAAGTTGCTAAGGCGCGAGCGATTTCTGTTCGTCGGCGTTCACCACCGCTGAGGGTGTCGCCGTTGCTTTTGCGCACTTTATGCAAGTTAAATTCATCCAAAAGGCTTTCCAATTTATCTTTTTGCTCTTCGATACTGAGGGGGGTCATTTCAAGCACAGCTTTTATATTATCCTCAACGCTCAGTTTCCTAAACACGGAAGGTTCTTGCGGCAGATAGCCAATGCCTTTTTGCGCTCTTTTATACATTGCAAGATGCGTAATATCCTCATTATCAAGATATACCGCACCTGAATTAGGCTTGATAAAACCTACTGTCATATAAAATGAAGTCGTTTTACCCGCTCCATTGGGGCCCAGTAATCCGACGATTTCACCTTGATTGACTTCTACGGATACGTTTTTTACCACTTGGCGAGCACCATAGAATTTATTTAAATTTTCTGCACGAAGTATCATTCTTAAAAGTTATATGTAACTATTGAAATACAACTATCGCTTCTATTTCCAACTCCCAATTGGCTCTCAAAGCCTGTTCTGATTTTTTTGAAAAAATGCGTTCAGGTTGTCTTTTTTTATCATAATCGCCTGTATCCCAAACCCTATTTTTATTCAAATCTTCAATGACAGTGACAGAATATTGGTCAGGTTGTAGGGATTCAATGCGCTTTTCAATATCAGCTACGTTATCTGCATAAAACTCCCCTTCTATAACGCCAGCACCATTTAAAAGCTGACAAATATAGCTTTTTTCTTTATCTAATCCTTTGATTTTGATAATAACATCGCCAAATTCCTTTTTGCTTAAAATATTTATTTTTGAAGGTATTGTATCATTATTTAAACCATAAATATCTGTAAAAGCTTTTGGTAAAATGCTTAAATCATATATTTTTCCTTCTTTCCAATCGGATTCTAATAATAATTTTCTTTTTGAAATAGAATCTATTTTAACAATCAAAGGGACTAAATTTTTAGAAGAATCCACTAATTTGATTAAGCTGGTATCAATTTTTGAAATGGGGTAATTCAATAATAATTCAATAGCCTTCCCCGGTTTTTTCAAAATTGTAGTCGAAATACTGAGGGGGGCTAATTTTCCACGTTTCATGAATTCAGCTTTCCCTCGCGGGCGTATGCGTATGGTATCCGTACTTTTTTCACCTTTAAAATAAATATTCCACGGCGTTTCATCAACGGCATTGTACCAAACCAAAAGCGAATCTTTACTAACTTCTGTGAAAGCATTTTGCTTGACGTCATCAAAAGTTATGGCTGAACCCTCGGTTGGTTTATTAAAAGTTAATTTAACTATGCCGTATTTATCAGTTTCTCGATTGGTTATTTTTAAGGTTTTAAAAGGGTCAAAAAGGCGGATTTGAAGCGACGCTTGCGATGCTTCAATGGAATCTCGAATCCTTTGGATTGAATCAGTTTGCGAAGCTGTATCGCGTTTCATAAATTCTTTGCTGCTTGCGCTCACTATCAAATTATCATTTGGAAAACCAACTTTTTCACTTTCTTGATTGAAAAGATAATTCAAATCAACATCTTTTAAAGCAAATACTTTGAATGTGCCAGGGCGTACATTTTCAATTTTGGCAAAACCTTCTTTATCCGTTTTACCGAAATAAAATGGCTTTAATTTTTTTACGACAGTATCTGAAAGATTATCATACAACATCAATACCACCCCCTCAGTAGGAAGCCCCGTTAAGGCATCCAAAACCTTTCCTGTAACCACTAATGAATCAATAGTAGAGCCAGTGGAGAAAACGAATCGCAAGCTTTTTGCGGGATTACTCTCAGTTATATCCTTGATAGCATCGCCAAAACTAATGGTATAAGTTGCATTTTCTCTTAAAACCTCATCTTTAGCGAAGTCGAAATACAGCTTTTTGCCTTTTAAAACGACTTCTGGGCGTTCATTCAGTGGCGGCGACACGACGATTTGGTTGAAAGCATCATCCATTTTAACCCATTCATTGAACGTCAAAATAATGGGTTGTTTCTTGAAATTCGTTTGCAGATTGGGCGTAGATTTTTCTTTAACTATTTGAGGGGGCGTAGTATCTTTTGCCCCTCCTTTTAGCGAACCTACATTGGCACAACCCTTAAGTAGAAAAGCGATAGATACTATTAAAAAGAATATTTTATTTTTAAAAAAAAACATATAATCTAAGTTTTTGAGCAATTTCGTGCTACTTTAGTTGCTTTTGAACAACTGTTATTCAGAATCTTCACTCTTTTCTTTCCGTCTGTTGCGCGGATGAAACATCAAAACGGTTTCGCGCAGGTACTCAGTATCTAAGTGGGTATAAACTTCCGTGGTGGTGATGCTTTCATGGCCTAATAAATCTTGCACAACCTTCAAGTCTGCACCTCCTTCTATTAAATGAGTAGCAAATGAATGTCTGAAAGTATGCGGACTCACCACTTTATCAATCTCAGCAACTTTAGCCGCTTCCTTGATGATGAGAAAAACCCAAATTCTACTGAGGGGTTTGCCTCTATTATTTAAAAAAACAAAATTTTCGTAGTCAGGCATTGTCTTGATGCGCGCTCGCACATCATCCAAGTAAAATTTGAGATGTTTCATGGCATCATCGCCAATGGGTACCAAACGCTCTTTATTGCCTTTTCCAACGGCTGTAATATATCCTTCATGAAAATAGAGGTTAGAGCGTTTCAAATTAATCAATTCGCTCACACGCAAGCCACAGGCGTACAAAACTTCTAATATGGCACGGTCTCTTAAACCATGCGTTTTGGACAAATCTATGGTAGCGAGTATTCTTTCTATTTCATCAAAAGTCAGTACATCGGGTATTTTACGGGCTAAACGAGGCGCTTCGATGAGGTCGGTAGGTGCAGCATCAATAACATCCTCAAGCAGTAAATATTTATAGAACGTTTTGATACCCGAAAGTGTCCGCGCCTGAGAAGTAGATTCTAAACCCAAATCATTCAGATAAGCCATTAGCTCACTTATTACTGAGGGGGGTACTGTGGCAGGCTCGTAATCGTACTTTTTAAGTTCCATAAACTCCACCAACTTATTTACATCCCGCATATAAGCCTCTACGGAGTTGCCAGAGAGTGAGCGTTCGAGCATCAAATATACCTTAAAACCGTCTGTTGCTAATTTCCAATTCATGACACAAAGATAAAACTTTAAAAGTTGTTTATAGCAGAGAGGTATTGTTTTAAAAAATTTGTTTCAAAACTATCAAAAATGTATTTAATTTTTTAATAGTAAAAAATTAACATAAGGATAAAAATATGATTATCAACTACTTAAACATTTGAAAATTATCAACTTTTTAAACATTTTTTCAATAAAATTTTGTGTAAAATTAATATTCTTTTAACTTAGCGACAATTAGTCTCTTTTGAACGTATGGGCTAAGCCATTAATTAAAATTCATCACTTTAAACAAACTATTTAACACTTATAATTATGGCCACGCAGATTCGCCGCTATGTATTTTTAGATTTTGAAACCCTAAAACAGATTAAATTCAAAAAACTTGAAAAAGTTTGTGATAAGGTATTCGTGTTTGTTGGTTCAGACATGGAAAGTGTCCCTTTTAACCTCGTAAAAGAGATACAAGGTATGGGAAGTAATGTAAAATGGATAGAGGTCACGGGCATCTCTCCGCATGATTTGAACTATCATATTTGCTTTTTAATGGGTAAATTACATGAGAAAATCAGCAGTGATGTTGAGTTCGCAATTTTATCCAATGATGGTGCTTTTGACCCGTTAGTCAATTTTATTAATTCCACAGGCCGCTCGTGTATTCGCGTACGTCAGCAAGGCATGGAAAAGGATACGCCGCTGCCTAAAAACACGGAGCCAAAAGAGAATAAAGAACAATTAGAAAGACCTCGGAATATTCATTTAGAGCCTCAAGCTGAAGAGACGGTTGAGCTTATCTCTCGCCTTTATGGAGAGCGAAGCAGCGAGGGCTCGATGATGGGAGAAGGCGTGAGTGACCCGACTCTAATAGATGAGACTGCGAAGGAAACTGTTCGCCGGTTAATTCGCTCAGGCAACCGCCCAGCTGATTTGGGTCTTTTGAAAAATTACATCCTCTTGCACAATCAAGAACTATCGGTGCATGGGAATGTAGAGAAAATTATTAAAAGATTAGAGGAAACGAATGAAATTAAGCTCAATATCGAGCAAGTTATCTATAATTTTTAAAAAAAAACTTTAATTTTGGGGCTGCAAAAGCAAGTGAGATTGTTTTTGCAGCCTATTTTTTTTAAAGAATTTTAATCAAAAATAATATGGATATATCTGAAATTGATCTGATTTTTGAAATGGCAGAGGATTCAATGAACCACGCCATTGAGCATCTTAGAAACGAATTGATAAAAATACGCACTGGTAAAGCCAGTGGAGATTTAGTAAATGGGCTTTTAGTACCTTATTATGGTTCGCCTACCAAATTAAGCACTATTGCTAACGTATCTATGGCGGATGCCCGCACAATCATCATTCAGCCTTGGGAAAAACACATGCTGGGTCCCATTGAAAAAGCTATTTTTGAAGCTGCTTTAGGCATTACACCTCAGAATGATGGTCAGATTATTCGCCTTGCCATACCACCTTTGACGGAGGAACGTCGTAAAGACCTCGCTAAAAAAGCCAAGCAAGAGGGCGAACACAGTAAAGTAGGCGTCAGAAGTGCACGCCGAGAAGCAATGGAAGAACTTAAAAAAGGTATCAAAAATGGCTTATCAGAGGATATTGGTAAAAAGAAAGAAGATGAAATTCAGAATATGACCAATAAATTTATCGATCTTGTAGATAAATTAGTCGATCAAAAAGAAAAAGATATTATGACGGTTTAGAAAAATCGTCCTTTTCAAATAAAAACAGCGCAATTTACTGAGGGGTATATTGCGCTGTTTTTATTTGAAGACAATGAACCTGTTTAAAGTTTTTTAATTAGGATAAAAACTTTAAACAGGTTCATTGTCTTCAAATGCCTTAAATTTATATTTTAATTTTCAGGACTGGTGGTTGTTTTTTGAAAATCACCCTTTAAATGAAAATAATCAATTCAAATTGTCATGGAAATAAATAAAATCAATCGCTCCGAAATGGAAGGCATAAAAACGCTTTATTACGAATCGCCGCTTGGTTTGATAGAGGTTCAAGCGACTGAAATAGGGGTTAGAGCTATCAATTTTGCCAATGAAAAAATTTTAACTGAAATTAAAAATGCGTATAATCAATTGGCAATCAGTCAATTAGATGAATATTTTAAGAGAAAAAGGACGGTTTTCGATATGCCATTGGATTTAGAAGGGACTGATTTTCAGAAGCGCGTATGGACTGAACTTTTAAAAATCCCTTTCGGTAAAACATGCTCATATATGGATATTGCCCGAGCAATCGGTGACCCCAAGACAATACGAGCAGTGGGTATGGCTAACGGTAGTAATAAAATAGCGATTGTCGTACCTTGCCATAGAGTTATCGGTAGCGATGGATCTCTTACGGGTTATGCGGCTGGTTTAACGCGTAAAAAATGGTTATTAGACCTTGAATCACCGACGGTACAGGGAGAATTATTTTAATGGATAAAATTTAGAAAATGACACAAGGAGAAAGTAAAAAACCGATTTCAGAGGAAGATAAAATATTCATGCGAGAAGCCATTGAAATGTCGAGGGTAGGCATGAAAAAAGGAGATGGCGGGCCATTTGGTTGCGTGATTGTGGATGAAAACGGGAGCATTATAGGCAGGGGACACAATAAAGTGTTGTTAACGAATGACCCTACGGCTCATGCTGAAATAGTGGCTATTAGGGATGCTTGTAGTAATATTGGGCACTTTCACTTGGATAATTGTATTATTTATGCTTCATGTGAGCCCAGCCCAATGTGTTTAGGTGCTATTTATTGGGCTCGCCCAGCGCGGATAATTTATGCCTGTGCACGTGAAGATGCATCGGCAATAGATTTTGATGATGCTTTTTTGTATAAAGAATTGACATTGCCGATGGCGGAAAGGCGCATCCCAATCGTGCAAATGCTAAGGAATGAAGCCATTAAAGTTTTTCAAGAGTGGAAAAATGTAAAAGATAAAAGATTGTTTTAAACAGGTTCTTTAGCCCAAATTCTTAGTTGCACCCCCTCAGTATCACTGTTCCAAATTCAATGTGAAAGCTTATTTTTAAAAATGAGATTTGAATTATTGCCAATAATAGATACTATGCTTGAATTGTATCAAAAACCACGTGATTTTGATAGATTTCAAGACTATTTAAAACTTTTACAAGGGACTATTAAAGGTGATTTGGTGCTCCCTATTGGTGGTTTCAATCCGATGGCTAAAGAGTATGTTTTACAAAAGTTGATGGAATTAAAGGAATTAGAAATTGAGTCCATTATTCAAAATGCCATAGATGAGCTGAATATTCTTTTTAAAAACGATAAGAATACAACAGTTTTTAAAATGGCGTTTAACCTATCTGATGATTTTGGTGGTGGTTGGACCAATCGTTTTACGGCGGATTTTGATAGTAAATTCAAGATAAATGCTTTAATTGAGAGAGGATTTTGCGTCTTATTATTTTGGACAAGTGAATTATTTACTCCGAATTTGATAAAAGAGCGAGTGCTCGAATATGCTTTTCGATATTATTATTGGCTGACGCATCCCAAACCTAACACATTAAAAGAACATATTGAACAAGAGATATTTGTTGCAAAAAATACTGTTGTAATACCCCCCTCAGTAACTTCACCTCATTTAGAGTCATTTTACTTGAAAAATGAGCAAACTGATAACTACAATATCATTTTTAATTTTCTTTACGGCGATATAGCGTCTAAATCCTTAGCTTTTCCTACTTATGGTATTGAAGAAGATTGGGCAGGTTTTAAATTTGCTCAATCACGAGCATTTCAATTAAAAAAATAAAGACATGTTTTACGAATTTAAAGGCTTTAAGCCAGTGGTGCATCCTTCAAGTTTTGTACATCCTCAAGCGGTGGTAACGGGTAATGTCGTTATTGGTAAAAATGTATATATTGGTCCTTGCGCTACACTTCGAGGAGATTGGGGTGGCATTGTATTAGAAGATGGCTGCAACGTGCAAGAGAATTGTACCATTCACATGTTTCCGGGTGTGACGGTTACTTTGAAAGAAGGAGCTCATATTGGTCATGGAGCGATTATTCACGGGGCAATTATCGGAAAAAATGCTTTAGTGGGCATGAATGCAGTTGTCATGGATAATGTTGAAATCGGTGATGAATGTGTCATTGGTGCTTTATCTTTTATAAAAGCGGGTGAAAAAATCCCACCTCGAAGTCTTGTAGTCGGAAATCCTGCCCGCATCGTGAAAGAGGTGAGCGATGAAATGATTGAATGGAAAACGAAAGGCACTCAGCTATATCAATCCCTTCCTGAAGAATGTTACGAATCTCTGAAACCATGTACCCCCCTCAGTAAAATGCCTAAAAATAGACCCAATCAAGAGGTTTTATTTGAAACTTGGAAGAAAGTAATTCAGCAATGAGCAGATAGTATTGAGTCATTATTCACTGCTATTTCAGCCTTTTCAAAAACAAATGCATATCGCAAGGTGCTCGGCTCGTTCCGCCGAAATAAGGGTTTATTAAAGTGGCGTTTGTAGGGATAGTTTCAAAATTTTTACTGTCTTTTAATGTTTTCCTTTTGGTTTTTATCTTTATTTCTACTTCATTTTTATCTCTATTGGTGATAATTTCTACCACGAAACGCTCATCAGGAGCAACTGTTAAAAAGGCTTTTTCATTAAAAAAACGATTCTTCTGAACGTGCCAATATGGGGTAAGTTCTATAAAACGGGTATCGGGATTGTGCCGCCAACCGACCATTGCGGTGTTTGCCATAGTATTGAGGCTATTAAAAGCAACGCCCGTGAGTTTGTTATAATCCCATTGATCCACGTCCATTTTACCATTTTCATCATTGATGATATAGCAGCATGACCTGTCAAAACTGGCTTCCCAACGAAGGGTGTCAATGACTTCAATCATTCTGCTTAAAAGATTACGGGGTTTTGAAAAATGAGCATTTTTATTAAAACGAAACACATTTTTAAGTTTTGTGGTATCCGAAGCGATGACTTCAAGTGAAAAAGCCAAGCTGAAAACAGTTAAAAAGAAAAATTTCATGCGCAATAAGAATCTTTAATCGTTTTTAAAATCCTTTTTATGGATTGTTTGTTTTTAAAAGTAAATCTTAAGTCAAATTTTAAAACATGAAAATATCGTTTAAATACGTCGTTTTGAGTGCTATAGTAGCTGTTCTCATTTTTGAAAACTGCAAAAGAGATACAATTGCACCTAAAGATGTACTTCCAACGGGTGCTTCAAAAATAGAGGCGACCATACAACGTAATGGTGATGCCACGGCAGGCTATAATTATTTAGTCACTGGCGACTACGTTAGTAGCGGTATTCCGCTCGATATTTTTAAAACGGTATTCAATTCAAGCAGCCCCGATGACCTTTCTCGCACTGGCGATAATAAAGGAATACCTTTTAACTTTAACGTAGTAAAAGCCGCTAATGGTGTAAAAATAGTGGTTACCAATTGTTTAAATTGCCATGCCGATAAAATGAATGGGCAATTAATAGTTGGATTGGGCAGTACAACTTCTGATAATACCATAGATTTGGCGCAACAATTAGATGGATTAGATTTTTTTGTGCAGAGCCGATACGGCAGAACTTCGCCAGAGTGGGCGGCCTATTTGCCATTTACAAGAGGTTTTAGGGCTATTGCTCCTTACATCCGTACAAATGTGAAAGGGGTGAGTTCAGCCGATAAAATAGCTGCCGCCCTTTCAGCACATCGCAATAAGGATGATTTGAAATGGCTCTCGACCCCTCAGTTTCCGATATCTGTGAAGACAGTTCCAAGTGATGTACCTGCTTGGTGGTTGTATAAAAAGAAGAATGCTTTGTATTATAATGCTATGGGAAAAGGCGATTTTGTGCGTTTGAACATGGCAACGGCTCTGGTAACAATGCAAGACAGTGCGGAAGCTCATAAAATAGAAGCCCAGTTTCCGAATTTGAACGCTTATCTAAAAACCATTGAAGCCCCTAAATATCCGTTTACCATTGATCAAACATTGGCTCAAAAAGGTAAATCGCTTTTTAACGATAATTGCGCTAAGTGTCATGGTAATTATGATGCTAATGGTACCTATCCTAACTATCTCATTGATTTACAAGCGATTGGAACAGATGCCGCTTTAGCGGATGAATATCAAAATTTCCCTCAATATCATACTTGGTTCAATCAAAGCTGGTTTACTAAAAGCCCCAATGCGGCTCAACTTTCACCCACCCGGGGCTATATTGCACCGCCACTTGATGGAATATGGGCGACGCCGCCATATTTGCACAATGGTTCAGTACCTACGCTCGATGATTTATTAAAAAGCACACAACGCCCTAAATATTGGTCAAGAACATTTGACAATAAAGCCGATTTTGATATGGTAAAAATGGGTTGGAAATACAAGTCAGAAAGCTCTAAAATAGATAATAATACCTACGACACCACAGTTTATGGTTACGGAAATTCGGGACATTACTACGGGGATAGTTTCACTGCTGACGAAAGAAAAGCGGTAATTGAATATCTCAAAACGTTATAAATTGTCAGTTTGAAAGTGGTCAGAATAGTGTTTTTATTAAACTGACTACTGACCACTTTTCAACTGACTGCTATCTTCTATTTTACTAAAGTTTTTATCAACGTACCTCTTGGCACTCTTTCAGTTAATTCCATTCCGTTCAAAATAGCCAATTCTTTCAAACGCTTTTCAGGTGTGCCGTACCCCCTCAGTATTTCTGATAAAGTAGCCTCTGAATAAGTCGTTTGGATGCGTACTTTTTCAGGTTTTACATTCAATTTAGCTGGGTCAGTCAGTATCCTAAAATTACGCATTGTATTGCTAAAAGTAGGCTCAAATGACGCAAAATTCGGTGATTCTGAGACACCATGTATCATATAAATCATCCCATTGTACTGAATAAATGTAGTGATAATTCTAACTGTAGCGGCTTGTTGAGCTTGTCCAGAAGGTTGTGCTTGCGATGGTTGCGCGGGTGCCTGCTGTGGCGACGATTGTGGTGTTTGTTGAGGCACTGATTGCGGTGTTGATTGCGGTCTTGATTGTGGCTGATTAGGCGCATTAGGGTCTTTGGGTTCTATTGGTTGGTTTGGTCTCGAAGTAGTCTTTTCAGGATTTTTTTGCATTTGATTAGCCGTAGCTGCTTGAGATTGCACTTGCTGTTGTTGAGCATCTTGTACTTGGTCTGCAACCTGAACTATCGCAGGCAAGCCGTTGATAGTCGTATTTTGTTGACTTAAACCCCTTAGTTTATTTTTTTGAATAAAATTCGTAGCTGCTTCAGCGAGCGTTTTCTCAGGTGCTAAAGTCATTATCATCATGGCTTTTTGGTCAGCTGATGCCATCTGGAATTGAGAAGGAGAGTTTTGATATTTCCAGCCTGTTGGAATTGGAAATTGAAATTTCAATTGTGGATGATAAAATACATTATTTTCCACAAAGCCCTGATTAGGGTCTTCACCATAAAGGATTCCATCAATCATTTTCAAATATCCATCTCTATTCACAATGAAATTACCCGGATTTTTTACTTGAAAATCCTGTGCCATTCCTTGCACTTTTTTGTTGCGGTCAACAGGGTCAGGGTGAGTGGATAGGAATGTCGGTACACGCTGAGTACCGTCATCTCCTACGCTCAACCGATTGAGCGTTAGAAAGAAATCAGCCATGTAATTGGCATCAAAACCTATTTTAGAAGAGTATTCTACACCCAATTTATCAGATTGGCTTTCATCATCACGACTGAATTTTAAAAATAAAAGTTGCATGCCTTGACTGAGTTGCTCGCCGAACTGAGCCAATTTCGGAGAAGCTATCATGGCGCCGATTAATATCAGCTGACCGCCCATTTGTTTTGTCTGTTGGCTTACACCGTGGCGAGCTGTCACATGACCAATCTCATGACCCAATACTCCAGCAAGTTGTGCTTCATTATTAAAATGCGCAAAAATCCCTCTTGTAAAATAGACATAACCGCCTGGTAATGCAAATGCATTTACAACATCCGAGTCTACTACTTTAAAGTGAAATGCTAAATTAGGACGGTGAGAAACTTTTACCATGCGTTGCCCAATATCATTTATGTAGCGTTGCATATTAGAATCAGCATATTCGCCAAATTCAGCTAATACTTGAGGATTGGATTCCGCTCCTAAGGCAATTTCTTGAGATTCAGACATCAGTACAATCTGTCTTTTTCCTGTAACAGGGTTACGCGAACATTGATTGAAAAAGATGAGCGCAGCTGTCAGAGCCGCTACTTTAAATGGATAGAAATGCAGTTTTATTTTCATAATGCTATTTTTTTAGTAAAAATATAAATTATTGGGACTATAATGTTAATTGAATACCAATATTTTCACACTTAAAAAGCCCTTTATACTGAGGGGTATTCTTCATTTAGCGAAAATATATACGACGTCATTTAACAAATAGCTTTACACTTTCGACTGTTTTAACCGTAAATGTCACTATTATTTTTAACTAAATTAAAATAAAAAGTTAGTTAAACCATAAAACAATAAGCATTTAAATAACTATTTTTACACTTTAAATCAAATTGTTTAAAAAGAGCGTTCTAAAGCACCGTGCATGGCAAATCAAAATCTCGATCCCACAGGTAGTAATCAATCCAATGATGAAAAACTCATTGAGCGTGCCTTACGCCCTAAAGCATTGGATGATTTCAGTGGGCAATCAAAAATTGTTGATAATCTCAAAATTTTTATCGGTGCTACCAAAATGCGGGGTGAAGCGCTCGACCATGTTCTTTTGCATGGGCCTCCGGGCTTAGGTAAAACCACTTTGGCGCATATTGTATCGAATGAATTGGGCGCTAATCTCAAAATGACAAGTGGTCCCGTCCTCGAAAAACCTGGTGATTTGGCGGGCCTTTTAACCAATTTAGATACGGGAGATGTTCTTTTTATTGATGAAATCCACCGCCTTAATACGGTCGTAGAAGAATATCTGTATTCCGCCATGGAGGATTATCGCATTGATATTATGATAGATTCGGGACCGAATGCCCGCTCTATTCAGATTACAATTAACCCTTTTACGCTCATCGGCGCAACTACCCGCATGGGCTTATTGACTGCCCCAATGCGCGCCAGATTTGGTATTAATTGTCTTTTGGATTATTATGATGTGATAACGCTTAAAAAAATCATTTTTAGGTCGGCTGAAATTCTCAAAGTGCCTATTACGGAGGCGGGGGCGAATGAAATCGCTCGACGCAGCCGAGGAACGCCCCGCATTGCCAACGCGCTAATGCGCCGTGTGCGGGACTTCGCTCAAATGAAAGGAAATGGTGAAATAGATATTGAAATCGCTCAATTCGCCTTGAATGCTTTGAATGTGGATGAAAGTGGCTTGGATGAAATGGATAACCGCATTTTAACAACCATTATTCATAAATTCAAGGGCGGTCCCGTGGGTTTGACGACTATTGCTACCGCCGTGGGTGAAGAAGCAGGTACGATTGAAGAAGTCCATGAGCCATTTCTCATCATGGAAGGCTATATCATGCGGACTCCTCGCGGGCGAGAAGCCACCGAAAAAGCGTATCGCCATATCGGAGCTGTTCCACCACCAAGTATGCAAGGGCAATTGTTTTAATTATAAAAATGCCGAGTACCGTGTTCCAAGTGCCCCTAAAAGCGTAGTATGAAAGGCACATGGAACATGGCACTCGGTACATCCAATATTTTATCATGAAAATTTTAATTCTAAACGGACCTAATCTCAATCTTTTGGGCAAGCGTGAGCCACATATTTATGGCAGCCAGACCTTCGAAGATTATCTTGAAATTCTGAAACGGGCATACCCCTCAGTAACGCTCGATTATTTGCAGAGTAACCATGAAGGAGATTTATTGGATAAAATCCATGCGATTGGTTTCAATCCCGAGTATATTGGGGCTGTGCTTAATGCAGGGGCTTACACGCACACTTCCATTGCTTTGGCGGATGCCATAAGTGGCGTAAAAGTGCCGTTCGTAGAAGTCCATATTTCAAATGTACACGCCCGTGAAGCATTTCGTCACCATTCTTATATTGCTTCTAAATGCGTAGGAAGTGTAGTAGGCTTGGGTTTGGCGGGTTATAAATTGGCAATTGAATACTTGATAACAAAATGAAATTTGCTGAAAAAATAATCCAATACAATGCGAATCTATCACTTGATGCTGTTTTGCCAGAGCAAATAAGTGTGATGAATCCCTACCAAGACCCCTCAGTACGAAGCGTTACGGAGCTGTTTTACAATAAATTTTATAGCGACACACAACCGCGCCGCTTGATAATGGGCATTAATCCGGGGCGTTTGGGGGCAGGTTTGACAGGTATTCCTTTCACGGATTCTGTGAGGTTAAAGGAAACGTGTAAAATTATAACCGAAGCGATACCTTCCACAAAGGAGCTTTCCGCTGTGTTTGTTTATAAAGTGATTGAAGCCTACGGTGGGGTGGAACGTTTTTACGGAGATTTTTACATCAATTCGGTTTGCCCTTTGGGTTTTACAAAACGGACTGAAAAAGGAAGTGAAGTCAACTATAACTATTATGACAACCCCGCTCTCACAAAAGCAGTATATGATTTTATCGTTAAAAACATTGAAACGCTCTTAGAAATGGGCTTTGAACGAGATGTCTGTTATTGCTTAGGAACAGGTAAAAACAGTGATTTTTTAGAAAAATTAAATAAAAAATACCATTTTTTTGATAAAATTATTCCTTTAGAACATCCTCG
>JANPHO010000319.1:0-2278 GCA_031424515.1 Saprospiraceae bacterium
GACTTTTGTGGAAAAAGATCCACTGGGTAAGGTGGATTTTGGTGGCGCTAACTTTTCCGACATATCCCGTAAAATACTTTTTACATCTTACACAGATGCACGTGAGAGGTATTATTTTAAGGATAAAGACTTTGAAAAAGACTATAATTATTTAAAAGAGTACTTCAAAGGAAAGGAATTCTCTTTAAATTCTTCGGACTTAACCGAGACAAAATACCTAATATCCGTCTACAGCGATACGGATCCCGGAAAAGCATATTTATTTGATAAAAAAACGCGACAAATTACATTTCAATATGATCCTCGTCCGAATCTTCCTAAAGAGCACCTCGCTCCGATGGAGTCCATCACATATAAATCGAGTGATGGTTTAGAAATCCCCGCTTACATTACTTATCCAAAAGGAAAAGCGCGTAAAAATCTGCCGCTTTTGGTTTTGCCTCATGGTGGCCCGTGGGGACGTGATTATTGGGGGTATAATAGTGCTGCTCAGTTTTATGCTAATCGTGGTTATGCTGTGTTACGACCCAATTTTAGGGCTTCAACGGGGTATGGCAAAGCTTTTTTGAATGCCGGAAATGGACAGTGGGGCGACAAAATGCAAGATGACATCACTTGGGGAGTTAAATATTTGATTGATAAAGGTATTGTTGATAAAAAAAGGGTGGGCATTACAGGCGGTAGCTATGGCGGTTACGCTACTTTAGCGGGTGTTACTTTTACGCCTGACCTTTACAAAGTAGCAGTGGCAGTAGTGGCGCCCTCTAATTTGAATACGCTGCTTAATTCCATTCCGCCATATTGGGAGTCTATTCGGAAAGTATTCCACCTACGCATGGGCGACCCTAATACACCTGAAGGAAAGGCACAATTGGAGCGGCAATCGCCATTAAATCATGTGGATAAGATTAAAACTCCTTTGATGATAGTGCAAGGGGCTAATGACCCACGCGTTAAAAAAGCCGAAGCTGACCAAATAGTGGTAGCTATGCGTGAAAAAGGCATTCCTATTGAATACATCTGCGCGCCCGACGAAGGACATGGTTTTGCAAGACCAGTAAATAATATGGCGTATCTGGCTGCCTCCGAGAAATTTATTGCTCAAAAACTGGGTGGTAGGTATCAAGAAAGTATGAAACCTGATGTTGCAAAAAGGTTAAAAGATATAACTGTAGATATAAAAACAGTAGAGAAACCAAAACGTGTGGCAGATGTGATTGTGGCTTCTAAAGGCATTTCTTTAATAAAACCTGTGAAAGATTTGAAAGCTGCCAGTTATGAATATAAAGTGGAAATAGATATGATGGGTCAAAAGACCCCGATGACAGTTTCACGTGTAGTCAAAGACGATGGCGATAGATGGGTTATTACCGACAATGCTACTTTTGCAATGGGTAAAATCGTGGATATTAGCACGGTGTATAAAAAAACACTCAAGCCAGATAAAAGGCAAGTGGATCAAGGTCCTTTAAAGATAAAGCTGCAATATACTGAGGGGGGGATAGAGTCCAATTATGAAGTGAATGGCCAAACAAAAAACAGTACAATCAAAGTAACGGATGAACTTTTGGCTGATGGAGCAGGTACTGATTTGGTAATTGGTGCCATGGATTTGAAAGAAAACATGACCAGTACTTACAAAGTATTTGATCCACAAACCAAAGAAATCAAAACTTGGGTGATAAAAGTGGTTAAAAAAGAAAAGATAACTATTCAAGCAGTCGAATTTGATTGTACCGTAGTGGAAACTAAAGACTCTGAAAACGCGAATCAAAAGACGACCTACTGGATTGCTGATGGACGCATGGTCAGATCTGAATCCTTCGTTCCTCAAATGGGTAATGCTAAAGTTGTATCTGAATTAGTAATTCGTCCTTAAAAATAAATGGCTGTTTGGATGATTCCAAACAGCCATTTTAAGTAGGCGTTTAAAATAACCGACAATTTCTGTCGGGCTTAAAATTATAGAAAATGCGGAGCAAAGCGGAGAATTTTCTATAATTTTGAGAGCCGACTTAAAAAAGAAATTGTCGGTTATTTTTAAACGCCTACTTAATTCTACTTTGGCACTTTAAAACCCGTGTCACCGCTTTAAGGCGGTGGCACGGATTAATCAGAAGAATTTTATTGAAAATAGGTAAAAGCTTAGGCAGCCAGAAATCGGCTAAAATGCCTGTTAAAAATTAAACAAATATTTTGAAAGACATTCATTTTGTGTTTTCTAAGAGTAGAGACAAAAGATTGAATACGCGCATGGTTTTGAGCCCCTTTAAAAGTT
>JANPHO010000320.1:0-9846 GCA_031424515.1 Saprospiraceae bacterium
ATGATTAATAAGGAGTCGCTTTCGCTCCGTTTAGCCACTGATTTCACTGATGTTGACTTATTTTACACCGATTTTAAATAAAATTTAAAACGATACCCAATTCGAATAACAATATCACGTTCACTTTAAAATCGGTGTAAAATCAGTCAACATCAGTGAAATCAGTGGCTAAACGGAGCGAAAGCGACTATCCAGTTAAATTCACCCCTCAGTATAGGAATGAAGTAGAAATAAACTTACATTTCATAGAAAGTTTCAAGCAACCACAATCATTCATTTCAATGATTTTACTCAGCTTTTGAGGGCTTTTTAAAAGCAAGATTTGCGCTTCATTTAAAACATAAAAAAAACATGAATTCAACTTTTGTATCCGCGCAAGAGGCTATTTCAAAGATAGAATCAGGAAATCACATTTTAATTCACAGTGTAGCCGCCGCACCGCATCATTTGATAAATGCGCTGGTGGCGCGCGCCCATGAGTTGTCGGATATGCACATTTATCACATGCATACTGAGGGGGATGCGCCTTACGTTGCCCCAGAATATAAGGGAATTTTTACGCTCCACTCCTTTTTTATTGGTTCTAACGTACGGCAAGCGACGATGGAAGGGCGAGCAGATTACATCCCCGTTTTTTTAAGTGAAGCACCCAATATGATTCGGAAAAAAATTGTCCCTATTGATGTGGTTTTAATATCTGTTTCTCCGCCTGATAAACATGGTTATGTATCGCTTGGCTCGTCGGTTGACATCACATTGGCAGCTGTTCAATCGGCGCGTTTGGTGATTGCTCAGGTGAATAAATATGTGCCCCGTACTTTTGGAGATGCGGCTATTCATATCCGAAACATTGATTTTTTAGTTGAACACGACCGACCATTGCACGAGGTTATTGCTGAACCGACCGGCTCAAATGAGAAGATAATTGGTAAATACATATCCGAACTTGTTCCCGATGGCGCTACGCTTCAAATGGGTATTGGTTCAATACCCAACGCCGTTTTAGAAAATTTGACGCATCATAAAAACCTCGGCGTGCATACTGAAATGTTCTCTGATGGCTTACTCCCATTGCTCGAATCAGGCGTTGTGAACAACAGTATGAAGAAATTACTGAGGGGTCATACGGTGGCGTCTTTTTTAATGGGTAGCCAAAAACTGTACGATTTTATTGACGATAATCCCGGAATTCAGATGAAAGCCATTGATTATGTCAATAATACCCGAAATATCAGCCGAAATCCGAATGTAGTGGCAATCAATAGCGCCATTGAAATTGATTTGACGGGGCAAGTTTGCGCGGATTCTATCGGGATGCTCATGTATTCAGGCGTGGGTGGCCAAATCGATTTTATGCGGGGAGCCTCGCTATCTGAAGGTGGCGTTCCGATTATTGCCATTACCTCTCGCACCGCAAAAGGCATTTCTAAAATAGTACCTACTTTAAAAACTGGTGCAGGTGTGGTGTCCACGAGAGCCAATGTGCATTATATCATTACCGAGTATGGTGTCGCGTATCTTTATGGTAAAAGCCTTAAAGAACGAGCAAAAGCTCTTGTTGAAATAGCCCATCCTGATGACCGTGAAAGGCTTGAAAAGGCAGCTTTTGAGCGTTGGAAAGGCCATTTTGGGGATTCAGAATAATTAATCCACCCCTCAGTATTTTTCGAAAGGTGACATCTATCATGCCGTATATTGACCCTAATTGTTATGCAAAAAGGAATTAGAGGCGAACTTTATGGTATCAATTAACAATAAAACCCGTTTTGTTATGAAAACTATAAGTCGCATCCTCGTTCCAATCGATTTTTCGAATAATGCTCGTGCTGCTTTCGAATATAGCTTAGAAATGGCTAAAACATTCAATGCATCCGTGGACGTGGTTCATGTTTATTCGGATTATGTTCCCGAAATGCCTCTTGCCGACCCTACTTACATGATGGGTCAAACCATAAGCGAACTCAAAGAAGCTTTGCTCAATTTTGTGGATAAGGAAATGGAAAGCGGGGAAGGCACAAAGACACATAAAAAAGTAAAAGTGCACTCTCAACTGCTCAATGGCTCACCTGCACCGACTATTGTAGAACTATCAAAAGATTATGATTTGATTATCATGGGCACAGCGGGTAGTCAGAGTTTTGGCGAAATCATGTTCGGTAGTGTTTCTACCAATGTATCGCAAAAAGCGCTTTGTAATGTATTGATGATTCCGGAAGGTTGCTCCTATAAAGAGATTGATAATTTATTGTATGCCTGCGATTTTGACCATAAATCATTCAAGCACGTGGGTTTAATAGCTGAAACAGCCAAAACTTTTAATTCAAATGTGCATTTGCTTTTTGTTAAAACGGAAGATAAAGAGCGCGATAATTATAACGTTGATTTAAGGGATATTGAAACTGTCTTTAAAACCCAAGCCCCGAAGTTGAATATGTACAGCCATATTGTGGAAGAAGAAGATGTTGTGGAAGCCACAAATGTTTATGGTAGAAAATACAAAGCTGATTTGGTGGTAGTAGTCACCAAATACCGCAAGTTTTGGGAACGCATTCTGCACTCCAGCGTTACAAGAGAAATGGCGATTTATAGCGAATTGCCCGTTTTGGTAATCAAAGCTGCTGAATAATATATAAGTAAAACAACTGAGGGGGTAGCTTAATCCGCTACCCCCTCAGTTGTTTTACCCAAAATGAGCCTTTTAATAGAAACCCCTACCCTATTGTCCGCATGTTATTTCAATAAAGCTGAATCTTGAAAAATACGCTCCAATAAATCTGCCGGTGAAATATCTTGTTCGGCTGCTCTGATGCGGAGTTTGCGAATCCACTCGGGTTTTATCATGGTATTGTATTTAATTCTGCCATCGGCAATCTCTTTTTTAGGTCGTCCAATCTGCCGTGGTGGTATTGAAGGCTGCTGATACTGAGGGGGTGTAGTTTCCGCTATAAGTGTAGGCGGCTGAATGGGCTTACCCGTCACCAAAGCAACCGTTTGATTCACAGAAGCCAAATCGGGTAAGCTTCCACTGCTTTCGGTATTAAAAGCGTCCGTGTTGATTTCAATTTTATCGGCAATGGGCAGAATGCGCTGTTTTTTAATCATTTTATATTTTTTTACGTAATAAACTTATATAAGTTCATTACTTATTTTACTTAATTATACCCAATACTTTAGCTATTTCATTTATCCAAGCCACGAAGTTTTGGTGTGCTGTATCGTTACTTGCCGCGTCGTAAAGGCTCATGTAAGTGTCACCGTCGGAAAAAAGGGCATAATCGAACAAATAATTCTTCAAAAATGGCAATTTTTCAGAAACCGTGATGGATTCGATATCTTGAATCAAAAACTGATTTTTCCGCGAGCGGTGGCGATACATATTCACAAAGCCATAAGAAGCCAATTTACGATTCGACAGTTGGCGAGCAGCTTGAATTTGCTGCACAAAACGCAAATATTTGAATGTAGAATCCAGATTATGATTGCCAGATACAAAAGGCAAAAAGAGATAATCCACGTACATCAATGATTTTGAAATCTCTTGTTGGGTCACATCTGCCTTAGCATCCAACTTTCCTGCGGCATCAATGAGGATAATTTGATATTCTTGATCCAGTTGAGTGATATTGTTCTGTAAATCCGAAATTGAATAATCCAAAACGGGGTAAGGCTCGGGTTGTGTACTGCCATAAGCCGTTTTATCAATAGTCCGACACGATGAAATTGATTTTTGGTCGTCAATATCCACTACCACCACCTTCAAGTTAAAAGGTGCTTGTGAAAGAGTAGAAGCTAACATCAGCGTACATTGTGATTTGCCTACCCCACCCTTCTGATTACCAAACATTAAAATTTTTGCCATAATTTATATTTTAGTTATTTTAGTGCAAAAATATAAACTTTACTTACTTCTCCAAATAAAATACTTAACTAAAATAATTACTTAGTTAAGTTTATTGATTTTGTTACGCAATAAAGTAGCCTTTTAAATCTACTAAATTAATTTTATACTTTAAAAAGTTGGTGAAACAGTATTGAATTTCATTTATTTAAAAAGATTTGAGAAAAGAACTTATGATTTACTACTCTTTTATCGATGCAATAATAAAATAGGCTCAAATAATTAATTCAGAACAAAATCAATAAACTTAATTAAGTTGTTTACTTAATCAAGTTTATTACGCAATAAATAAAACACAAAATGATAACTTAGAAATCAAAGAGATTCCGTAATATTCTACCAGTTTATGAATCTCAAAGGATGCATTCTAAAAATTTACTCGCTCCCAAATAGAATTATAACCACTATGACTTTCAATGTCGTAGAGTTGGTAAAACTTAGAATTTCTACAACTCTACATATAGCATAGTAAGAAAAAAGCCTTTTTCTAAAAATAAACAACTCTCCATTTTAATGTTGTTTATTTTTTATTTCATTTAACAAATTTAATTTTTAGAAGTGCCATATTTCATTGATAATCAATTAGATATGATAATTAATATGACAGAAGTGGAACTAATTATGACAAAACTGGTATCAAGATATGACAGAAGTGGAACTAAATTATGACCATTTTAGAACTAACTATGACAAATTTGGAACTAAATTATGACATATCTGGAACTAACTATGACAAGAATAACTTGTTTGTCATATTTCATGAAAATTCTTATTTTTGCCCTTATTTTAGGCATATATGTCCCTAATATTTACATAAATCTCTTTTATATGTTATTCTTTTTTAATGAAAACTGTCATTTTACAATATTCAGAGAAATAAATTCAGTGAAATATGTGGGTTAATATGACAGATTTGGAACTCAATATAATTCATTCAATCATAATTTAAAGTAGTTTTTTATGCTAAATATGACATTTTTTGAACAGAATTACCTTGTTTTATACGCTTTTTGAACGAATTTGAATATAATTAAAATAAAAAATGAAAAGCCGTTACGAGAAGAGTTTATATGTGGTCAGCTCAAATGACCTCATAAATGCGAAATACAGCTACACACTATGGGAAAAACGCGTGTTTTTGTACATGATTAGCCAATTGCGCCGCGATGGAAAGGAATTTCCGATTATGCGCATCCCCGTAAAGGAGTTGATGACTTTTTATGGTGCAATGGGAAAGAGCGAATATCAGATAATTAGGAGCGTTCCAGAGAATATCATTAAAAAGCCCTTTTACATACCTTATGTGGCGTCGAATGGTGAAAAAAGGTGGATGTTTTTCAGCGTTATTTCTGCAGGTACGCAGCCTGATGCTTCTGAACAGCGGGAAGAGTCGTATATTGAACTTCAATTCAATCCTGTTTTGATTCCGCATTTATTGGAGTTAAAAGAGAAGTTTACAAAGTATAACATCCGAAATATCAGCGAATTGCAAAGTGTGTATTCCATCCGAGTTTTTGAATTTATTAAGGAAAATGAATTTAAAAAAGATGGTTTTGAGGCATCCATTAATGAATTGAAAGAGATGCTTTTCATGAAAGCGGAGGATAATAATGGCGTGGAATTGTATCCACTTTACGCCGATTTTAAAAAGCGCGTTTTAATGAAAGCTCAAGAAGACCTCACTAAATATTGTGATACGACTTTTGAGTTCGATGAAATAAAAGAGGGTAGGAGAGTGGTGTCTATTTATTTCAGACCCATTAAAAACAAAGACAATAACTCCATGACCAACCCCTCAGTATCAGCGACTTCTAAAAATGCGGAAAGCACGAGTGCAAGCATTTTAAATGATTTGATTCCGCTGGCGCAAAGTATGGGTATCGGGGCAGAGATTTTACAGTTGCTGATAGATACACAGAATGAATCTGATATTAAAAATGGCTTGAATTACACTTCACGCGAGTTCAATCAAGGTAAAATAAAGGACAATGTCGCGGGATTTTTTATCAATGCGGTTAAAAACAAATATACCAGCCCTGCCTTTGAAAAAGAGCAGAAACAAGCTCAAACGGCGGCGGATAAAAAATTGAAAGATAAAAAAAGGAAAGAATTGCATAAGCAATTGGAGCAATTGAGCGAGGAGTATTTTTCAAAATTGAATGATATTATCCGTGAAATTACCAATCAAGATGATTCGATTACCCAAAAGGCGATTGATGTCATTAAAAAGGAAAATACAGCCTTTTTCAAATCCAAGAAAATGAATGTGAATTCACTCACGTTGGAGGATTTTAGAAAAGATAAAGCCTTGCGTGAGTTGGTGATTCAACAAATACAGATTCAAAATCCCCGCTTTTTTGATGCCTTAGGCAATGATTACGTGGGACCCATCAAATCTTTGGAAAGAGAAATTAGAGAGTTGGGGGGATAAGCGTTTTTTGGGGTGCGTGTTTCGTGTTTTGGAGTATGAAGTACAACCCCGAAACACGAAACACGCACTCCAAAAAAACGGCTACAATTTTTCAATAATCATCGCTGAGGCACCACCGCCACCGTTACAGATAGCTGCCATACCGTATTTGGCATTTTGTTGATGTAAAACACCGTTCAAAGTCGTGAGGATACGCGCACCTGAGCAGCCGAGCGGATGCCCCAAAGAGCAAGCTCCACCGTTGATATTCATTAAATTAGGGTCAAAATCCATCACTTTTGCGAATGCCATGGGCACTACCGCAAATGCCTCGTTTACCTCAAAATAATCAATATCACTGAGTTTTAATCCCGCTCTTTTTAATGCAATCGGCGCAGCAACTGTGGGTGCAGTTGTGAACCATTCAGGCTCGTGTTCGCCATCCGCAAAGGAGACTATGCGGGCGATGGGCTTTAAATTCAGCTTTTTAACCATTTTTTCACTTACCAAAATGAGTGCGGATGCGCCATCGTTGATGGTGGAAGCATTGGCAGCGGTCACTGTTCCGTCTTTTGAAAAGGCTGGACGTAAGGAAGGAATTTTATCGAAATTCACGCTTTTATATTCTTCATCTTCGGTCATCATAAAGGTTCCTTTTTTACTCGAAATCTCTACGCCGACGATTTCATCCTTGAAACGCCTCCCCTCAGTAGCAGCCGCTGAATTTTTGTAAGAGCGGATTGCAAACGCATCTTGCTCTTCCCGCGTGAAACCGTATTTAGCGGCTGTGCGGTCGGCATAAACGCCCATCGCTATTTGGTCGTAAACATCCACCAAACCATCTTTTGCTAAGCCATCAATCAATTCCCCGTTGCCATATTTATAGCCAAAACGTGCTTTTGGAATGTAATACGGTATTTGCGACATGCTTTCAAAACCACCAGTTACTACAATATCCGCTAAGCCCAGCATAATGCTTTGGGCGCCATAAGCCGTAGATTTCATACCCGAAGCGCACACCTTATTGACTGTGGTACAATTGACACCATCCGGTAAGCCAGCGTATCGAGCCGCTTGGCGAGCAGGTGCTTGTCCTAAATTAGCGGAAACAACGTTACCCAAAATAACTTCATCCACTTCATCAAGCGGAACCCCGGCTCTTTCTAAAGCTGCTTTTATAGCGATAGAGCCTAATTTAGTTGCTGAAATATCAGCCAATGTACCCCCAAAGCTGCCAATAGGCGTTCGAACGGCGGAAACGATATATACTTCTTTTGACATAATTTATGGTTATTTTAAATTTATAATTGGTCTTTTCTGAGTGCCTTTTCAATATTGGCGGCAAAGGTAGAAAATAATTGCTTATTTTTAAAAACGGGAAAGCGAGTCAAAGGGTTCTGGGAAAACTGTTTTATAAAAATTCAATTTATCGTCAAAACGCATGGCAGCGTAGAGAGGGGAGGGCGAAGGCAAAGCCACAAAAGGCTGCTCGGGATACCATTTTTGAAAAATTTGAGCCACCGCTTTACCCGTGCAAAAGACGTTTTTAATCTTGTTTTCTGTTAAAATAAGGTCAAATTCGGGCTTATTCCAAACAATATCTACCAAATCAGTATCCAAATTGGATGCTTTTTTGCGGCGGCAGGATTTTATCACATCTATCAAGCCCATATTAAGGCTTCTGAATAAAGCCTTTTTACTATCTCTCGTCAGCAAATCTACGCCGTATATTTTTTCCATAATCCGCCAAAACTGATTGCGCCCGCCATAGCTAAAAGCATGGATATCAGCTTCGTTTTCATCAACGGTTCGCTGTGAAAATTGCCGACCAGGGAATGTTCCCACCACTAAATATTGCACATTGGGCGGAATATAACTGCCGAAAGGGTGGTGTTCTAAGACCATAATTTCAGTTATTGAAAATTTGAAGATTTGAGGATGCGATTTCAAATACTCGAATATTCATATCCTCAAATCTTCAAATAAATCACTACTGCGGCAGCAATCAAAGCGGGCAGAGCTTGTACGTAAAAAATACGTTTTCCTGCCGTCATAGCGCCATAAATGCCAGCAATAGCTACACATAAAAGGAAGAATAATGCCACATTCAGACGCCATTCCGAGTCAGAAATCAAGAGCGACCAAATCAAGCCCGCTGATAAAAAACCGTTATAAAGCCCCTGATTAGCAGCGAGCGTTTTGGTGGGTTCAAAAAGAGAGGGGTCAAGGCTTCTGAAAGTTTTTTTACCCAATGTTGTCCATGCGAACATTTCCATATAAAGGATATATATGTGTTCTAAGGCGATAAAAATTATTAAAATGTTTGCGATTATACTCATAATGGTTCAGTTTTAATAAGAGCATGAAAAGTGGTAAAAAGTATTGGTTTCCTCGTTTTTATTCCGAAAAATACGAAATAAGTGGGGAATTCCGAAAAATTAAGTTGTACAGTAAAACATATTTTTTATTTTATAAATAAAGAGAACCGACTTTTATAAAAAAATAATAAAACTTTTTATATTTGCTAATTCTTGTTGTTTAGTTATCAATTTTCAGACCGAGCGAAGAATAGACTTAGCTCTTAACGAAGAACCTAACCAAATAAAATTAAAATTGGTAAATTCACCATTTCTATAAGATTTTGAGAATAGTGTGTGAGCGGTTTATTTAAGTTCGGTCTGTTTTTAAAAATGTATTTAATCCAAAAAATATGGCAGATAAGAAAGAATCATACAAAAGAAGTATTATAAAACATTTCTACTTTGCCCAATCAATGTCTTGTGCTGACCTGTGCGATGTGATGGATAAAAGCCTTCCTCTGATTACAAAATTGATTAATGAGATGATTGATGAGGGAAAGGTCATAGAAACGGGGCTTGCACCCTCAACTGGCGGAAGAAGACCTTTAATGTACTCGATAAAACCTGATATTTATTATATCGTTTCGGTTTCGATGGATCAACTTATTACCCGTATTGCCTTGATGGATATGCAGAATAATTATGTGGGCGAAGTTGAAAAATTTGACCTTCCGCTCACTAAAAATCCTGATGCACTCGCCATTCTGACCGAAAATATTGAAGGATTTATTGCCCGTTTGCCCGTTGATAAAGATAAAATTTCGGGCATTGGAATAGCCATGCCTGGCTTTATTGACGTTAAAAAAGGGGTTAATTACTCTTTTCTCCAAACCTCAGGAAACAGTATTATTGAAACTATTTCCAATGCGGTGGGCTTACCCGTTTTCATCGATAATGATTCGAGCTCGATAGCTTTAGCCGAATTGCGATTTGGTGGGGCTGTGGATAAAAAGAATGTGATGGTCATCAATATGGGCTGGGGTGTGGGCTTAGGATTGATATTAAACGGCGAATTGTACAGAGGTGATATTGGTTTTGCGGGCGAATTCAGCCACATTCCCGTTTTTACGAATAATAAATTATGCAGTTGTGGCAAACACGGTTGTCTTGAAACGGAAACATCTCTTTTAGTATTAATTGAAAAGGCGAAAGAAGGACTATTGGCAGGTCGAACATCC
>JANPHO010000321.1:0-3199 GCA_031424515.1 Saprospiraceae bacterium
TTTCATCATAAACATCACTGTCAAAATGAAATGAATAGATGCGTAAATTCGGAGAAACTGCCGTAAAATATTCATGCCCCGAACCATCAAATTCAGTTAAAATTAGTTTTTTAAAATCCGTAAAAAATTGATTTTCAGCAAGTTGAAAGATTATTTCACCTTTTACATAATTGCTCTTTTCAGCAATTAATTCTGCTTTTTGAGCTTTAAGCAGAATTGAAAAGAATATAAAAACGAGGGTAAAGTTTAATGTTTTTGACATGATTATACGTTATTTTAACTCAAAGATTTCTTAAATACTTTACCAAATTTATGCTAAATTTTAGTAAGCTCAAAAGAAAAAGCACCTTTTGAGTATTCCATTAACATTGAAACGCTGATTTTAGCTTTAAAATTTGAAATATAAAAATACTCGTTTTATTTTGAACAACTTAAACGTTTAAAGGGTAGACATATCGCTATACCTACCCTTCAAAAATATATTCAATTAAGTGTCTGAATATTAAAATTATTCTGACTCCTAAAGCTAAAATAGTTTTACCATTGCATATCCGCACTCGGTCCATAGCTACCCGGAATCGGAATATCCAATAGACGTAAATTCACCCCCATTTGTGCTCTATGATGTACTATTTGGCTAAAAGTTTGACGAATAAATTCCGATTTTGACGATTGGCTTAAAATAGTATCACCATGGCGCAAAACCCAGTCTTTTGTCAAATCAATCCCTTCACCGTTTTCAAGTTCTTTTTTACCCTCTGCCATACAGCGCTCGAAATATGCCATTAATCCCTCTGAACTATCAATCTTCTCGGGCTGATAAGGGCTGGTGGCAAAATCCAATTCATCGGTGTGGAGTATCATACCTATCCAAGTAGGCAATTCGGCGATGTGGGTGGCAAGACTTCTGATGGCCATGCTTTTGGGGTGCGGCTGCCATCCAAATTTGTCAGTTGGTACTTGAGTCAACATTCTGCGGGTAGTGTTGCCCTCTCGTTCGAGTTCATTTAAAAGCTCTTTAATCTGTGTCATATCTTTTGTTTTAAAACGAATTAAATAATGACACAAAGAAAAGAGCCGCCACTGACAACCCTATGTCAGTCAGTTTTTAAGGCATGAAGTTTTTAACATTTTTTTTAAAATAAAATTTAAATACTATTTTTTGTTTTAAAAAATATTCAACTCGTGGCACTGCTAAAAGCGGTGCCACGGCTATTGTCAATAATCCACCGGAATTTGCTTCATGTATTCATTCAAATCAATATGGCACTCTTTGCTAAAAGGCTGAATCGACCCCCTCAGTACAACCACTCTCGAAACCCGAAAATCTCGATAATCCTGCCTTTTGCAGCACCACGCAATTAAATGCCAACTAAAGGCATAGAAAACTAAACCAATAGGCTCCACCAATCGCTCGCTCACCTCTTCTTTAGCATTTTTGTATTCGAGATGCAAGCAGGTTTTATTCGAAATGGCTTTTTGGATAATTGTCAAATATTCATAATCATTGCCTTGAAAAAAGCAGGGCAATTGCATTTTTACCGTCTGTTGCATTTGCTCAATTGCTTCTTTTTGTTGGCGATTCAAGACGGCTTTTACCTTATTGAGGGCTTCTGAATAATGATTTTTGATGGATTTATCCGTCAATCCCATCACCATTGATTCAATCATGAGCATGGCTTGCGCTTCTTCAGTCGTGAATGAAACGGGCGGCAGAAAATACCCTTTCATCACATAATACCCTTTTTGAGGTTCAAAACTCACAGGGACGCCTTGCTCGCCAAGCGCTTTTATATCTCTGTAAACTGTCCGAATACTGATATCGAACTTTTCAGCAATAAAATCAGCACTTGTATATTTTTTGGATTGAAGAGTGGTGAGAATCCCAAAAAGGCGGTCAATTCTATTCATAATAAAGGTTTTCAATTTGAAACCTAAATTTAAGGAAACATAGGGGTAAGGTCAAATACTGAGGGGTTTTTATTAAAATACGCTATTGTTTTTCAATAAAATAATCCACCAAATCGCTCCATTCCTGTTTTAATGAAACGTTCGGCACAGTCGTTTTGGCGCGGCGATACCAATAATTGGCATTCCAAGTATCGCCCTCTTTTCTATGTAAATAGGCGTGTAAATGGTCATAAAGTAGCGTTCCTTCATGGCTCTGAGCAATATCGTGCGCAGCTTCCCAATCACCTTGCGCATCGTGAAATAAGGCTTTTAAAAGTATGAAACCATCAGCAGGAAAATGGTTGGTGGTGAGGTAGTTATCGAATTCTGAACGTGTCATAGGTATAATTTTTACTCAGTTTTTAATCTTTTTATCCAAAGCCAATTTATAAACAGCACCGATGGGGATGGCAGTTTTATCAATATAAGCGGTATTCCCTTCAATTTTACCGACCTTTTGAATATTGATGATGTAGGATTTATGAACCCGTGTGAAAATATTTTCGGGCAAATCATCCTCAAGGTGCTTCATGGTGATGGATGCTAAAATGGTTTGACTCGAAGTATGGATTTTAGCAAAATTACCGTAAGCTTGAATGTATAAAAGGTCGTTGAAATTGATTTTATAATTGGTCGTTCCGTCTTTTATGAAAATGAAATCATTGTGCGATTTTTCAGTTTTTTCAGCGTTTTCAATCGGTGAAATGGTCGTGAATACTGAGGGGGGGGCCGCACTTTGAAGGGTTGGTTTTTTGATTTCAATAATCCGATTCACCGCTTTCAAAAACCTTTCAAATTTGATGGGTTTTAATAAATAATCCATCACACCGAGTTCAAAAGCTTCCAATGAATGCTCGGAATAAGCCGTTGTCAGAATAACCATTGGCGGATTTGACAGCGTTTTGAGCATATCCAAACCAGTCAAATCGGGCATATTAATGTCCAAAAAGAGAATATCTACTGGATTTTCACTTAAAAAATCGAGAACTTCAAAGGCATTATAAGCGTGTCCGACGACCGAAAGGGTTTTGAGTCGAGCAATATAATTTTCAAGCAGTGTATGTGCCAATGGTTCATCATCAGCAATGAGGCATTTTAAAGTCATATTGTAAAAGCTTAGGCAGCCAGAAATCGGCTAAAATGCCTGTTAAAAATTAAACAAATATTTTGAAAGACATTCATTTTGTGTTTTCTAAGAGTAGAGACAAAAGATTGAATACGCGCATGGTTTTGAGCCCCTTTAAAAGTT
>JANPHO010000322.1:0-3276 GCA_031424515.1 Saprospiraceae bacterium
AACGGACTATAAAAAATATTAAAAAGAAATATTTGAGCGCTTAAAATTCCTTCTTTACGCCAATTTGAAGTGCAATTTTTTTAATAAAAAGTCAATCGAATAGTCGAATTTTGCATTTTTTTAACAAAGACAATTAATTATCTATTATGAAACTTTGGCAAAAACAGACTTCTACGGATAAAGCAATTGAACAGTTTACCGTTGGGCGGGATAGAGAAATGGATTTAAGGCTTGCTCCTTATGATATTTTAGGCTCTTTAGCGCATATCACTATGCTCAAAGAAGTGGGGCTTTTGGAGGCAGAAGATTTTGAGGCACTTAGTGAAGCTTTAAAAAAACTTTATAAAGAAGCCTCCGACGGGCATTTTGTGATTGAAGAAGGGGTGGAAGATGTTCACTCGCAGGTAGAATTTCTTTTAACCCGGCTTTTGGGCGACAAAGGCAAGCGCATTCACTCAGCCCGAAGCCGAAATGACCAAGTGCTGGTAGACTTAAAACTCTATTTTAGAGCGGAATTGAAGTCTATTACTGAGGGGGTCACTGCACTCTTTGCCGTTTTACAATCTCAGAGTGAAAAATATAAAGATGTGCTTTTGCCTGGCTACACGCACCTTCAGATAGCCATGCCTTCCAGTTTTGGTTTGTGGTTCGGCGCTTATGCCGAAACATTGACTGACGATATGCAGCTTTTACAGGCAGTTTATAAAATAGTGAATCAGAATCCTTTGGGCTCAGCAGCGGGCTATGGTTCGAGCTTGCCAATTAACAGGACATTTACGACATCGCTCTTGGGTTTTGATAATTTGAATTATAATGTTGTACATGCTCAAATGGGGCGTGGCAAAACTGAGCATTTTGTGACATTTAGTCTGGCTGCCTTTGGGCATACATTAGCTAAAATGTCAATGGATATTTGCTTGTATATCAATCAAAACTTTGATTTTATTAGTTTACCTACTGAATTAACGACGGGATCAAGTATCATGCCCCATAAAAAGAATCCCGATGTTTTTGAGTTAATCAGGGCAAAAGCCAACCGTTTGCAAAGCTTACCGACTGAAATTGCGCTATTGACAAGCAGTTTGCCGAGCGGTTATCACAGGGATTTTCAACTGATGAAAGAGATTATTTTCCCGGCTATTGATGAATTAAAGTCTTGTTTGGATATTTTGACCTTTATGCTGAGCAATATAATAGTGAAAAAAGGGATTTTGGATGATGAAAAATACAATTATTTATTCAGTGTAGAGGAAGTGAATAACCTTGTACTGAAGGGGGTTCCGTTTAGAGATGCCTACAAGCAAGTGGGCGAATCCATTGAGAATAATCAATTTAAAACGGATAGAAAGGTGCATCATACGCATGAAGGGAGCATCGGAAACCTTTGCACCGACGAAATTGCACTCAAAATGGCAGCTATACTGAGGGGGTTCGAATTCGAGAAAATGGAAGCAGCGGTTGAGAATCTGGTCAAATAAAATATTTTTATAATTTCATATCTAACCCTTAAAGTCTAATTATAGGCTTTAAGGGTTATTTTTTTGATAAAAGCACCACCGAAAATCAGACACAAGAAGAGATTATTGATATTAAAAATAAAAAGGTATTTTTTTGATTTTAAAGATTTTAAAAAATAAAATAAATTTTAATTTAATAAAAAGACTCCGTCACTAACCAGCGAAAACGGGGCAATAATTGACTCTGTGACGGAATACTTTTGATTGTGTTAGCGAAATTTATTTCTTACAATTTATTTTTTTTAATCAAAAATTATTAATCCTATGACAATCAAAAACATCAAGTCGATAAATACGCTATCGACCAGAGAAATGTCAGATGTAAAAGGAGGTGCTACATGGAGTGCTATAATCAGCGCTGGTGTTGCTGCTTATGATCCAACAGCTACTACCACTCAGAATATTACGGCTATTACAACAGCAGTAGTTGCAGTAGTTGCAGATGACAAACGCCCACCACGTCCAGGAGGCGGTATTACGACGCTCTAAAAATTTTACAACACATGATGGAGCCGTTTTAATACCATTTTTTAACCATTAGCCTCTTTATGGCATATCAAAATTAACTTATGAAAAAAATCTCAGAAATTCAGAACAGCCTTTCTACTTCAGAACTAATAAATAATACGCAGTTAACAGAATTGAAAGGTGGATGTCGTAGAGACGATAAGCGCCGTCAACGCCCTGGGGGTGGTACTACTACTACAAGCCCGAGCAGCTTTTCAAAAAGCTCAAGGTATTTCGAATTCTAATTTTTTATTAAAAAATAGAATCCCTAAAAACCAAAAACCTTAACCTAAACAACTAAAACAAAAAATGGCATGGATTATGCCTACATACTTTTTGATAACGAATCATTTTTTAACAATTTAACCGATTTCTTAAGATGAAAAAATTAAATAACATCAAAGTTTCTGAAATTCTTACACCTGCTCAGATGATTAATGTGAAGGGTGGTAATACTCTTACTGTTAGCGTTGTTCTTGATGACAAGCGCCGTGACCGCCCAGGTGGTGGCATCACTACACTTTAATTCGTTAAAGTGAAAATGTTGGATATATTTATATCTCATGACATAACATCAAAAAACAATATTTCCTAATTAGTAGTTTTCAATATAGAAGACAACAAAATTGAGTCAATGAAAAAGATAACAGAAATTAAAAACATGCTTTCTTTAGACGAAACGCTTTCGACTTCACAGCTTGTGGATTTGAAAGGTGGTCTAAGAAGAGATGACAAACGTCGTCAACGCCCTGGTGGTGGTACGACGACGACTACTTTAAGCAAAACCAGTTTTAATACCAATTTCGAACTTTAAGATAAAGTAGTTCACATAGCAATGCCGAGTATCTAAAGCAATAAATGCTACCTGGTATTCGGCATTATTTTTTTAAAAAGTCCCAATAAACCAGATAAAACTAGTATAATTCCACAATTAAACTAAATATTTTAGCAATGAATATATTAAAAAACATCAAAATTTCAGGCATTTTAACGCCTTCTCAAATGATTCATGTAAAAGGTGGTGCTGATAATGGCACGTCTAACAATGGTAATGGTAATGTAAAAGATGACAAGCGTCGTGACCGCCCAGGTGGTGGTATTACTACACTTTAATTAAGTGTAAAAAGCGGATGTTCTAATCCATATCTCATGATAACTCATCTAAAAACATTATTTCCTAATTATTGGATTCTCCATTGGTAACAAAATAGAGTCAATGAAAAAAATAACAGAAATCAAAAATATGCTTTCA
>JANPHO010000323.1:0-3169 GCA_031424515.1 Saprospiraceae bacterium
ACATCAGCCTGTTTGTAGTCTTTTGTAAAACTATTATTGATGTATTCCACCTTGCCATTGATGAGCGTAAAAGTACGTTTTAAAAGCTCAATTGGGCGTTTGCCATTAATGTGCTCAATCAGGTTTTCAAAAGGTGCTTCCCCATCATCAAGCGTGATAAAATCAAAAAATTCAAATACCCGAGCATCCGAAAGAGAGCGCAATTCTGTATTGGCAAAGCCACCACCAATCGCAATTTTTATATGCGGAAAGTGCTTTTTAATATATTGCCCGCACCTAAAAGCGCTGTATAAATTGCCTGGGAAAGGAACTGTAATCGCCACGAGTCGTATTTCGGAATGCGTGTTTTGTGTTTCGAAATCCGCAAAATGCCCCCTCAGTATTTTAACAAAAATTGTATCAATATAGGTAAAATCGGCTTGTAAAGCTGCGTATAATTCATCAAAACTGTTCGCAGAACGCCCCAAACGCTCGGCGTAGCGGCTGAATCCAAAATGTGCATCCACACATTCCATGATGATATCCGACAAATCTTCAAGATAAAGAGTTGCCAAATGCTTGGCTTTATCCTGATTACCCATCGAACCAAAAGCCCATTCAAGATCAGTTAATTGAGCAAATCGAGAAGCTTCTGGTAAGAAATCCTCTTGGCAAATCAAGTGCGATAAGGTCGGATTTTTACCTTGCAAAAATAAAATAACAGCATCAATGGAGTTGATATAATCGTCTTTTAAAGCCAAAATGCGCTGCGCATTTTCAGAAAGCGTTTGATTGGACATTTCAATATGCGCAAATAAATCCGTCAAACCTTGTTTTGAAAACAAAGCCAAAATGACTTCAATACCCAAATCCGCTTGAAAAGAAGATACATTTTTAGTATTTAAAAAGCCCTTGATATACGCCGTGGCTGGGTAAGGCGTATTCAATTGCGTAAAAGGCGGCGTTATTAAAAAGACTTGAGGACTCAATTTGAATTATTTTGGGGTAAAAGTAGGGTGTTTTTTTGGGAAAGTAGTGAAAGTGTGTAGAATACTGAGGGGTATTCATTTTAAAATATCATCTAAATTTGATATGAAAGCTTGATAACTGCGTTCGCCTTTGTGGTTGTCCAATACTTTTTGAAAGTTTATTTCTTTCATAATATCGCCACAATGTTTGGGTTCGTAAGGTGATTTGCTTTTTTCTGTTTTGGTTTTTAGTTCTTTTTTAGGGTCGAGAATACTTATCGGATTAGCATGTTGGGGTAGTTTAGTACCATACTTTTTATTAATTGTTTCAATATCAGATAAAAGCAATGCTTCCGTTTCTGCTATGGCGAGGTAAAAAATACCGCTTTCGTCAATACCTTTATTCACTTTTTGAAACCATTCATCACGGTTTTTTACTTTATCCCTCTCTGGTAAAATGCCATCAAGGTCTCTTACAATGATAAATTTATCAATGGATTTCTCTCGTTTTACATTTTTAATCTGCCTAATAACAGCAGCGGGCACATCCAATTGTCCACCTCTTAGATTGCGAATAGGGATATCAAATTGAGCATTTGGGTAAGATCTTTTCTCTAAAAGTGTTCTAAATGCTTCAGCATCATTATCGGGATGTTCTCCTAAAATGGCGATTTTTAAGCGTTTTTCTTTATTTTTCATTAAGTTGAGCAGCGTTAAAGATTTCGTCTTCCAAGTTGAGATGTACCCAACGATCACTCAAAAACATATCGCCTTCTTTGATGCGTTCGCCCATTTCTTTGGCTTGTTCTGTCGAGAGTTTCTTCATAACAGTTCCCTTTTCAGCATCATACCGAGTGACAATAATTCTATCCAATTCATCAGGATGAATAGCGTTCAACACTTCTGGCGAGTGTGTTGTGATAATAATTTGCTTCTCTTTGGATTGTTCAATCAAAAAATCCATGAGTTTATGAAGTTGGTCGGGGTGGATGCCGAGTTCGGGTTCTTCTATTAAAACAGGGTTAAATTTATTACCGTAATAAATAGTCATTATATAAAATAGTCTTTGAGTTCCATCAGATAAATGTGACCATTTTAACCATTTGTGATCTACAAAGAATTCAAGAAATAGATTGTCTATAGCATTGCCTTCATCATATTCATGAGCGAGGTCAAAATTCAATTTTAGGTTTTTTATAGGAGTGTAAACTGATAAACATCTTATAAACTCATTGTTCAGAATAAATCTATTCTTTAGTAATGGAGGCTTATCTGTGATGAACCTACTTTTAAAGCTGTCTTCGATTAATAGACCTACTCCTGGAAGTTGTTTTCTATTTTCTAAATTAAGGTAACTAACCTTATAATCCAGTAGATTCTCATCTATATTAAATGGTTCGAAATCATGAGATACTTTAATTACTAGAGGCCTTCTAAGTATCTCTTTTAAGGGATTTCCGTATTCAATTTTATTAGGTAAATTAATAGCATATGAACCACTAACTTTTTCAATATTAGGTTCATGATTAAAATCGTTATATGTAAGAATTTTATCAGCTACCAATCTATCATAATTAAAAATTAATTCTTGAATTTTAAAAAGAGGTTTTTTATTATTTCCTATAAAAAATTTACCCGTTTTTTTGATACTCAATGAACCCTGCATAATGAGTGAATCATTGAAAGGCATGCCAGATGATTCAATTTGAATTTCACCAGAAAAATTGTTTTTTATTAAATTCTCATTTGAATATGAAAGAAACTCCTCAACAAACTCCAAAAAATTAGTCTTCCCACTACCATTGGGTCCAATAATAATATTCAGCCCTGGCTTGAAGTCAATCTCCAAGTCACGGATACTTTTATAGCCTTTGAGGTGGACTTTGCTGATATAGGACTGCTCTGGTGTTTCACTCATGATTTTAAATTGAATTTCCACAAAGATAACAGCGTTTTAGATAAAAACAAGATAGTTAAGCACGCTCATTTCATCTTTTCAAGCATCAACATCATCTTTTGATGAATCAAATTTACTGCTTTTAATGGGCGAACCATCACTTTGAAATCTATGATTTTACCCCCATTATCGCACCGAATCATGTCCACGCCGTTGACTATAATACCGTCTATTTCAACTTGAAATTCCAAAACGGCATCATTTTCTGTCACTAATTCGCGTACATATCTAAATGTTTTATTGTAAAAAACCATGAAAGCCGTGG
>JANPHO010000324.1:0-22000 GCA_031424515.1 Saprospiraceae bacterium
ATCAATGGCAATCGTCTACCGATAATATCACTTTTAATAATATTAGTGGTGAAACGAATGCGACTTTAAATACAGGCGCCTTAACTGCAACTCGTTATTATAGAGTGGTTATCACGCAAACGGGTAATGGCTGTGGAACGGCAACTTCAACGGCAACTACGGTGACTGTTGTCCCTGCACCAACAGTGAGTGTTTCGGCTAACAACGCTACAATTTGTACAGGTGGAAATGCCATTTTAACTGTTTCAATTTCAAACGGAACGGGTACGCCGACTTATCAATGGCAATCTTCTAACGATAATGTTACTTTCAGTAATATTAGTGGTGAAACGAATGCGACTTTAAATACGGGTGCTTTAACGGCAACTCGATACTATAGAGTGGTTATCACCCAAGCGGGTAATGGTTGCGGTTCGGCAACTTCAACGGCAACTACTGTAACTGTTAATGAAGGTTCAACGGTTTCGGTTTTAGCGAATAATACAACTATTTGTACAGGCGGGTCTTCTGTTCTAACAGCAGTTGTTTCTAATGGAACGGGGGTTACTACTTATCAATGGCAATCTTCTACGAATAATACTATTTTTAATGATATTAGTGGTGAAACGAATGTCACTTTAAATACGGGTGCTTTGAGTGCAACTCGCTACTACAAAGTAGTGGTTACACAATCGGGTAATGGTTGTGGAATTGCGACTTCGACCGCCTCTGAAATCACAGTGGTACCATCTGCAACTGTAAATGTTACAGCGAGTGACTTGACTCTGTGTACAGGTAGTTCGGCCGTTTTAACAGCGAGTGTAACAAATGGCGTTGGTACAGCCACATATCAATGGCAATCTTCATCGGATGGTGTTATTTTCAATAATATCAGCGGTGAAACGGGGCTTTCTATAACAACACCTGTTTTGGCAGCGACATCTTATTATCGAATTATCGTAACCCAATCGGGTAATGGTTGTGGTGCGGTAACTTCGGCTACGACTACTTTGACTGTTACTAATGCGCCTTTGGCGAATGCGGGAGCAGACTTATCGCAATGTCAAAGTACTTTTACAATGACTGCCAATACGCCCTCAGTAGGAACGGGTACTTGGACAATTATAAATGGTACTGCGACTATTACTAATCCAAATTCACCAAATACTACTGTCATCGTGACTTCTCAAACAGCTATTTTACGTTGGACAATCAGCGTAAATGCTGCTTGCGAAGATTTTGATGACGTATTACTCAATTTGGCGGAACAATTGACCATCAACGAAAGTCCTCTTGGTTTTGATGAATGTTTGGGAGGCAATCGAATGCTGGGCATTAGCACGAGCGGTGGAACTGGATTCCAAAGTTCCCAATGGCAACGCAGTACGGATAATGCCACTTGGGCAGATATTTTAAATGAAAATAATAGCAATTTCACACCGCCAAGTACTTCTGTGGGCACTATGTACTATCGAGTGGTGGTAACGCCAATTGGCTTGGGTTGTACTGCCGTGACTTCTGGTTCAGCAAGAGTACGTATTTTCAGTGACCCTACAGTTACCGTAGTGGCAAATGATGCGATTATCTGTACAGGCACGGGCACTAAATTAAGTTCCACGGTTTCTGATGGCACGGGAACTATAGTTTATCAATGGCAAAGCTCTGCGGATGGGGTGACTTTCACGAATATCGGTAGTGCAAATAATGTCATTTACAATACACCTGCTTTGACTTCAACGACTTACTATCGTTTAGAAATCACTCAATCAGGTAGTGGTTGTGGACCAGTGACTTCATCGGTAACTACTGTAACTGTTGTTCCTGCGCCAATTGCTCAAGCAGGGGCTGATAAAAATCAATGTACAAATGATTTCATAATGACTGCTACCCCACCTACAGTTGGAACGGGCATTTGGACTGTTACAAACGGTACGGCGGCTATTGAAAACCCTTATTCACCAACCTCAAAAGTGACAGTGACTTCTACTACAGCAACTTTGCGATGGTCGATTGATGTCAATAGCACTTGTAGCAACGGCGATGATGTGGTTTTGACGGTAGTTCCCGGTATCAATATCACCGCTCAACCGACTCCACTGACTGAATGTGTGGGTGGAACGCTTCCTTTAGTGGTTACTACTGAGGGGGGTGTCGGAACATTGATTTATCAATGGCAAAGCAGTACGGACAACAGCACTTGGTCGGATATTCCGGGTGCAAATGGTGCAACTTACACACCATCATCAACTACGGCGGGAACGACATATTATCACGTTATCATCAGAAGTGCTTTAGGTAATTGCTCTCAAGTCACATCCAATTCGACTGCCGTGGATATTATCGCAAAACCAATAGTGAAAGTAACCGCAGCGAGCACAACCGTTTGTAACGGTGCCGCAGGTATTCAGTTAAATGCGACTATTACAGGTGGTGTGGATTGCAGCATTCAATGGCAAAATAGCACAAATGGTGGTGCCGCATGGAATGATATCCCAGGTGAAAAAGGGAATACATTCTCGACTTCTAACTTGGGTCAAACCACTAAATACCGTGTAACACTTAATTGCAATGGCAACGGATGTTGTAATTGAAATTACATAAAGAATATTTCATCTTTGAAGATAGTTTACTTGAAGCCTCACTTTCAGAAGTGGGGCTTTTTTTATACTTAAAATTCAAATTTGTTAACGTTTAGTTATTAGTTACTTTAAAATAATATTTTATTTATTTTTAAAGTTAAAATTGCGTGAAAATTGTGTTTTATCCCGTAGAGCGGAACTCCAATTCCGCATTTTAATAAAAAAAACATTGACACATTTTTAGCGCTTTTTTACGGAACAGGCGTTCTACTTTACAAAACTAACCGAATCAATAAGCAAATATTCTCATTGTATGAAAATAATTATAACACTCATTTCTATCTATTTTAGTCTTTTTATTAAAACAACTGAGAAGGAACAAATTTCTCCTGCTCCTACCCCCCCGACCCCGAGTACTCGGGGGGGCAGGCTCTCAGTATTTTTAGGGCCCGATAGTACAGTTATCAATAAATATGCAGCGGTTACAGAAATTTGTGACAATGGCAATATTGTCGTGGATAATGCTGCCGAATTTAAAGCGGGCGATAAAATATTGATTTATCAAACACAGGGGGCTGTAATTGACACAACTAATTCCGCTAATTTTGGTAAAATATTGAATTACGACAATGCGGGTAATTACGAAATGGGATTTATCTCTTCCATTACGGGCAATTCTATCCGTTTACGCGATACTTTACTGAGGGGGTATGATGTGGCAGGAAAAGTACAAATAGTGAATATACCCGTGTATGCCAATTTTAACGCTAAAAATCTATCCTGTAAACCGTGGGATGGTACTACTGGCGGCATCCTCATTTTTGAAGCTGAAACCGTCACTTTAGAAGGCGCCATTGATGTTTCAGGAAAAGGTTTTAGGGGTGGTACAAGTCGAATTTCAGGTATTCCGTGCGGAGCAGTAGATTATAAATACCCCACTGGCTCATCTTTAGGAGCTTTTAAAGGAGAAGGAATTGCGATAGCCAAATCAAGTTTTTCTTCCGGAAGAGGCTCAATTGGTAATGGCGGTGGCGGTGGAAATGCCAATAATGCGGGTGGTGCAGGCGGAAGCAACATAGGTTTTGGCGGTACAGGTGGCAATCAAATTTTAGGCTGTACGAACACAAATACAACGGGTGGCGTTGGCGGAAATGCCTTACAATATACCTCGGCTATCAATAAAATATTCATGGGCGGTGGCGGCGGTGCGGGTCATGGTGACAATGATTATGCCACGGCGGGTGGAAATGGTGGTGGCATTATCATCATTAATGCCCAAAGAATCAACGGAAACAAGCAAATAATAAGAAGTAATGGCGTAAAAGCGGCTAATGGAAGAGTGACGCCTTTCACGGATGGTCAAGGTGGTGGCGGTGCAGGAGGCACTATTTTTCTGAATACACCACAGGACAGTATCTCCGTTGCCTTAGAGTTAAAAGGAGGTGATGGTGGCACTGTTTTACGCAATACAGTAGGTGTACATGGGCCTGGGGGTGGCGGTAGCGGCGGTGCTTTACTTTTAAAAAATACCACTGCCACAAATTTTACATCGCTCAATCTCATCAGCGGTAGATACGGGATTTATACCAACACGAACACACCTCATGGTGCATCAAGCGGTGATAATGGGCGAACGGTTACTGGTTTTATCCCCCCTCAGTCAGCTGTCAATTATAAAGCTTTAACGATTGATAAAATTGAAAAAACGCCCCTGTGCGATGGTACTGAAAGTATTAAAATAGTGGTTTCGGGCAGTCAACAGCCGTTTGAGTATTCCATCAATAATGGGCAGAGTTATCAAGCGCTCAACACATTTCAAGCCCTTTCAGCAGGGACTTATAATATAAAAATCAGGCGAAATAGCTGTATTTCAAAAGATACTATTATCAAATTAACACCTTTTAAAAGTGACACTGTTCGGCGTGATTCGGTGGTGTGTTACCCCTCAGTAGCGACGACATTAAGATACAATTTTAAAAAGATAAATAGTTGTGATTCAATTGTTTATGTCACCACTAAAGTATCTTTTAACGATACTATTCGCACCAATATAGTCACTTGCGATAAAAATAATGTGGGTAAAATAGACACGCTTCGCTTGCGTAACTTCAAAGGTTGTGATTCGCTCATTATCCGTAAAATGCAATATTCAGGAAGTGATACTACTGTTTCACTGACTATATGTGAAGGCGATAATTCACGCAATCGGGCATATAGTAAAACGGGCGTTTATAAAGAAGTTTATAAAAACTCAAAAGGCTGTGACAGTACCGTCACACTCAACGTCACCGTACTCGACTCCTCGATGACACAACAGGATTATTTATTGTGTAAAGGAGATACATTAAAAATTGGGAATCGCCGTATTTCGACAGAGGGGACATATCGAGACACCCTTAAAAACTATTTAAATTGCGACAGTATAGTTGTCCTAAAAGTTCAGTACGACGCTAAATGTAGGGTTTGTGAGCCATTTATTCCCAATGCATTTTCACCCAATGGCGATGGCAATAATGACATTTTTGAAGTCCACAACAATAATTCTACTATATCAGAAATGCTGATTTATAACCGTTGGGGCATTCTCATGTTCAGTCAACAAAGTGAAAAACCTCAGTGGGATGGCACTTTTCAAGGAAAGCAACTCAATCCCGATATTTATATCTATATGATTCGCGCTACCTGCAAAAGCAGTGGCAGAAGCGTAATTTGGAAAGGAGATGTGAGTTTGATGCGGTAGGGTAATTGCTTAGCTATTCAGTCGCTTACGCTCCGTTTGGCCACTGATTTCACTGATATTGACTGATTTTACACTGATTTATAAGTAATTTTGTAAAAAATCAGTGTAAAATCAGTCAATATCAGTAAAATCAGTGGTTAAACGGAGCAATAGCGACCATCTGGCTAAGTAATTAGGCGGTAGGAATGATTTACAATAAATTGTACCCCCCTCAGTATTGAAGGCATTTTCACCCTAATACTGAGGGGTATTTGCATCTTAAAATATACATCCCCGTATAAAACCTATCAAATATGCTTTAAACTCACCTTTTGAGCATCAATCACTATTCAACATTTAAAAAATTACTCAACTCATGTCGCACTACTTTACTTTCAAAAGAAACATTGCCTTGCTTTGTTTAATCGGCTTCGTTTATTCACTTTCAGCTCAAAGTGTTCCTGACAATAAAAAGAATTATGCCCTACTTTGGGAAATAACGGGCAATGGTTTGACCAAGCCTTCCTACCTTTTCGGAACGATGCACCTCCGAGATAAACGGGTTTTTGAATTCAGCGATTCTGTTTTACTAAAATTAGCATCGTGCGAAGCATTTGCTTCGGAGGTTCGGATGGATTCGACGATATATCAGCAATGGGAACTTACCATGTCTGGGGATACAACCAACAGATTGAGTAAAAAACTGAGTAAAAAAGGGTATGAACGCTTGATTCAAGCCTTAAAAAGCAAAGGAATTAATATGGATTCACTGGAATCCAAAAACTCCAATCTCATAGAAGGGTGGCTCACGGAAAGGGATGAAGATAAAAAAGAAGAAGACAGAGACTTATTTTTAGACCTTTATTTGACCCGCATAGCTTACTCAGAAGGCAAATCCATCCACGGATTAGAGCGCCTTGAGGATTACGAAGACCTCAACGACAGCTTTTTTCAGCAGTTTGAAGACTCAACTTTTACTAAAAAAGAAACATCTATTCTCTCAATTTTCAAGCATTTTGCCCAAATGCAAGAGATGATTGAAGTCTATAAAAACGGTGATTTAGATAACATCCTCCGAATTGTAAAAAATCAAAAAACATATAATGGCGACCAATACAGCAGAGAAATGCTGGACAATCGCAACGTACGGATGCTCCAAAAAATGGAGAATATCATGCGGGATAAATCTGTCTTTTGTGCAGTTGGTGCGGCACATTTACCCGATTCCATGGGTTTAATCACTCTTTTGCGCAATAAAGGCTACACGGTGCGAAAGGTGACCCCTCAGTTTACGGGCTTAGCGCAGCAGTATAAAGAGAAAAAAGTGGAGCGAGAATGGTACCATTTAAAAGACGATTTTAATCGTTTTGAATTGGATTTTCCGGAGCAACCTTATTTGATGAATAAATTAAGCTCCAATAGAAAGCGTTTAGGCTTACAATATATTTATTACGATATCATCACTGGAGCTATTCACATTGCGGAGGCGGACTTTTTTCCCTACATCGGTAAAAAGATTGCCCAAGATAAAATTTTAGAAAATACCTTCAACGATTGGTATTCTTCTCGCACTTTTAAAAATTTAGTGAAAGAAAAAATAACTATCGGAGAAAGTGAAGGTTACCAGTTTTCGGCAACTTCAAAATCTGATGGCTCGGTTTTAGGTCGGTTTTTTGTTGCCAATAACACCATTTACAAAACCGTAGTTTTCTTTGATAAACATAATAAAGACAATACAGAACGAGCAGAAATCTTTCTGAAAAGCTTAAAAATCAGCCCTTTACCGCTCCCAGATTGGCAAAATTATGAAGATGAAAAAGGCGCTTTTAGCATGAAAATGCCCGTAAAACCCGATTTTCAAGAGTTAAGAGCCCAAATACCCTTTCAAACTGGAGAGGAATTGGCATACTATTATAATATTTTTCAAAGTAAAGATATCAAAGAAGGTATCACTTATTTGTTGCGTTACAATGATATGCCACAAGGTATGTACATCGAAAACGATAGCTTTTATCTGTCCAATTTAATCCAAGAATCTATTCAGAATTTTAAAAAGCTAAAAGCTAAAATAGAAATAGATTCTTTGACAAAACATTACGGAAACTACCCCGAATACAATATCAAAGTCAGTGTCGATGGTATAAGTTTACTCATGCGCGCGGTCCTTCGAGCCAATCGGTCATATTTATTGATTGCCCAACCGCCTTTGGTGAAAAATAAAGACAATGATAAAAAGTTAGAGGAAAGTCTCAATTCTTTTAGGTTTTTACCCTATAAAGAGCCCCGATTAACTAAAAAAGATTTTCCTGAAATGGGCATCAATATTGGATTGCCCACTTCGAGAGAGGAATATAAATACGCAAAAAACAAGGGCAACTACCCTTCAAAGGAAGAAATCAGTATTCAAGTAACGGACAATCATTCGGGCAGCGTATATGTAATTTCGAGAACTGAATTTTCAAAATATTATGGTATGACGAACCCAGACACTTTCTGGAACACATATATCAGAGATTTGAAATCAGCGGGGAGCGAATTATTGAATATCACTACCAGAGATACCCTTTTAAAAGGGCTCAAAGCACAATTGATAACATTTGATTACACAAAATCACTGAATACTTTTAAGTCGATTATTTTTGAAAAAGATGGTTATCAATATGAAGTGAGCCTTATACTTCCCTACGAAATAGCGACCGATGAATACACTAAAAAGGTATTTGAAACCATTAATTTCATCGGTAAAAACGATAAAAAAGACATATTTTCATCTAAAAAGCAATTGATTATCAATGATTTAGCTTCGTCGATAGATTCCGTAAGTGAAGAAGCCAATCAAGCCCTCATAGCTACTGAATGGTTAAAAGATGATTTAAATTTGTTGATTCAAGCAGTTCAAAAAAAATACGCTAACGATACCCTTAGTGAAGGCAGTAAACGGATGAATCTTTTAAATAAAATAACCAAATTCAAAGACGCTTCCACGCTCGATTTGCTTGAAAAACTCGCTAAAAACACTGAAAAAGATACTTTTTTACGCAACGAAATACTCTATCATATTTTAAATTTTGATACTTTAAACTCTACAAACCGCTTTTTTGAAATCGCACAATCGCTAAATCTTAGAAATTTGAGTGAATTTTATTTTTTGAAAAATTTCTTGATAGACTCCATTCAAAGGGCTCAATTGTACTACGACAAAATGCTCAATCTCGTCAAGAATCCTCTTCAAGATGAGATGATAATATTGACCACCAGCACATTAGCCGAGAATGATACACTCGGATTGATGAAAGAAACTTTCGCTCGTTATACTCCTCAGTATTTGAAGGCGGCGCAGACATTATTTGAAAAATATGAACCTTTTTTAAAAATTGCGCAGCCTAAAGATCAGAAAGAAGAAGTGAATGAAGGAGATGAAAATTCGTATTCCATCAACTATTATATTCAACTTTTTAGGGCGATACCCAGTACTCCCGAAATTATTCAATTTTTAAAGAGAATTTTAATTGTTCAAGATGATTATATGCTGAGTGAAGCGATTCACTCACTCACTAAAAATGGCGAAACCGTAGATGGGAAACAATGGCAAAGGCTTTTAAAAGATAAAACCAACTGGTATTATGTATTACAGGCTTTAAAACGAGACAGCCTGCTCTCGAAAGTACCCCCTCAGTATTTGATTCAAAAAGACATCGCTGAAGGCATAATTCTGAGTTATTTAAATGATGAAGACTACGGCGAATCCAAAGAATTCATTTTGTTAGAAACCCAAAAGTATAAAGGCCAGATTTTATATGTTTTTAAATATAAGATGGAGTACAGGAATGATGAAATGAAGCAATATATTGCCATTTGCGCGCAACCGATGGATAAATCTAAGTATGATTTAGACCCTTCATTGCTGCTCATTTCTGACCCGCTTGATGAAACATCCTCTTATAAAAAAGTAGTGGAAGAGCTTTTAAATGATTTTGAAAAGAGAAAAGTTAATGAAAAATAGAATGCTATAATATTGCTGTACACTTTTCTCACCACAGAGAACACAAAGAAACACAAAGTATTTTTTGAACTTCTAAACATAATTTTAAAATTTAAAAAGACCCTTTGTGTTTCTTTGTGTCCTCTGTGGTGAATAAAAATGTACAGTAATATTGAATTCTATATAAAAAACAGAGAGCCGCGTTAGAAATAATCTAACGCGGCTCCTTTTTTTTGAATAGAATGTGCAAATAGAAAATCAAATTTCAATAAATCGTGTAATAATCATTTTCACCTGCTTTTTCCTTGCCTAAGGCTTCCATCACTTCGTGAGTAGTGATGAGCCCAATGAGATTGTCATTATCCACAACTGGTAAAGCCATAAAACCGTTCCCACGCAGCATTTCAACGGCAACGGCGATGCGGTCGCAACACTCCAATGAAAGGGGCACATCGGACATTATTTCGTCAGCGGTATGTCCTCTTAGCCATTTGGAATTGTCCGCAAAATCGCTCCATTGTCGGCTTAATCGGCTACAAAATGAAGAGAAATCGCTTCGGTTAATCATGCCAACTACTTTTTTGTATTTGACAACTGGGATGTGAAAAACCTTACTTTTTTCAAAGATTTCTTTGACTCTCAAAACTGAATCCTTCGGCATTACTGTCGGAATATCCTTTGCCATAATTGAAGAAACGGGCGCTACTAAATTCATGGTTAGTCAAATTTATATCGGTTAAAAAATTGTGTTGAATATGGGATTTTTAATAGCACAAAGGTGAACTAAAAGTAAGGGGTATTCAATGATTATTGTCAGGTGAGTGAGTGATTCTCATTTAACTCAAAAGTAGTCCACTTAATTGTTAAAGTCAATAATTTAACACGGCTGAATTGAAAAACTTTTGTATTAAAATATTGATTTTCAATTATTTAAAAATTAACATTTTGTATTCTATTAAAAATTAGATGTTTTTAGCATAGGAATGGAGTAAGGATAAATTTACATTCTCTGGTATTTTTAATGGGTGCATAATTTCAAATTTGCCCCATACTCCCGAAGAGGGATTATATCTCAAAAAAGTGAAAAATTCGACTTTTAATAGATTTAATCCCCCCTCGGGCAGGGTTGATTGGTTCTAAAAATTGATATTTATGTGCGAGTCCGCTGGACTCGAAACACCCGTTTTTTCAATATTTCTACCCCGAGTACTCGGGGTGTGAGTCCTCTGGACTCATTACTGCATCTAATATTGAGTCCAGAGGACTCACATATTTGTAGAAAATACTCTAAGAGGTATTTTTCGAGTCCAGCGGACTCGCACATAAAACGCCATTTTTAGAACCAATCAACCCTGCCCCTCGGGGGTATGGGGGCGAATTTAAAAATTGAACCTTGTTTAATTTTATACCTAATCAAAAGAATGTAAATTTATTTATTTTTCTTTCCTTATTGATATTTAATAAAACCTAATGTGCAACTTTGAGTAAGAAAAACTCGTCAATTGCTGTACTTTGTGTTCATTAAGAAGTTATTGCTTTTTATCAACCCCTTTTTTATCCGTCTCTTTTTCTTTCTTTTCTTGTTCCTTTTTCTTCTTTTTAAAATACCCCCTCAGTAAAATGTTGCTTTTGGCAGCTTCCATATTTTCGGTCATGCTTTTTGAGCCTTCTTGCAGGTTGGACATTGTTTGATTCAGTTGGTTAGCGAATTTATCGTCTTTTATTAAGCGGGCAATGGCTCCTTTTCCATTATTGATATTGTAGGTGATTCTGGCAAGCTGGTCGGTAATAATCTCGATATTGTCCGCTGAAATTTTGACACTCGCCATAATCTCTTCCATATCCGTGGGTTTGTCAGAGAAAATAAAATCGTTTTCATCGGCTTGAAGCGAATTATTGCTCCCGGGAGTGATAATCAAAACTTTATCGCCCATCAATCCTTCTGAACCTATACCAGCTCTTGAATCCTTTCTAACAAACTTCTGAACCTCTTTTTGAACTATAAATTCCACTTGAACTGTTGTATCAGACGTAATTGTAATATTATCAATAGTTCCCACATTGATACCTGAAAAGCGGACGTTGTTCCCCACTTTCAAGCCACTGACATCGGTAAAAATGGTTTTCATCCTAAAAACAGGATTAAAAAGATTCTTTTGGGAGCCAATGATATAAATTCCGATGGTTAGTAATATCAACCCAACGGATATAAACATGCCTAATTTCCATATATAGTCAGTACTTTTTTTCATGATATCGTTTTAAAAGAAATTAATTAAAAAAAGATTTTACCCATATGTCGTTGCTTCGTTCCAGTTCATCGTACGTGCCTTCGGCAGCAATTACCCCTTCTTTGAATACGACAACTCTATCGCCCGTCAGTTTTGCGCAAGCCATGTCGTGGGTGATAATAATGGATGTGGTTTTATTTTTATTTTGCATTTCCAAAATCAATTCGCTTATTTCTCTTGAAGTGACTGTATCGAGTCCCGTAGTCGGTTCATCATAGAGCATAATCTCTGGTTTTAAAATCAGCGACCTTGCCAAACCCACCCTTTTGCGCATGCCACCTGAAAGTTCAGAAGGCATTTTATCAATGGATTTTTCCAAACCCACATCACTTAAAGCTGATATGACCATGGTTTCACGTTCCTGTTCCGATAAATCCTTGTGGGTACGCCTAAGCGGAAAATCCAAGTTTTCTCTCACAGTCATAGAGTCATAAAGGGCGGCATTTTGAAATAAAAAACCCATTTTTAGCCGTACTTCATTGAGTTCGGTATTATCAAGCTGCGTTATATCCTTTTCAAAAACTTTGATGCTGCCTTCATCTGCTTCTATGAGGCAGACAATACATTTAATCAAAACCGATTTTCCAGAACCAGATTTCCCTAAGACCACCACATTTTCACCTTTTCGGATATTTAAATCCATGCCTTTCAAAATCTGATTGTCGCCAAACGATTTACGTAAGCCTTTTATTTCTATGATATTGATTGATTCAGTCATTCTTGATGTTCATTTTAAAATTATTTATAATAATTTGGGATAAAATTTATGGAGGATGTTTTGAGTTTTTTAAAGTAAATCAATGATTTGAACGGCAAGCATATCAATAATAAATATGGTTAATGAAGCCGTTACTACCGCTGAATTGGCGGCTTTCCCGACGCTTTCGGTGCCTTGTGAAGCCGTATAACCTTTGTAACAACCAATAATGCCAATCGCAAAACCGAAGAAAAAGGTTTTAATAATGGCGGGTATCAAATCATCAAATCCAACCGATTCGAACGCTTTTGAGAAAAAACGGAACACAGAAATGTGGTTATGAATATTAAAGCCCGCATAAGAGCCCAACATCCCTATCGCACCCGCGAATACCACCAACAGTGGAATCATTAGAGTAGTAGCCATTACCCTTGTCACCACCAAATATTTAAAAGGATTGATTGCTGATACTTCCATGGCATCTATTTGTTCAGTAACTTTCATGGAGCCTAACTCTGCTCCTATGCCCGAAGCAATTTTCCCTGCACAAATCAAAGCCGTGATAACGGGTGCAATTTCTTTTATCAACGAAAGGGCAACCATGCCGGGCAACCAGCTTTCGGCACCAAACTCCGCAAGCGTAGGTCTCGATTGCAAAGTCAAGACGACACCCATGATAAATCCTGTGACAGATACGAGAAATAAGGATTTAAAACCGATATTGTAGCACTGCAACAAGAGTTCTTTGAACTCATAGGGCGGGCTGAATGCTTCTTTAAAAAAGCGGATACCGAACAAAGATGTTCGCCCCATTTCAGAAAAAGCTTCTCTGATGTGCTCTGAGATTACGTTGTTTTTTACGGCGGGTAAGTCTTTTATTTCCATAGTCTTTTTGCTTAGTTTGATTTATTACTTCCATTCCTAAATCATATATAAAAATGTAGAGCCACACTTGAACTTGAAGGCAGTGAGAAAAAATTATAATAAAAAATGCCATTTAGTGCCCGATATGGGCAATTTATGCCCCGACTTTATATGCCAATCAAAGTATATATGGGTATTTTATACCTCAATTAGAGTCAAGTGGAACCTCAAATAATTATAAAATCTACGTTTGAGTACAGGAACGATTTTTTGAAATATTGAATGAGTATTTTACCAATTTTGATCAAAAGTGAAATGCCATAAGTAGTTGGGCTAAAATAAACACTGCTATCTTTTTAAGTAGGCTCTATAAAATGTAAAAATACTCCGCTTTGCTCCGCATTTTTTTCATTTTACAGCCCGACGATAGCAGCGCCTGCCTGCCGGCAGGCAGGTTTATTTTTTTACGCCTACTTATAAAACAGTTTTTAAAATTAAAAATCAACTAAAAAATAGTAAAATGAAAAACTTAGGTAAAAACTACATCCTTATTTTATCGGCTGTTCTGCTTTCTTTTTGTGGTTATGCACAGAATTATAACACCGCCATCGGCGTTCGTTTGGGCGGTTTGACAAGTGGCGCGACCATCAAACATTTCACTGCTTCACGGACTGCTTTAGAAGGAATCTTTAGTTTTGGGCAAAAGAGTTTTCTCGTAACGGGGCTTTATGAAAAACACCATTCTGTGGACAATGCAGCTGGCTTAACGTGGTTTTATGGTGCGGGCGCACACGTTGGATTTTTTAATTATGGCGGTCGCTATTACATCGTCAAAAATAATAGAACTTATGTGGTAAGGGAAGGCGATAAAGCCACCGTCATAGGGGTTGATTTTATCATTGGATTGGATTATAAAATCCCGAATGCACCCATCAATATAGGTCTTGATTTCAAACCTTTCGTGGATTTCTTTGATGGACCCGTTGCTTTTTATGATGCTGGATTGAGCCTGCGTTTTGCTTTTTAATAAAAAAATACTCAAACAAATAAACACAAAAAATGTATTACAAACAAAATCACATTTAACTCTACCCCCTCAGTATTTGGAGTAATTGAATGAAATAAAAGGCATTTACTCTCTAAAGTTGGTTAATCATTTCGTTTTTTAAGGAACAGCTTATGCCTTTGGCAAAAGTCTGTTCCTTAACTTTTTTATGCAATCACTGCTGGTTTCTATTCGGGGTAAAAAATAAATTTCAGCATATTTCCACACAATCACACCTTTTTTACTGAGGGGTCGTTAAAATATGAATAATTAAACTACCAATAAGAGACATAAGTAGTTGGGCTAAAATAATCGCCTACATATTAGTAGATTTAGTTATTTTTACATTTTTAAACGCTAAAATTAGCTGCTGATTAATTGTTTTGTGAAGAGTATGATTCAAAAGATAAAGACATACGTAACTGAATCGCCCTTTATAGCGCGTTCAAAATCACGGTTGGAGACTACTTCATTGCCGGGTTTTCAAGGCGTTTCGCTGTATAGTGTTGGGATTTTTTTATACAATGAAATTTTCCTCAATCCAATGTTAATGATGCGGGCGAATGCCATTGCGTTCAGTTTTTTTATGTCCTTGTTTCCCGCTTTCCTCGTTATTTTCTCTTTGATTCCTTTTTTACCCTTGGATAAAGCCGATATTTTAAAACAAATTCATGACGGCATTGTGGAAATTATGCCCAATAAATCGGGTGAAGACCTTTTCAATACAGTTAAAAGCTTTGTCAAAACCAAGCGGACGGATTTTTTATCCATCGGTTTTGTCCTCGCCATTTATTTTGCGAGCAATGGATTGATGGCTTTGATGCGCGGTTTTGAAAAAAATCACGCGGTTTTCAGAAAACGCAATATTTGGGAAAAACGCATCAGAGCGATTGGGATGACTTTTTTACTGGGGATTTTACTTTTTATCAGTACATTTCTCATTATTTTAGGGAATCAGCTTTTCAAATGGCTGTTTAAATTGGTGAAACTAAGCGCCATCACGGCTACTTTTTTAGATATTTTGAGGTGGATAATTGTACTGGCATCCATTTACATAGGGATTGCTATTATTTATAAATTTGGCGTGGCGATGCGGCGGCGGATGCACTTTTTCTCCCCTGGTGCTTCGGTTGCTACGGTGTTATCGCTGCTCAGTTCCATCGGATTCTCATTTTATGTGGATACTTTTGGGAATTACAATAAACTTTACGGCTCATTTGTGGCAGGTATTGTACTCCTGCTTTGGCTCCAACTCAATGCCATTATCCTCATTATTGGCTTTGAACTCAATGCTGCTATTGCCGTCAATCGAGATTTGACGCTCAAGCCCCTTGAAAAAGGAGAGTTGGAACAAGACGATGATTTTGAAAGTGTGTTTTAATTATGGATTATGGATTATGAATTATTGATTATTGATTCAAGTCCAGATATTTAGGCATTCATAATCAATAATTCATAATTCATAATCAATAATCCCTCACGGAATCTTCAACTTCTTTTTTATATCCACATAGCGGGAATTAAAAATCTTGTTTTTAATAAAAAAATCAAAATCTGCAGCGACCAATTGTTCCCAAGTTACCCTCCCGAGGTCTCGGGACAGGCTCTCAGTAGTAGTCTTATTTTTAAATTTCAAATACTGTTTTTCGGCTTTATCATATTGATTTTTAAATAGATACGCATGAGCCAAATGCATATTTATAGTCCAGTCGTCAGGCGATAATCGGGACATTAAGTCAGCCATAGAAAGGGCTTTATCGTATTGCCCCGCTAATAGATTAGCCCTCATTAACTTAATCCGATTGGGCTGTGAGGAATAACCCATTTCCTCTATTTTATTCGCGGCATTAAGCATTTCTTGAAAATTACCTTCTTGTTCTAAGGCGTCTCGGCGGGCTTTTAAATTGGCTATTTCACCCATTTCAATACCCAAATTTTGATTTCCTGTTTTACTAAAACACGCCTGAATGACAAAGCCGATTTTAATATCCCGCTCTTGATCTGCAAGATTTTTAAACTCATTTAAGGCATATATTTGACTGATACTATCCAAAGCGCATAACTGAATGGCGTCCGTCGCCACGTTTTTTTTACCGTCAAAAAAATAGGTCATACGCATAAAAAGGTCATTTTTGGCCGCTTTATCCCATGTATTTTGCTTTTCAATGGCAGATTGACCGTTTTTTTTACTTTTTAAAACGAGTGCCGTCACTTCTACTTTCACATTAATGCCCGTTTTGATACTCGGATTACTGAACCCGATGGAAGGTCGAGGATTTTTAGTTGACACCTCTACCACCCCACCCGTCATATTAAATCTTGAAAACTCTTTCTCATAAACGACCTTTTTATCGTCCTTGGATTCAAACAATTTTACCCCCTCAGTATCCAGCACAAAAATATCGCATACAGCCGTACCTGAAGGCTTCACCAAGCGATTGATCAACTCGGAGGCTATGCCCGTTTTATCCACCAATTTAGTCAATTGCCCCGCCAAGCCGACCCATTCCAAAGGCTCGCCCTTGGAGTCCGTTGCGGCAAAAGAATAGTACCATTTCACCGTTCCCTCAGGCAAATTAACGGGTAAAACGAGTCGTGAACGCCCGTTGATATTCGACACAATACGACTATCCAAATAAAAATTCTGAGCGGGTGAGATGGTGACAATAGCCATATCCGCCTCAACAGATTGGGCAGGATTTTGCTGCGCTGTGAGTGGCAATGTTTTAATAAAAAATAAAAAAATAACAGCTAATTGTTTCATTATTAATCGGTTTATAACCGTGCCACCGCTTGAAGCGGTGGCACGGATTTGAACAAAAAATGGTCAATATCCAATCCAAAGAATCGAATATTGACCATGTATTCTTAACTGTGCCATCCTGAAAATTCGGGATGGCACGGATATAGACAATTTTTACGCCATTTGAGTTTCGCCATATAACTCTGCTCTCATCGCTTTCACTTTTGAAGAGTGGATATATTCGCCATAAGTCATTAACTGGTCAATGACCCCTTTATCTCCTATCTCGATGATGCGATTACCGACAGTATCCAAAATTTGGAAGTCATGGCTGGTAAAAATCATATTGCCTGTGAAATCCTTCATACCATTGTTCAAAGCCGTAATGGATTCAAGGTCAAGGTGATTCGTTGGTTCATCCATGATAAGGAAATTCGGATTAGCCAACATGGTTTTTGAAAGCATACAACGCACTTTTTCACCACCTGAAAGCACACTCGATTGCTTGAAAACTTCCTCACCACTGAACAACATCCGACCTAAGAAACCGCGAATGAATGATTCATCTTTTTCCTTTGAATATTGACGCAACCAGTCCATCAAATTCATATCGTGTGCATCTCTGAAATATTCAGAGTTATCGTTGGGCAAATACTGAGGGGATATCGTTTGACCGTATTGAAAACTGCCTTCGTAGTCTTTATCTTCGCCAGATATGACGTTGAAAAAGGCTGTGATAGCCAACGGATTACGGCTTAAAAATGCCACTTTTTCACCTTTATTGAAGCGGAATGTCAAATTTTTGAATAAGTATTCGCCATCCAATCCTTTTTTTGAAAGTCCATTACATTCGAAAATAACATCACCTGGATCACGCTCAGGCTTGAATGCAATGTACGGATAACGACGGCTTGAAGGGCTAATATCTTCTAAATTCAATTTATCCAAAGCTTTTTTACGGCTCGTCGCTTGCTTGGATTTAGAAGCATTGGCAGAGAATCGAGCAATGAATTCCATCATTTCTGCTCTTTTTTGTTCCACTTTTTTATTTTTGTCTGCCATTTGACGCGCAACTAATTGGCTCGTCTCGTACCAGAAAGTATAGTTACCAGTGTACATTCTGATTTTACCAAAATCCACGTCAACCACATTTGTACAGACCATATCCAAGAAGTGACGGTCGTGGGATACAACAATCACAATATTTTCGTAATCTGCTAAAAAATCACACAACCACTCAGTCGTTTCAGCGTCCAAGTCGTTGGTAGGCTCATCCATCAGCAAAATATCAGGATTTCCAAAAAGAGCTTGAGCAAGGAGTACTTTGATTTTTTCGGGACCCGTCAATTCCGATAGTAATTTATCGTGAAGGGATTCTTTGACACCCAAATTACTCAAAAGCTCGGCAGCATCACTTTCAGCCATCCAACCATTCATTTCACCGAACTCGCCTTCCAATTCAGCGGCACGCATAGAATCTTCTTCCGAAGCATCTGGATTGTTATAAATGGCATCTTTTTCAATCATTATGTCATAAAGCAATTTATGACCCATGATAACGGTATCCAAAACGCGGAATTCGTCAAATTTGAAATGGTTTTGAGTTAAAACCGCCATACGATTGCCCGGAGCAATCTCGACACTACCTCGAGTGCTTTCAATTTCACCCGAAAGAATTTTTAAAAAAGTAGATTTACCTGCGCCATTCGCACCGATTACGCCGTAACAATTACCTTTAGTGAATTTCATATTCACTTCATCGAAAAGTACGCGCTTTCCGAATTGTAAGCCTACATTATTGACTGAGAGCATTTCTTATAATTAATTTTAAAAAAATTAGCCTTTATACCTGCCTGTCGGCAGACAGGCTGAGGGGGTAAGTTATAAACATTTTACCCATAAAAACGGCGCAAAGGTACAAAAAATAAAAACGGTTTAATAATCCAAATGAAAGATTATTAAACCGTTTTTACAGTTTTTTTATTAAAAAAGTAGAAAATAGTGATTTCGATATTTTAACCGCACTATCTACGTCTGCGTCTCTTACTTTTATACGGATTGCTATCGCCACCATCAACTATGTAAGTCAATGTTAAACCGCCAAACATGTACCAATCATTGGCTTTGGGATTGCCGTTTTTACTGATGCCATCAATGTAATCGTTAAAAGCTGTACGAGTACCCCATTCAATACTTGTCGCAAAACTCGGCGCAAATTGAAACTTGAAACCACCGCCCATGGTAGCACATATAAAACTACTTTTAGCTTCAAATTCAGGAAAAGGATACGGTACTCTATCTTTAGGGGCTTTGGGCTCACCATTGATATTCGTTAAGCCCAACCCGACAAAACCAAATGGGGAAAATTTTCCTTTAAACATGCCGTAACTACTCGAGCCATATTTTGGCAAATGGAACTCAGCCAAAGCTGCGATTTCTTTAACGTTTGAAACGAATGTAAATCCACGATCTCTAATTCCCGCATTTTTTGAATTTTTATCATCGCCCACCAATTTGCCAGCTGTAAAACCTAAACGAAAAGAGAGAAAACTCAAAGGTGAATAGCGAATCAAAAGTCCGCCTGCGGGTTGTGTTTCTTTCCATACTATACCACCGTCAGCCAAATCGCCTTGATAATTAGTAGTGCCGGCAAAAATGCCTAATTCATAGTTTTGTGCGGATAAGTAAGTTGAACAACTGCAAAAAAATACCAGTGCTACTGCGTAACACAATTTGTTAATGATTGTCATAGCTGGTTATAATAGTTTAAATAAAGTTAATATAAAAAGTACTAACGAAATAAATTACAAAATTATGGTGTTAATGCCCAAATAAAAATGCCCTGTTTAAGTTAGATTAAATCATGCAATAAAACTTTATTTAAAAACAGCTTAGAGAATTCTGCGCATTTGATTAAATCTAAATTTTAAATTTATAATTTTGCCAAACCAAATGCGCTTCTTTTACATTTAAAAAGGAGACATTGCACTCTGAAAAAGTAGGCGTAAAGAAATAATCGCTGCTATCGTCGATCTGTAAAATGTAAAAAATGCGGAGCATAGAGGAGTATTTTTCACATTCTATAGAACCGACTTTAAAACATAGCAGTGATTATTTTAGCCCAACTACTTATGAAAGACTGTTTTACAACATAAAAATATTAGAATATGCCTTTAGATCAAATAGATGTAGATAAAATGGAAACCTCAGAGGTGAAGCGCACCGATGAGATGAATTTTTGGGAACACCTCGAAGAATTGCGCAAACGCATTATTCGTTCAGTGGTTTCAGTTTTTGTGGGTATTATCGTCTTCTTTGCCTTGGGTGAGCAAGTTTTTTTAAATATAATTTATGCGCCGCTTAATAAGGATTTCGTTACGTATAAGTTCATGTGTGACCTTGGTCAAAAAACTGGGATGACCTCACTTTGTATCGACGCACCAAAGCTAAATTTGATTACTACTCAATTAGGTGAAGTATTTTTCAAACAGATGCAAGTGGCTTTGGTTTTTGGTTTATTGGCTTCGGCGCCCATTATTTTTTGGCAAATTTGGCTTTTTATCAAGCCGGGTTTGATGGAGGAAGAAATTAAGGCTGCAAGAGGATTTGTAACTATTTGCTCCAGTCTATTTATGGTGGGTGTGCTCTTTGGTTTCTTTGTCATTACACCTTTTGCTGTGTCGTTTTTGGCTAATTACACAATTGGGGGCATTGGTGGACAGGCTACTTTGGATGACTACATTGGGTATCTGATTATGTTTACACTACCCATTGGTTTGGTTTTTGAGTTACCAATTGTCATATATTTCCTTTCAAAAATAGGTATTGTAACACCTAAATTATTGAAACAATACCGCAAGCATTTTATTGTGGTTTTATTAATAGTAGCGGGTATTATTACGCCTTCGCCTGATTTAGTATCACAATTATTGGTTTTCATACCACTTTATTCCCTTTTTGAAATCGGCATAGTCGTATCAGGAAGAGTACAAAAACAACGAGAATTAAAAGCAGCGCAATAAGGTTGTTGTTGGTAAATACTTAGCCCCCCTGCCTCCAAAGGGGGGCTAACCAACAACCATCAAAATCTTCTGCCATACGCAAAACCTCTACCATGGTCGTGCTTGTACTTACGTTTTTTATATCTATGGTCATGTCTTTGACAGCAATCGTCGCCGCAATAATATTCTCTTTCACGCAGCATCCAATACCCCTCTACCCACACATCACGGCGGTAATAATTATCCCAAACCCATCTGCTTTCTACCCATACATGGTCGGGACTTGGGCAAGGCGGGCGGCTTGGCGCGTAGCGAGGGTCACCAATACGTACCTCTATTCTCTGGGCTGAGGCATCCTGGCTTACTAAAAAAGCAACCAAAAGCATGAGGCTGTACGTAAAATTTCTAACATTTATTTGCTTCAATTTTTAATTAAAAAATCCTGTTTTTTATTACCAACGAAGTTAAACACAGCACATATTCACTTTGGTTAAGGATATTTTAAATGCTCGAACAAAGGCTGTTAAAGTCCGTTAAAAAAATATTTTAACATATCTTTCTCTTAACGTTTTATTAGATTCACTGCGAATTTGGCTGATTTTTATAAAATGTGCTTAATTTTGTACCCCCTCAGTATTTTACCGTTTTAAAGCATTTATTATGTTAAATTTTATTAAAAATCTGTTTCAAAACCCAACCGTAGAACCCGACACCATGAAATTTTTAATAGCAGGATTAGGAAATATTGGCAGCGAATATGACAGCACACGCCACAATGTAGGATTTGAAGTCATGGACGAATTAGCCAAGGAGTTCGGGGTCAGTTTCAAATTTGATAATCAGGCTTTTGTCGCTGAATTTAAGCATAAAGGGCGGACATTTGTACTCATAAAACCCACAACTTATATGAATCTTAGTGGAAAAGCTGTCCGTTATTGGCTCACAAAGCAGAATATTCCAAAGGAGAATCTCCTGGTGGTATTGGATGATTTGGCACTGCCTTTCGGCAAACAACGCCTTCGCCCAAGTGGCAATAATGGCGGGCACAATGGCTTAAAACACATTGATGAAACGCTGGGCGACAATAATTATGCTCGCCT
>JANPHO010000325.1:0-4807 GCA_031424515.1 Saprospiraceae bacterium
AAACCAGAAGTTGTCATCCCCTCAGTACAACTGACTTCTAAAATCCGATTCAACGAATTATAGACCACTTGTCCTTGAAAATCCTGCGTGGATTGGATATTATTCAATATTTCAACCCATTCTGCCGTGGATTTATTCGGAAAAGTAAATTCCATAATGGCTTTCATCATCGGGTCATCCACGAGTGGGCGAAGGGCAGCGTTGACTTCATCGTCGTAAAAAGGGCGAATATGATCGAATTTTGGATCTTTTAACATAGATATAGAGGTATTTAAAATCAAAACAAACTCTTGCTTTGGTGGCACAAAGTTAATTTCTATTAATATCTTGATGCTAAAAACGGACTATATTTTTTTAATTAAGTTGATAACCATTTCAAACTTCTTAGTCTTGATTTTTGAAATATCCATTCCAATAAAAAAGAGATGTTTTATTAAAAAACATCTCTTCCAAACCAAAATATATAACACAACCAAATGCTTGCTTTTTAATTGAAAATTGATAATTTACAATTGAAAATGCGTAAGCTTTACGCATAATTTTCAATTTTCAATTATTAATTTTCCATTCTCAAAACTGCGCCGTTTCAGTACTATGTTCCATCGCTATGGTAGATGAATTGCCTTGTTGAACCACGTTTTGAACAAAATCAAAATATTGAGTGCCTACAAATGCTTGGTGTTTGACAGCTGTGAAACCCTTGCTTTGAAGCGCAAATTCGCGTTGTTGCAATTCCGAAAAACCTGCCATGCCTCTTTGTTTATAAGCCAGAGACAACTCAAACATGGACGTATTTAAAGCATGAAAACCCGCTAAAGTGATGAATTGGAACTTATAACCCAAATCAGCAATGCGCTCGCGGAAAGTTTCCATGTCCTCAACATTCATGTATTTTGCCCAGTTAAAAGAGGGTGAACAGTTATACGCCAACATTTTATTGGGGTAATGGCGGTGGATTTCTTGAGCGAACTCACGCGCCACACCCATATCAGGATTGGACGTTTCCATCCAAATCAAATCAGCGTATTCAGCGTAAGCCAAGCCCCTTGAAATACATTGCTCAATGCCATTTTTAACGTAATAAAAACCCTCACTCGTGCGCTCGCCCGTTATAAACTCGTGGTCACGCTCATCAATATCACTCGTTATTAGGTCAGCCGCCTCGCCATCTGTGCGCGCAATCAAAACCGTCGGAACACCCATCGTGTCAGCTGCCAAACGGGCTGCAATGAGTTTATTTACAGCTTCTTGAGTCGGAACAAGGACTTTGCCGCCTAAATGTCCACATTTTTTAGCACTTGATAGTTGGTCTTCAAAGTGAACACCCGCCGCACCTGCTTCTATCATATCCCGCATGAGCTCATAAGCATTCAAATTACCGCCAAAACCCGCCTCCGCATCCGCAATAATGGGTGCAAACCAATCAATATTCCCTTCACCGCTCACGCTTTGGATTTGGTCGCGGCGCATAAAAGCATTATTGATGCGGCGAACAACTGTTGGAACTGAGTTGGCAGGGTAGAGGGATTGGTCAGGATACATTTGACCCGCCAAATTTGCATCAGCCGCCACTTGCCAACCGCTCAAATAAATGGCTTCCAAACCTGCTGCCACTTCTTGAACCGCTTGATTGCCCGTGAGAGCACCCAATGCGCCCACACATTTTTGAGTAGTGAGTTTTTTCCATAATTTCTCTGCCCCGTTGCGCGCCAGCGAGTATTCGATATTGAGGCTACCCCTCAGTTTTAAAACCTCTTCGGCTGAGTACGGGCGGTTGATGCCTTTCCACCGTGGATTATTTGACCATTCTTGACGCAGTAGTTCTGCCTGTTCTTGAAACGTTTTCATAGACTTCATAATTTAGCTTTATTTTAATAACTTGGTTAGGACTGTTATCAGCGTATTGAAATGCTTCTCAACCGTTTGATGAAACAAAGGTATAAATTATTTTCTATTAGCGAAGTATTCGCTAATAGAATTTTATTTTCTTTTAAGACTTTTCACTGGTTTTCAACTTTGGTTTTTCTTTTTAAATAATTGAAAATCAACTAACTGTGATGCCTATTTAGCCGATATTCAAAGTGGGTAATCATGTTTTTTTATCTCTTTTTTTTATTTTAAAAAAACAATAAAAATCTTTTTTTTGAAATTTTAATGAAAATACTGAGGGGTAGTTGAGTTTATTTATTATTATTTTTCGCTATATCATTCGTTATATTATTTATTATCTTATTCATATAAATACCAAAACACCGTAATTGTAATTCCCTTTTGCTAAGGCTACCTTTGCAGTTCCTTTCATTCCTCCCACCATGATAATAAAACTGAACACTTATGATCTTAATATTTTTTATTTATACATAAAACAAACTATGAAAAAAACTACATACTTACACCAAATTATATTGGTGATGCTCTCCATTTGCCTATACGGCACGGCGGCAGGAAACACCTCTTTAGGGCTTAATGATGGTGGAAAAAAGCCTCTATTTGCTTCGAATATTCCCGTTTTTAAAGGTATATTTTACTTATCATCAAAAAATTATGGTGGTTTAGGCATTGGGAAGTACTTTTCTCAAAGCCTCACGGCAGCAATAACCGCCAGCCAAACATCCATTTGCAAAGGCACTTCCACCACTTTGACGGCAGCATTAACGGGCGGTTCACAACCATTTAACTATGCGTGGTCTAATGGTGAAACTACCCCCACAGTATCCGTCAGCCCTATTGCGAATACCACTTATAGCTTGACGGTAACAGATGCCGACGGGACTTTGATATCTGTAAGTCAATTAATAGAAGTAAAAGAAGCACCTTTGGCACCTTTTTCAGTCTCTTTTGTGGATTGTGGCAGCACACTACCCAAAGCCCACTCAACGCCTTATGGTTTCAACCAGACGTTCGAATGGTATTCCAATCCGAATCGCACGGGCGACATTATTCCCAGCAGGCTGGTTAGAGAAGTTCAAGATGGAGAAACAAGTATAGTCTCCGACTTTGTTTTTAATAGAGGTACAACTACTTTAAATACAAGTTATTACGTATTTGAAAAAGGTTCAAATGGCTGTTATAGCCCCGCTACGGAAGTGCCTATTACGGTATATCCTGTTCCTCAAACGACACCGACTGTAGTGACTAACTTCGCGTGTGGTACCAGTTTTAAATTTGAAGCCATACCCAGCGGCAATAATACTATAGAATGGCGCACTGATTTTAGAGCCATATTTTTCGGTGAGACTGTTGGAACTGAAAACAGCTACACACTTCTGAATCCTCAAAACAAAAGGGATAGCCTTTGGGTTTTTGAAGTGAGTCCGAATAAATGTTATGGTGCACCTGCATTGGTGCGGATATTTCCAACCCCACCGCCGCCGCCCGTTACTGATATTTCGTTGTGTGTAGGGGATGCTTCAAAGCCAATTTTTACGAATCCTGATTACAGATGGTACACGGCTTCAACGGGTGATTTTCCAAGATTTCCTGCTGCTGAAATAGTTGCTACGGTACCTTCATCGAGCACTTTTTATATTTCTCAAATAGTGGATGGTTGCGTGAGTTCCACCCGAAGTGAATTGAAAGCCATTGTCAGCCCAATTCCTGCGGCACCTACAGTTATTGATATTGAATATTGTCAAAATGAAACAGCTTCTGCCTTGACAGCGGGCGGTGATAATTTAAAATGGTATGATGCTAATAATGTACTTTTAAATAGTGCACCTATACCTTCGACTTCTATAGTAGGTGAAACTACTTATTATGTCACTCAAACTATAAATAATTGTGAAGGCGCAAAGGCTGTTATTCATGTTAAGATAAAAGCTCGTCCAAGTACCACCTCAGTATTAAGTTTCACACAACCGACTTGTATTAGTCCAACAGGTTCGATTACATTGAATGCCCAAACAGGTGTTACATATAGCTTCGATAATGGCTTAACGTATCAAGCAGAAAGTACAAAAAGTGGCTTAAATGCTGGTATTTACGCTATAAAAGTAAAAAATGCGGATGGATGTGAATCGAGCGCTTTAAATGTTCCAATTAGTAATCTCACTGCATTACCAGCAATTCCATCAATATCTAATGTCATACAACCAACTTGTAGTATTTCAACTGGAACTATTACTGTGTTAGGACAGGTAGGCATTACATATACTTTTGATAATGGCGCTACATATCAAGTAGAACCTAAAAAAAGCGGCTTAAATGCAGGGATATATTCAATTAGAGCAAAAAATACAAATGGTTGCGAATCAGGTGCTAATATTGTAACTATCAATAGTATTGCTGCTACACCAAGTACCCCCTCAGTATTAAGCGCTACACAACCGACTTGCAGCGTTTCAACTGGCACAATTTCATTAACTGCTCAAACAGGCATTACATATAGCTTCGATAATGGCTTGACCTATCAAGCAGAAAGTGTAAAAAGTGGTTTAAATGCAGGTGATTATTTCATTAAAGTTAAAAATACTTCGGGCTGTGAATCGGGCATTTTAACGGTGAAAATAGATGCTGCACCGAATGCACCAAGCATCCCCTCAGTATCGAACGTGTTGCAACCGACTTGTAATGTTTCAACGGGTAAAATCGTTTTAACAGATCAAACGGGCGTTGAATATAGTTTTGATAATGGCTTGACCTATCAAATATCGAATGAAAAAAGTGGCTTAGCTGCGGGTGATTATTCAATTAAAGTTAAAAATGCTTCGGGTTGTGAATCGGGTGTTTTAATGGTGAAAATTAATGTTGCGCCGAATGCACCAAGTACCCCCTCAGTATCGAGTGTTACGCAGCCGACTTGTAGCGT
>JANPHO010000326.1:0-9580 GCA_031424515.1 Saprospiraceae bacterium
TTTTGTCTATTCATCGGGGGCAGTTTTAACACTACCAACGGGTCGAGTGTCCGCCTTGAATGCAGGGACAATTTTTGAAGGCAATTACTTTTTATATGAAGGCAGAAACAATTATCGCATGAATCCTTACCACCGTTTAGACCTATCGGCAAGCTATAAAGAGAAGCGGACAGTCTTTAAAAAACCATGCGATATTGAATGGATTTTTGGCATTTACAACACGTATAGTCGTCAAAACCCATATTTCGTGTATTTTTTGATTGATGCACTTAGCAATAAACCGCAAGCGCGGCAGGTGTCTTTATTGCCCATTATTCCAAGCGTTTCCTTTAATTTTAAATTTTAAAAACATGAAAAAGGTAAAATATTTCGCAGTCCTTTTAACAATTCTAAGTGTTTTGGCTTGCCAAAAAGAAATCATTTTGGATTTTTCAAAGCACCATACGGAAACCGTTTTTATTGAAGGGATGCTGTATCCAAATAAAAAACCGCAGATTTTTATCAGCAAAAGCAACCCTTTTTTTGGCACAAAAGTATCGCCACAAGAGGTTTTTGCACGCGGGGCTGTTGTGAAAATCACAAGCAATTCTAAGGTTGATGTATTGGTCGTTGATTCCATTTTCAACAAATTCAGATGCCGTTGGGAGCCTTTTTATCGGGGCAATATGGTGGCTGAATATGGCAAAACTTATACGCTTGACATCAGTTTTGAAGGCAAAACCTATACGGCAAGCACGACCATCAATCAAAAAGCGCCGACGATTGAAAAAATTGAATATGCCCCCAATTTTGTGGATTCGTATGGCGCACACGATGGGATGATTATTGACATAACCGACCATGTTGGGCGACAAGATTTTTACCGTTTTCAAATGAATCGTCTGATTGACACAACGGTGCATCATGCCCATGTTTTAGATGTTTTTGTCAATACCTGTGCCAATAAAGGTGAATTATTCCCAGTAACAGACATTGGACGCATCGTTTTTACAGACGAAAACGCCGACGGCCAAAAAATGCGGATGCCCATTGAAGTCTCTTTTGAATACAATAAAGGGGATGCTGGTTGGGTTTTCATGCAGGCATTGGATAAAAACTCGGCAGCCTTTTACAAAGATATTGACGACCAATTACAAGCCATTCAAAACCCATTTGTAGAGCCTGTTTTTATTAAAACGCAAATCAAAGGGGCGGTCGGTGTCTTTGGTTCGGCTGTTTTGTCGGATTCTGTGCGGTTAGTTTATCCGCAAAAAAATCCTTGAGTTTTTTACCCCCTCAGTGTTTCAAGGTAAATTGAGTCAGATTTACCTTGAAATACTGAGGGGGTATCTACTTTGAAAAAGAAATTATTTCGCAGCTTGAACACTTCTATTAATAAAATACAGCACTGACATTGCAACAACTACGTGCATAATATCCAATACAACGGCAAATCCTGTAGTAACGTTTGGAATTTGTGTAAAAGGACTGACTAAAGATAAAACCAGTAGAATAATGGCGACAATCCTGAAAATGCCAAAACCGTTGTTCGTAAATTTTTCAAATAAGAAAAAGACGATGCTACCGATAATTGCGGGCAGAATACTTGAAATAAGCACAGGTACAACCGTCAACGGTTGATTGGGTTGTACAAAAATATCATCTGTCAGTACACCCGCGCCGTGAAAAATAAAAAATAAGACTGCGTTAATAACGGCTGCAACGCCGCCTGCAATAGCACCAGCCGAGATGGATTGTGTGAAATTTAATTTTGATTTCATTTTTCTAAATTTTACTTGTTTAAAAAAATAATTTTGACTTTACAAATAGCATTGTAATAGAAAAATCAACTTCTTAGTGCAATAATTTCGATTTTCATATAAGGATAATAAGGTAAAAGAGAAAGCTTGGTGTGAACATCATCAGCGTCATCAGCCATCATTACTATAAAAATTCCTGCGACATCAAGTTTAATGTAGGTATTTAAAATGATTCCATTTTGTTCCATCTCTTTGACTAACTCTTGTTCCTTTGGAAGTAATTTTAACCTTGTTTCCATATCTAATCCTTCTAAAAAGATGTCAACCATAAATTTATTCATTATTTTTTTCGATTTTAATTGTTAAAAATTTATTGTTATTAATTCAAAGTTGGATAATCTGTATAACCTTTTTCGCCACCACCATACATCGTTGCGCGGTCGGGTTGATTGAGTGCTGCATTGAGTTCAAAACGTTTTGGCAAATCTGGATTCGCTAAAAACAAAACGCCATAAGAAATCATTTTGGCGATTCCTTTTTCCAACTCTTGCTCGCCTGTTTCACGGTTGTAACCGCCATTCGCCATGACCAAATGTTTCGTCAAAGTGCCAAAAGTACCCATGACATCTCTTGGATATTGTGGCAAATTGTCCGTAGGGAACATGGCATTCATCAATTGAATATATGCCAAAGGCATTTTATCCAATTCGGCAATCAAATGCGTGTAAAGTGCAGTCGGATTGCTATCAATAATGCTGTTATAAGGGATACTCGGCGACAATTTAATGCCTACTTTGTCTGCGCCGAGTGCATCAACCATCGCTTGCATCACTTCCACGACAAATCGACTGCGGTTTTCGATGCTACCACCGTATTCATCGGTGCGTTGATTGGCACTTTCTACCAAAAACTGATTGGGCAAATAGCCAAAAGCTGCGTGCAATTCTACGCCATCAAAACCCGCTTCCATCGCATTGATAGCTGCCTGTTTGTAATCTTGTACGATTTGCTTGACTTCTGCAGTTTCCAAAGCGCGAGGCGTTTCGTATTCTTTTGAGCCTTGTGATGTAAAATGTTGCTGCCCTTGAATAGCAATCGCCGAAGGTGCGACAGGCAACACACCCTTTTTATCCACCGAATGACCTACACGACCTGTATGCCAAAGTTGTGCAAAGATTTTTCCGTCTTGTGCATGAACTGCTTTGGTCACTTTTTTCCAAGCCTCGATCTGATTTTGGGTATAAATACCAGGTGTAAAAGGGCTACCTAAGGCTTGTTCCGAAATATTTATGGCTTCTGTTATCAGCAATCCTGCACTTGCTCTTTGCGAATAGTACAACACCGTTAAATCGCTGACAACACCGTTTAAATCGGCACGGCTGCGCGTCATTGGCGCCATTGCTATGCTGTTTTGTAGGGGTAGTGTCCCTAATTTTACTTCTTTTAAAAGGTTCATATTTTTATTTATTTTAGTTATACATACAACTATTATTTGAAAAAAAGTTTAATCCTCACGCAACTTGTCCAGCAAGGCATTTAAATGAAACGCCTCAGATGCTGATAGCTTATTAAAAAGATGCTCCCTGCTTTTGAGCTCCGAATTAATTTGTTCAAGCAGTTCAAGCCCCCCCTCAGTAATATTGATGACATATTCCCTCCTATCCCACTCTGCTTTTTCTACAATTATCCAATTTTTATCCACTAATTTCTTGATAATCAATGTTAAATTAGAATTAGGAGCAATCATTCTTGATAAAATATCTTTTTGGCACATACTATTCGGGTGGCTGCCACGCAATATTCGCAACACATTGAATTGCTCATGTGTCAAATTAAAAGGCTTCAATGCCGACGTAACCTTGTTGTATAAAAAGTTAGCTGTAAAAAGCACATTCAAGTTCGCTTTCAGTTGCTCATTCGCAAAGTTGGATTGCTTTATTTCTTGTTCAAAAGATGCCATATTATAATTTTGTGCTGTAAAGGTAGTAATAATAGTTATACATACAACTATCGTTTTAAATTTCTTTACCTGATTTCAAAAAAAGTGCGAAATATGATGCCTTCGACTTCATCAAGTGAGCGCATTTTGCGCCATCAAGCTTCGCATGACTGAAAGTATCACTGAGGGGTTATAATAACTAAATAGCCCTCACAAAATACATTGCAAGGGCTATAATACTGAGAGGTATCATTTTACATAAAATTAGAAACTATTTTTCCTGCTCAAATTTCAAGTGGTTCCACACCGTTTGCGATACACATTTACCGTGAGTAAAGCCCAGTTCGCACGCTCTCCGCATGTGTACTCCACCATAAATTCTTGAATGAAAAGCCTCTATCCCAGCTTCATTGAATGATTTGAAAAAGCGCAAACCTAAGCCTTTATCAACGTGCTGATAGTCAGAAAATTCTCGCTTATCGCCAAAAAGACGGGTCAATGTGGCAGATGAAACACCCGCATTGCAAGAAGTGCCCGAAAGATAATCAGGATAAGGCGGTGTCGGTACAGGAGAGCTCCAAGCGCGATCACCAATGACTTCACGGATGTAGGTAACAGGGCGTTGGAGGTTAAATTTGTACTTACTATACCATGTAGAAATAAAGACGTCGCGCGTACCGATGGTCATCAAAACATACATTTTTAAGGTGGTAGCAATATCTAATTCAAATTGATCAACCAATTGATTGGATATCATCAACCAAGAACCCGCTGGAGAGCCGGATTCGCTTGGGTTATTTGCCCAAAAGCGTCCAATTTTTACTTTTGCGGGGTCGAATGAAGCATCATACACTTCTTTTACATCTTTATAATAGGCACTATTTGGGTCAGTACTGTACGGATAAGGTGCTTCTGGTTCACAAATCCGGTAAGAATTAATTACAAAAGGGCGACTTGTCCACCAAAATGGCATCATATAGGTTTGCCCCAGTGTACTACCTGTCCAGAATTGGGGATTGCCGGTGCGAGAAGGTTCGGTGTATGTCATGCGCTCCAACTCATAGCGATTATCTGTTTGCATCCATTTGAGGAGTGCATCTGCCAAAGCAGCCCCAAATTCCTTCGAGTTTTTCATCACTTCATCATTAGGTGCATTATCTCTAATAACAATTTTCTCTTGTTCGTCAGCCAATTTATCAATGGCAGCGATGGATTGAGTTGTTGGGCTTGGTGTAGTCACTCGCAACACCTTAGGGGTTGTTACACACAACACAATACCCCAATCGTACTGCTTATTAGGGTCTGGTTGTGGTAGTGAGTTCAACCCTTGTAATTGACCCGCCAATGAACGACCATTCGGCAAACCGTGTACCATAGATTCGTAAGCAGCAATCGCCGTGTAAGCATACACACGCGAAGCGTCCAATGCAAACATGCCTTGACGTTTGACGGTGTTGTAACTCTCAATCATCCATTGTTGTGGCAATTTAGCACTGAAAGATGTCGTTGGTTCTGAGATAATGTCTTTTTCTTTTTGACAGCTGAATGTCGTAAAAATTAGAAAAAAGCACAGCATAATAGCCCAAACAGGCTGTTTGGTGTAGAGATGTTTGTTCATGCTCATGGAATAAGTTTAAAAAGCGTAAATAATAGATTTACATAGAATTGAAACCAATACTACAAAATTAAATAGTATTACTATTATTTACAAGAGCTATCTTAACTGAAAGCTTCAATTCTTTAAATTTACTTAATTTAGGTTAAAAACAGCTTGGTAAAATTCTTTACAGGATATTCTTTGGGGAGGGGTTATAAAACTTCAAAAAGCTCAAACAGAACATGTTACATGAGCTTTTGTACTGAGGGGGTATCATTTTACAACCCATCAATCCCCGTTACAGTTGTGTATTTCAAAGACAGTTTTTTATTGGGATAGACATATTTGAAAGCGGATCGCGAGTTTAAACCATTTTTGCAACAAACTCTTTTAGGAGTTTATAGGCCACCATTGCTGTCATATTATTTATATCTCTCATTGGATTATATTCAACAATATCAACGCCTATAATTTCAACTGAAATGTTTTGAATTATTTTTATCAATTCCCTTGTTGTCATGCCACCTGGTTCGTGATGAGAAATGCCAGGTGCAAATGCAGGGTCAAGAACATCTAAATCTAATGAAATATAAAGTGGTGCTTGCAAATTTTTAATAAAATTGAAATCAAAATCCTTCATTTCAATCACTTTTACTCCAAATTTAGCAGCTTGTTCCCGCTGATGCGTACTCAATGTGCGAATACCTACTTGTGTCAAAGACTTGATTTTACCCGTTTCCATAATTCGTGCAAAAGGCGAAGCATGAGAGTAGGGATTGTTATCAAAATTATCATATAAATCAGCATGTGCATCTAAATGCAAAATATTTATCTTTTCATATTTATCAGCAAAGGCACTAATTATTGGAAAACTAACAGAATGGTCGCCGCCAATAGAAATCACTTTACTATTATCCTTGATGAGGCTACTAATTTTATTTTTTATAGTCGTAAATGCTTTTTTAGGATTAGTCTCTTTGAACACAATATCACCACAATCTTGGTAATTATAGTTCTCTTTTACTTCCAGACCGCTTTCAGAAAAACGGTTTGCCGAGCCTTCTTTGTCCATCAACCTGATACGCTGCGGTGCGTAAGAAGGTCCTTTTAGAAAAGATGAATTGGCATCAAAAGGAATTCCGATTATTTTTATCATATTTTTTCGTTTATTTTGTTTCGCCTAATTTATTTATAAACCATTCACTACCCTTTACGGTTGTGTATTTAAAAGACAGTTTTTTTATTCGGATTATTGTTAAGCCTCCACAAACTTTGTGATTTTAACAGGCAAATATTTGTGAAAAGGTGTCTTAGTAAAAGTTTCACAATGACTGCTCGGCGTAATCATATTGAGTTGTGGCCCGATGGCTTCGCCGTCTCTAAACCTTGACCCATAACCATTGGGCAAACTCACCATTTTACTTCTTACACTTTTGTCTATTTCAACCACAACCGTTATACTGCCCTCACTTGATTGACAATGGACACTTTCACCATTAGTTATGCCCAATTCTGCGGCATCTTCGGGGTGCATCCGCATTGTGCCTTTGGGGTCTGTTTTTCGCCATGCTGCATCTCTATAAATTTGATTGGCGTTGTAACTGCGTCTTTCTCCAGCCATTAAAATAAATGGAAAATCGGGGTTCGATAAATCCTCTTGGGCTAATTGCCGTAGTTCGGTGAGCATTTCGGGTATTTCCAAATGAATCTTTTTATCAGATGTTTTAAGGAACGACCAAATATCTTCAAATTCATGTTTGCTAATAATTACACCCGATTTATTGCCTAAAATAGCATCAAATAATGCGTTGCCCAAAGTGCGTTTGCTCCCTTCGTAGCCTACTCTTTTAATGGCTTCATAATGTTTAGCGGCATACATAAGCGTTAAACCCAATAAAGGAGCGGCGGCTTCCATGTTTTTAGGCAAAGTCTTGCTTAAGGTGCGGTACATGATAGAACTACCGTATTTCTGCAAATTGGGATTTCTTGAAAACAGGATTTTCAAAGCCGACATATAACCCAAACGAGCTGTTGCTTTAGGTTCTAAGGCAGCGATTTTGGTTAAAATAGGAAATGTTGTAGGTAAAACGCCCATTTTTTCTAAAAGGCGTGTATAGATTTCGGGTTCAGGCAAAGCCTCTTTAAAAGGCGCAAATAAAGGGTGTCGCAAGTGAAAAAGGTTTTCGGGAAACTCAAGATTGAATCCCGATGCTTCTACTTTTTCATATTGAGAAGCCGCAGGTAAAATATAATGCGCCAATCTCGCCGTTTCGGTCATTGCGACATCAACAACGACCAATAAGTCTAATTGTTGAAAAGCAGTTGTGTAGGCTTTTGAATCGGCATACGTCAAAACAGGATTTGCGCTGTCCACCCAAACGGCTCTGATTCTGTCCTCACCCGAATGGTTAATTTCATCGGGTAAAATATTAGGTGGATACAGTCCACCGATAGGAAACATTTTATGTTTGGCAGTCCGAATACCTTTTTTCCTTTCATCGGTATGACTCACCAAAGGAATCATAGAAGTATGTAAATTATTGCCCCCTTTTTTAGCAAAATTGCCCGTTATGAGGTACAATAATTTTTCCAAATAAGCATTAAGTGTGGTATGAAGGCTGTGCTGCGTGCCTAAATCAACCCGAACACAAGCGTTTTTAGCGGTTGCAAAGCCTCTTGCTACTTTTTGAACAAGCTCCAAAGGTACATCTGCTCGTTGAGCATAATCTTCAATATTAATGGCAAGCAATTCTTTTTCTATACTATCAAAACCAGTGCAATGCGTTGTTAAAAAAGCTATATCATGCAGCCCTTCACGAACAATAATGGCAAGCATCGCTAACATCAAATAGGCATCCGTACTTGGTTTTAACTGCAAATGAATATCCGCCATTTTAGCCGTTTCAGACACACGTGGGTCAATGACAACCATTGTTCGATTGGGGTCTTTTTGTAAGGCTTTTAACGTATCGCGTGCATTGACAATGCCATGTGCTTGAAAAGGATTTGTACCAATAAAAAGTACATAATTAGCGTGTTCAATATCCTCGGTTGTATGGCATAATTGGCTGCCAAAAAACCGACCATTGACCCATATATCGCCTGTTTTTTCTTGTGCCAAAGCCGTATAAATGAATCGGCTATTCATCGCAGAAAGCAACTGCCGACTGTACATACCGCCCCAATGATTGCCTTGACCGCCACCACCGACAAAAGCAAAAGCATTCCCCGTGTAAGATTGCTTTACAGAATTCAATTTTTCGGCAATTTCTTGAAGCGCCACATCCCAAGTAATCGGCGAAAATGAGCCGTCCGCTTGCCGTTTGAGCGGTTGCGCCAAACGGTCATCGTGGTTTTGGTAATACTCCAAACGGGCGGCTTTTTGACAAATATACCCTTTCGTGATAGGATGTTGGTCATCGCCTTGAATTTTGACAAATTTACCATTGTCTATCTCTACGGTAAGTCCGCAGTTGCGAGAACATAATATACAGGCTGTTTTTTCTGATGCCATTCTTGTAATTTTTTTCAAAGTTACCCCCCTCAGTATTTTACTGATGTAAAAGGATAATTGCATTTTTTTTATTGCCAACACAAAACTATTACCTTTGTCCCAATTTAGAGTGTAGTCTGAAAATATGTATATAGTATAAAATTATAGACTAATGGAAATTTTGCGAAAAAACAAAGATTTTAACCCGCATAAATGTGGTGTAGTCAATTTTTTGAACCTTGTTGGTGGAAAATGGAAGGTACTTATCATTTTTGGCATCAGCAAAGGTTGGAATCGTTTCAGCCTGTTAAAACGGGAAAGCCCTTTTATCAGCAAACAAATGCTGGTAAATCAACTAAGAGAATTAGAAACAGACGGCATTATAGAGCGCACTATATATGCAGAAGTCCCCCCACGTGTTGAGTACAAATTAACGCCTTTTGGAGAATCCTTAATTCCCGTTATTAGGGTCATTCGGGATTGGGGAAAGGATAATTTGAAAAATCAGAAATAGTCGTAAAGTATTTTAGTGATAAAATAACTTCTTAAGTTAGGATATAGCCAATTTGGATACCCCTCAGTATTTCAAGGTAAAAACAACTCAAATTTACTTTTTATGAGGCAAAACCCCATCTTTCACAACAAAAACTTGCTCTGATACTGTTTTGCCATCCGAAAAAACTATTACTTATAATTTCTTCTCTTTTTAATAGAGAAATACTTGAATATCGGGTTGATAATCAAGTGTTTGTGGATTTTGTACCCCTCAGTATTTTCTCCTTAACTTGGGTTTAAAGAAAAATGAAAATGGT
>JANPHO010000327.1:0-1799 GCA_031424515.1 Saprospiraceae bacterium
CACCCCCTCAGTATAAAAGCGGTTTTGACGTGAAGTAATACTAAAAAAATCAAAAAAGATGATGGAGGAAACTGTGTAGCATATCATATCATAGCTAAAACTTATATACAAAGCGCAACGCGGCGAATGTGAGTAAGTGCAACAAATATTATTAATGTATTTAATTTATATTAAATGAATAATAAACAATTTCATAAACTAAAGACTTGGGAATCAGTTATTTCAATTTTTACTGTTATGGTTGTATGTACTATAATGGGAAATTCTTGTTTTACAGGATTAATGGTTCATTATAGTAACTTTGATGGTGATTTTCTTCCTGTATCTAAATATTGGATTTACACAGACTTAGTTTTGTTATTCATTGCAGGCAGATACATTTTTTTGAATGTCGGTTTAAATATTGTCAATATGCACCGTGGAGGATTTTTTACTCTTTTGATATTTCCTGTATTATGGATGATAAACCCTTGTAAAATTCCTCGGGATTATTTAAGTTTAAGAAAAACTGATTCCGAAGGATTCATTATTTCTGATAAATATTGCTATAAGGAATGTTCTCAAATACAAGAAATGAAAAATAATGGATACAAATTAGAAGGAAAATATTATTCATGGCATTATACGGCTATATTGAATAGGAATTTAGAAAATTCTAATTGTTGTTCAGAACATAGTAAGGACGGAATTGAATTATTTTTTGGAATACAACTAATCGCTGAGTTAACATTTGAGTATTTTCCAACTATTTTGATATTAACGATATTTCTTTTGCTTTATGATTACTACAAGTATGGAGATTTATTGAGTATTCAGAAGTTTTACGATGAAGATTTTAATATAAGAAAATTTGTTGTATTTGGGATAATTTTATTGTCTGCAATCATAATTTACAACTTATATTATATGGATTTTATTTAATTGCGTTCATTGTCCGTATTAATAAAAACCTTTCTTTGTCATTATCCTACTATAAATCGGTATAAAAAATAGAAATAGTGAAAAAAGCAATTGAAATTAATACGGATGAAAGAAAAGCCACAAAATTGAAAAAGAGACCCCCTCAGTATAAAAGCCGTTTTGACGACCAAAAAGCTGTTTTGACGTGAGCGACAACGAAAAAAATAAAACTGTTTATACGACTACAAAAAAATAAAAAAAATAAAAAAAGACGGCGGAGAACACCGCGCTGCCGCACATACCGCCGCAAAAGCCCACACACAAAAGCCCAACGCGGCGGTACGTCGGCAGCGCAACCGTTCTGCGACATAAAAAAAGCACCCGTTCATTAATTTAACGAAAGGAAGTCATAAAATAAAAAAACTACAAAATCCAATGAAGAAAGCCATATAAGCTGGTACAAAATGAATTTAAACTTATCTTTGCTCTAAAATTAGAGATTATGAATACTACAGAGTTAAATACGTTATTTACCCAGCTTATCAACCTACCTGCCGAAACAGAGTGCGTAGAGTTTAAGGAAGCAAAACAGAGTTATGATTTTGGAAAATTAGGTAAATATTTTTCAGCCCTTTCAAATGAAGCGAATTTGAAAGGCAAAACTTCTGCATGGTTGATATTTGGTGTAAAAGACAAACCGATACCGAGAACTATTGTTGGAAGCGAATTTCGGCTCAATAGGGCTGATTTAGATAGTTTGAAAGCAGAAGTTGCCAATAAAACTACCAATCGAATTACTTTCAATGAAATCTATGAGTTAAATATAGGTCAAAAACGGGTCGTGTTGTTCGATATTCCAGCCGCACCAAAAGGCTTTCCTATTGCTTGGGAAGGGCATT
>JANPHO010000328.1:0-1611 GCA_031424515.1 Saprospiraceae bacterium
CACCATACATAGCACCATTAGCATCTCCACCAAGTACCCAATAGGATTTATGGGGAAGAGAAGTCGTGCGTAAAATATAGGCTTGTTCGCTCAATCCGCTTCCATTCGTTCCACCTTCTCCCGTCAATAACTTTGACACATCTGAATTAGAAGCAAGGGCAATCACTACTTTCTTATTTCCATAACCCGATTTAAGAGCCGATAAGGACAGCATTTCGACCTTAAACCCTTTCGATTCAAGGGCGGTTTTTACATCAGTTGCAGCAAATTTTATTTGAGCTTCCTTTGAATCAAAAAATACCCCGACAGTTTCGGCAAAAGCCAATACAGGTGTGGCAAGTGCCAAGATTAATAGTATATAAAAACGCAACATTAGAGTCATTTTATGTCTTTTTTTAATGAAAAATCAAAGAAAAGGCTTTTGATACTGAGGGGGTGGTCGAAATGTCCGAAATGTTTGTTTTCTCCGTTTGAAAGCCCTATTCGTAAAATGTAATTTCTAAGGAAGCCTATTTATTCGTTGCTGGAATGACAACACTGGCACCCCATAATTCTTTATGATTTTTGCCCCAATAAATATTGAATTCATTGCCCACCTCATGTCCATCATCGGAATAAAGGCTTCCAAAAAATGGATACATGATTCTATTTTTTGTATTGTGATCTGAAATGGTTTCAGCCAATTCCCATTTTAAAGCATCGGAAGAGGCAAATAAATAAAGTTCTGGATTACCGTTATTAGAACTCCAAGTCAACAACAAATACTTACCGATAGAAGGTGCATAGGTTGCTTTGCAGTGCATATTGATGTCGAAATTATGATTACTAAGCATATCATCAGACATGACAGTTAACCCTGGTGCTGTAAATTGCCCATTTTTAAGTTTTTTCCATTCAAATGATTTACCTTTTCGAGCGGCATCTATTACTTGTTTCATATTAGCTCTTGCAGTTCCCGCACGACGCTTTTCATTGTCATCAAATTCCTGAAAAAAGATTTGAAATTCATCTCCAACTATCACATAACCAACACCGCCTATATTTGGTCTTTTCGTTGCTCGGTCGTATTTATAAGGTCTTACGATATCGCCAAGAAAAGTCCAGCTTTCGCCATTATCTTTTGAATATCCAAGACCAACGGTAAATAACTTTTCACCTTCAATGCATTCTTTTGTCAAATCATAACAACTTTCGGTGTGTACAAATGCCAATAATTCATTTTTGCTGATTTTATACATAGACATTATCCAAAGACCTTGATTTGGGTGTCCGTTTTTATTCCACAAATCAGGCACATACTTACTCCATTCCACAGAAGTAAAAGGGTTTTCCAAAGTACCCAATGAGCGTGTCGTCATACCCTCTTTCAGACGACGTGGATGCCTAAGTAATCCTTTACTGTGCTGGATGTAAAACTCTTTGTCGTTCTTTTTTAGAATAGAATGGGGTGCATCAATATAACTACCGCCAATGGGTACTTGGTCTTCTGATGCAAACCTTCTCACATTGTTTACGATTAAGTTGAAAGCTGGCTTGCTGTTTTTAACTTTTATTTCAACTTTATCTATATCAACAATGCCATCTTCACGAAATGCCTTGACATATAAGGTA
>JANPHO010000329.1:0-1718 GCA_031424515.1 Saprospiraceae bacterium
GGCAAATATGCCTCTACATCCGTCATAGCGACCTCTGTAGATTTCTCAGCTTTTCACTACGCTTTGAATTATGGTGACGCAACGGCTGTTCAATCAACTATTGTTGGGCGTTTGGTGGGTGCTGTTGTTGCCTTTTTTTTACACCGAGCATGGGTTTTTAAAATAAATAATACCCCTCAGTCTAAAACCTTTATTATCAAATATACTTTGGGAATTTTGCTGGGTTTGGGTTTAAATGTGTATGCTGTTTGGTTTTTTAATACATTTTTAGGTATTGATGCTTGGACATCTCGGATAGCGGCTGCGGCCTGCGTTTGGTCATTGATTTTACTCTATAACAAGCACGTTGTGTTTAAAGAAAAAATCATTGTTGACCAAGATTTTACACAAATTGAAGAAGAAGGCAACGAAAATGAAGAAATAGTTGTTTAGTAAGGTAAATCAACTGTATAGACGAATATTCTTATGACTAACTTGTAACTGACTTTTAACTACTCCGATAATATTATTGACGAAAAGTGGATATAATTTTCCCGTTCAGTGCTCGATTTTTTCCATTCATCGGTCAATATGTCCATTTCAACCATATTTTTTTACAAGGAGATTAATAATAAGCGCAATTTTGTGACAACTTTTTTTATTAGAACAGTTAAGACTAGGCGTTTAATCTAACTTTTATAAAGCTTAAGTACCTACTTCGGTGTGTTTAAACATCTATTTTTCTGTTTTTTTCGTATTACTATTGATTATTTAATCATATTTTTTATCACTCGACAAATTTTTACATCTAAAGTTTTCAACATGGAAACTACTGCAACATTACGTATGAGAATAACCTTTATCTGGTTGCTACTCATTTCTGGTTTTTCGTTAATAGCCCAAAAAGTTACAACAGTAAGAGGACAGGTCGTTGATGGAAAAACCAAAGAAACCATGCCTTATGTCAATGTTCAATTTGAAGGTACCTCCATAGGTGTCACTTCTGACATTGAGGGCAACTTTTATATTGAAACAAAAGCCACTGTTTCAAAATTAAAAGTATCTTATGTTGGCTATCAAACCCAATCGCTCAAACTCAAACAAGGCGAAAGTAACAATTTTACCATCAAGATGGAAGAAAGCTCAAGTGAGCTTCAAGAGGTGGTTGTAAAAGTTGGAAAATACCGCAATAAAGACAATCCTGCCGTAGAGTTGATTAGAAAAGTGATTGATAATAAGGATAAAAACCGCAAAGAAGGCTTAAAATACTACAATTACAAAAAGTATGAAAAAGTAGAATTCGCCATGAATAACGTGACGGATAAAATGCGCAATAATATACTTTTCCGTAAAATAAAGTTCGTTTTTGACAATGCTGATACCAATAGAGCCAATGGAAAAGTGAGCTGGCCCTTTTTCTTGAGAGAAAATATCTCGGATGTTTATTATCGAAAAGACCCGAAGGCACTTAAAGAATATGTAAGAGGGGAACGCATTACCAACCTTGAAAATATATTGGATAATGTGGGTATTGGTAACTATATCACCAATATGTATCAAGATATTAATTTTTATAATAATGCCATTGACCTATTAACCGTGCAGTTTGTGAGTCCACTCAACCCGATTGCACCGACAATTTACCGTTTTTACATTCAAGATACTTCCGATATTAAAGGAACGCCTTGCGCACACATGTATTTTGCTCCGCGCAATAAAACCGATTTGGCTTTCATGGG
>JANPHO010000330.1:0-8069 GCA_031424515.1 Saprospiraceae bacterium
CGCATCCATTCATATTCCAAGAATTTACCATCGTAATATTTTGGAAAAGCTCGCTCTGCTTTTTTAAAATCTTCGGTGTAATAAACAGGCCCCGCCATCGCATTGCGACCACCGCTACCCACCAACGGGAACTCTGGTGACTCGCCATAAGGATACCAAACAAAGGCATCTTTAGCAGGAGGCAACTCAATTAAACCTGTATTATTAGGTGAAGTATTGATTGGTTTTTCAGCATTCCATTTTTCTAATGATTTTTTATTTTGAAAATCATATTTAAAATAGGCTTTATTATCGCCTACAAAATGCGGCCAACCAAAATTACCTGCTTTGCGGGCTTGACCCACTTCATCATGTCCCGCCGGACCTCTCGCTGTATCGGGTTTGCTCGCATCGGGGCCCACTTCACCCCAATACAAAAAGCCCGTTTTTTGGTCAATTGAAATACGATAAGGGTTGCGATGTCCCATTGTATAAATTTCAGGACGGGTTTTAGCTGTACCTTTTGGGAAAAGATTGCCTTCTGGGATTGAGTATCCCCCCTCAGTATTAGGCTTAATTCTAATGATTTTACCCCTTAAATCGTTTGTATTAGCCGATGATTTTTGAGCATCCCAAGCACTTCTGCCGTCTCTTTCATCACTTGGGCTGTAACCATTTGAACCGTGAGGATTGGTATTGTCACCCGTTGAAAGATATAAATTGCCGCTTTTATCCCAAGCGATAGACCCACCTGTATGACAACATTCTTCACGCTGTGTTTCAACTTTCAATAGTTCTTTTTCAGAATTCAAATCTAATTCATCACCTTTCATCGTGAATCTTGAAAGCTGATTGTACGAACCTTTTGTGGAAGAATAGTACAAATAAATCCATTGATTTTGAGCAAAATTAGGGTCTTTATTCAAGCCCATAAGTCCGTCTTCTGCCTCTGATTCTTTGCCTTCTTTGCTGACGTACTTATGGCTGACTGGGATATTTGCGATAGTTTTTAACTCTTTTGTTTTAGTATTATAAAGGCGCACAGCACCGTGTCTTTGAATAAAAAGAATACGACCATCGTTCAACACGCTGATTTCAACGGGTTCATCTAATTTTTCAGCTAAAACGACTTTTGAAAAACGATTCTCTTCGGGGCGTGATTTTGAAAAATCCAAAGGCTTTGGTGCATCACCTCCAGCAGCATATTTGATACCTGCATACAAATGATTCAAAAACAAAGGCTCTGAAAATGACTCATTGGTATGACCCATAGCCGTATAAAATGAGCGACCACCATCAAACTCTTGATACCAACTTATGGGATGGTTATCGCCATTTTTACCGCCTTGATAGCTCTTTTCATCAATTTTTACAACGACATTGATGTTTTTAGAGATATTTTTAAAACTATAAAATTCATCTGCCCGCTCAAATTCGTCAGGCATTCCCTGTGTCGCCCAAGTGTTTTTAGCCGTTACATAAAATTTGCCTTTTTGCACATTATTAGGCATTGGGTGATCTAAAAAATATGCACCCGCCAACTGACCATACCAAGGCCAATCATATTCCGTATCCGTAGCCGCGTGGATGCCCACATAACCCCCACCAGCTTGGATATAGCGCTCAAAAGACATTTGTTGTACATCGTTCAAGACATCGCCAGTTGTACTCAAGAATACCACAGCATTGTATTTAGCTAATTCTTTTTCATTAAAAAGAGAAGCATCTTCTGTAAAATTGGCAGTAAAGCCTTTGTCTTTTGCCATTTTAGTCAAAGCATCTTTACCCGCACCAATAGACTCGTGGCGGAAAGCAGTCGTTTTACTAAAAACAAGAATGTTCATTTTACCCGATTGAGCAAACGTGATTTGGCTAAAAGCCATAAAGAACAAGAAAATGCCCTTCCATACTGTCACGCTGAATCGTGATGAAGCCATAGGCATCAAGGGGGGTGTAACTTGCGAAATAAAGGAATGATTTTTACTTTTCATTAAAATTATTATTAGAAATTGAATTTTTATTTGTGAACAAGTCTATTGTTTTCTTTAGCAATCTCTATTGAAATCCAAATTTCTTCAAACCTTCGTAACTGATTTTTATAGCTTCAAGTGGTTTTAAATTATCAAAAGTAGCATCTTGCTCAACGATGTAGTATTTCATACCCGATGTCTTCTTTTTCGCAAGAATCTTTGCAAAATCTATTGTACCCGTTCCAACAGGCGCGAACCGACCTTGTGTGTCCATATCCTTGACATGCCATATTTTAAAGCGACCCGGATATTTTTCAAAATACGCGATTGGGTCAGCTCCTGCTTTTGTTACCCAGTACAAATCCATTTGGAAATTGACTAATTTAGGGTCGCATTTCGCCATAAAATATTCAATTGGCACAACACCATTGGCATCTTTTTTAAATTCAAAATCATGGTTGTGGTAAAGGAGTTGCAAACCTGCATCTTGGCATTTTTTGCCCGCAGTATTTAAAAATTTAACCACAAAATCCAAATCGGGATCCATACCCAATGTTTTTGTTGCTGCATCATATTTAAAATGTCCCATTGGTGGTACAGGGATAACAAAGTATTTAAAACCTGCTGCTTTAACATCGGCAATCGTGTTATCAAGATTGTCATAATTCGCACCGCCTTGATGTGTACTGAGGGGGTTAAGCCCCAACGATTGCAAATAGTCTTTGAACTCCACGGGAGTCATGCCGTAGAATTTCCTGTTGGCATAATCCGTTGCTTCAATGTTTTTGTAGCCAATCTCTGCCACTGTTTTGAGTACCCCTTTTGGGTCTTTTTTCATGTCATCGCGGACAGTATAAAGCGTCATGCCGCTGCTTAATTTGCTGCTGCAAGCAGAGAGGAAAAGGAGTGCGCCAATGAATAGCAGGAAAATTGAATTTTTTTTCATAATAGATATTTTTACCTTTTTTGTTATACAATAGAAATTTTTGATTTTATTTAGAAACACCCCATTTGAGCGCATTTTCAATCAATTTCAAGAAGTTTTCTTCTTTCCAAATACTTCCTGCATGACCCATTGACGTATAAAATGTCTTACCTTTTTCGATATTATTATACCAAGCCACAGGATGTTCTTTGCCCATGCCGAAGGTTTTGTCTTTTATCCAAAGCATATTGCCATTAGGAATAATGGTTTCACCATTGATATTATAAATGATTTTAAAACCCTTGCTTTTAGGATTTTCAAAGAAAATATACCACTCATCGGTATGCTTGTACTGAAGGGGTAGCTGATTGCCCAGTATGGAATCTGCCACCGTTTCAAGCGTTACAGTTGTTTCTTGAAATTGAGGATTCAAAGGATGATGTGAGAATTTTGCACCCAAAAGATTGTGCTCATACCAATCCCAATGGTGCGAGTCATCGCCTGCACCGTGGATACCGATTAAAGTACCGCCGTTTTTAATATAATTTTCTAAGACAAGTTTTTGCTCGGCATTGATGACTTCGCCCGTAGAATTATTAAAAACAACCGCCCTAAATTTTGCCAATTGAGCGGCATTAAATACCCCACCCGATTCCGTTTCGTATAAAAACCAATTGTTCTTTTTAGCTAAATCTGCAAAAATAGATTTTGAAGCCTCGATAGATTCACTGTGTCGGAATCCTGTCGTTTTAGAAAACACTAAAATGGCGGGTTGATTGTTTGGGGAATTAATATTTGGAGATTCTGTTTCATAAGAAACAGGAAAACCGTTTTTCACTTTGTAAATAAAAAGACTCATTGCACCGCATGCAAGTAGGACAAGCGAAAGAAGAGTCCAAAGCACGATTTTAAAAAATTTCTTCATTGTGTTGTTTAGTTTATTCTCCTGACGAAATAGGAAAATATTTATTGTCCTAAAACAAGACAATAATAAAGTAAAGTTTTGGAATCGCCAAACATTAGGTTAAATTTGCTAAAAAATAGTATATTTTATGGTAGTTGATATAAAAAATAATTTCTCGGAAGTAGCTAAGCTCCAATTTGAACAGTATATTCCCCAAATATCCATTGACTGTGTTATATTCGGTTTTCACAGTAATGAATTGAAAGTATTGCTGTCGAAATTCCCCGGGCTGGATTTATGGGCATTACAAGGCGGATTCGTACTACAAAATGAAGATATTGACGCAGCATCAGTTCGTATTTTAAAAGAGTTGACGGGTTTGAGCAATATTTTTTTAAAACAATTCCAAACTTTTGGTAAAGCTAACCGCTCAACTTATCATAATTCGCTCAAGAAAGCACTTCAAGAACAAGAAATTGATATCGATACTATCCCTTTTTTGAATCAACGGTTCGTTTCTATCGGCTATTATTCGTTAGTAGATTTTGAAAAAGTGTCCCCCTCAGTAAATTTGTATTTTGAGCAGAGTGCATGGCACGATATCCATAAATTGCCGGATTTGATATTCGACCATGCCGAAATGATAGAAAAAGCATTGGAAACGATGCGCCATTCACTCGATTATCATCTCATCGGTTTTAACTTGATGCCCGAAACGTTTACGATGAAAGCATTACAATCTTTATATGAAACGATACTCGGTGAGCCCTTACGCCGCAATAATTTTCAAGAAAAAATATTGAATATGAATATCTTAGAACGCCTTGAAAAGCAATTTACGGGCGGAGCGCACAAAGCGCCGTATTTATATAAGTTTAAAATTTAAAACCCAAATATCGCTTCTAAGGGATATTTGGGTCTTAAATACTGAGGGGGATACCTTACATTTTAATATTATTTTTTCGATAAAATTCTCACTTCTCCCATCAAACCCGAAGGCGATAACGGCTCTTTGCCTTGATAAAAAGGCATCGTCGTGAACGTGATTTTTTGCTTCACATCGAGTCGTGCATCGCCAATTAAACGATTCACCCAAGTATTTGTTACTTTAATTTCAAGTGTATTGTCACCTGCTTTGACCCCCTCAGTAATATCGAGTTTAAATGGTTTTTTCCAAACCGTTCCTGCATTTTTACCATTCAAAATGACTTCCGCAATATTTTTCACGTCGCCCAAATCAATCTCATAGCTCGCATCTTTTGATAAAACAGGCATTTTAAAGGTATTTTGGTACGTGGCTGTGCCTGAGAAATATTTGATGCCATTATCCGCATTTTCAGACCACGAAGCTAACTTATCAAATGTCGCACCTTGTGGCGCACCTCTACCCTCTTGAAAATTCACTTTCCAAGGACTCGCAATACTCACAACTTGTATTTCCGTTGAAATAGGTTTTTTATAGTTTAAAACGGTGGCTTTATTTTTAAAAATGATAAAATAGGCATCCCATGATTCAAAATGCAAAGGAATTATCGTTCGACCATTTTCGATTTTATACGATACTTTCTCGGTTTTACCCGTTTGAGGATTCCACAATTCGGGCTCAGCACCCGATACTCTGAAACTGATTTCAGCATCATTGGTTTCTACGCTGCGATTATTTAACCAATAAATGTGTTCAACAGCCGTTTTACGATGCACATAAAGAATTTTGGCTTTCGTACTTTTAATAATCACATCTTCTTGAACTTTCGACCCCCTCAGTATCTCAGTGAAATTTTGCGTTTCAAGTTGTGGATTTTGACCCCAAATTTCATTCAGAATTGCTTGAAATTCAGCATCATTATCGCCCAAACTTGGTGATTTTTGGGGTCTAATACCTGCCACTTTTGCACCCGATTTTACCAATTCTTTTATCTTTTTTAAAACAGGTAAAGTCATGTATTTTGCACTTTCACCAAGCACTAAAAGGCTGTATGCTGCACCACTTGGCGCAACGATTTTACCATTTTTAACTTGCATTAATTTCAAAGCGGTAGCATTGCAAAAATCGTATTCATAACCCGCTATATCGGGCAGTTTTTCCTTGAATTGCCACGTTAAATTGGTGTTTTCACCGTAAAAATACAAGACATCGGCTACATTTTTACCCTGTTGCAAAAGCTGGCAACTTCTACCCAAATAATCCATCCAAGCCTTTGCCCCTGCACCCGACCATGTTTCTTGGCGCGTAAAATACTGACCAAACGGACCGAGAGAAAAACCAGGCATTTTATCGTCCAAAGGCTGATGCACCGATGTGTGAATCACAAAGCGATTCAAACCCGAAGCCATTTCTAAATCAGCTGTGCGTTTCAACTTTTCGGGATGCCACGAATACGCATTTTGTATGGAAGTCATGGACTCGGCAGCCACAATCGGTTTGCCGTAAATATGTGCCACAGATGCCGACTCTCTGATGTCGGCTTCGCTGCGAATTTCCTCGTCAGTAGTACTTCCGCCCAAGCTACCTGGTGTCCACATCGCCGACATAGGAATATCGGCATTGCGCTTCACGTCCATACCGTCGGCTAAATAAATACGCCTATCTTCGTGGCTTTCGGTATAGCGTTTCATGCCGCGTTTGTGAAGTTCTTCGCCAATCACATCATAATGGTTTTCAGCAATCATTTCACCAATGGTTTTTCTGAAATCCCAAAGGAATTTTTCACTTGCTTCGGTGTTTTTAACGATACGACCCGTTAAAACAGGCATCCACATTTTTATATCATAGCCCCGCCTTTTCTGAAATTCTTGGGGGAAGTTTTTGGTCCAGTTCATGTGACCCGCCTCGTAACTGTCCAAAATCATATACCCCAAGCCCTTTGCGCCCATCGTGCCACCTGTGGCATCTTTGTACATATCGAGGTAAGTATTGATGTATTTTCTCACGGCTTCTTTGTCTAATTTATCCACCTCCAAACCCGTCGCTTCGGGCGAAGCAGGATGATTTTGACGACCTGTTAGTGAATAACCGAAGCGTAAAACAACCCAATTGCCCTCGGGTAAAGTGATTTCGGATTTCGGGTTTCGGATGTCGGAAGCACTCGCTTTGATATTAATACTACCATCTGAGTGCATAAAAGAAGTCAAATCAACAATCCCCTCAGTATCTATGATGTCGGATTTCAGATTTTTGATTTCGGACTGAGTTGTGCTTCCGACCTCTGAAACCCGAAATCCGAAATCCTTGTAATTTTCCTTCCACGGGGTAAAACCTGCCTTGTCTTCAAATTGGTCAATGCGGTCTGTATTGTACAAAACAAACTCAGCGATATTCACACCATCAGATTTTTCCCCCATTGGGTTGCCACCCGCCATAGCGGCAAAAATATCGATGGGTGGTGGCAAAGTTTTATAAGCCATGCGCCAATATTTAGCCGTTGTTGGTGCGAAACTGACCGTGTTTAAAGGCACAATACTGCTCGATAATTGGGCAATTTCTCTAAAATTCACGCCATCATCACTCACTTTTAAGAAGCGATTGAGGGGAACGCCGTCAAAATCCTGCATAGCCGTCTGAACAGCACCCGCTATTGAGAAGGCTTTGAATGTTTGAGGCGTTTCAAATTCGTACTGCAGCCACATATCTTCACCCACTTTCGTTGGGGGTAAAAATACAGGGCTTGCTAAGCTGCCATCCGTCAAGTCTTGCACATTAAAACTGCCTCCGCTTGAACTAATTTTCGGTTTTAAATCCGTAAAAACAAGATCATTTTTAGGCAAACGATAGGCAATGACAAGCGCATCTTGATAGAAAATTGGCTGTTTACCGATAAAACCGCCTAAAAAAGACTCCGTTTTGAGAGCCGCATTTTGAAACTTACCAATAATATCAGCCGGTTGTGGCAACTTGCCATTAAAAATTTGACCACCTTTTACCCGCGTTTCCGTCCAAACGTATTTTTTCATACCGTCTTTGGGTTCTACCCAAGGACCGCCCGTTACACTCCAACCTGGCGAACCTGCGATTGCCATTTCAAGCCCATTTTTATTCGCCAATTCGGTTGTAAAACGGAAAGCATCTTTCCATTCGGGAGCCATGAAAACCAATTTTTTAGGCACAACAACGGGCGTAAAAAGATTGGCATCGAAGTTTTGAAAACCGCCAATGCCTGTGCGTTTCATCCAGTCGAGGTCTTTTTGGATGCCTTCTTTGGTGATATTTCCATTCATCCAATGCCACCACACGCGGGGTTTTGCAGCGTTGGGTGGTGTTTTAAAATCTTTTAAAAGCGGATTTTGCGCTTTA
>JANPHO010000331.1:0-3672 GCA_031424515.1 Saprospiraceae bacterium
TTTTTATCGAAACGCGTTACAGATTCTAATTTTTTCATAATCTATATTTTTATTTTTTATTTTCTGTTGCAAATGTAAAAACTTAATCTCAAACTCTTCTATTTTGCAGAGTAATTTAGATTATTTTTAAACAAATTTTAATTACTGAATATGGCGTATTTGATAGCAATTGATACTGGAGGCACTTTCACAGATTGTATCGCACTGAATCCCGATGGCAAAACTATAACTTGTAAAGTATTGATTAACAGTTCTTTACGTGGCACCATAGAATATTGGATTGATAGCAATACGGTCAAAATTAAAAATAATTGGCAAGTTGAAAAAGATATTTTCTCAAACTACGAATTTCGTTTTCTTAATTTATCGGGTGATTTCTTAAGTGCTCAAAACAAACCATTGAAGCCCATTTTCATCAAAAAATACGATGTATTCAACAGGATTGTTACACTCAGTGAAAATTTTTCCGATATTTATTTCAAGCAAAACCTCTCTTTTGAAATTACAGCCCACGAAGAAGCCCCCATTTTAGCCGCTCGATTGATTACTCAAACGGCTTTAAATGAAGCATTTCCGCCGCTCATTATGCGCTTAGGTTCTACCAAAGGTACTAATGCACTTTTAGAACATAAAGGTGCAAAAACAGCCTTTTTAGTCACCAAAGGCTTCAAAGACCTTTTAAAAATTGGCAATCAACAGCGTCCTGACCTTTTTGCACTCAATATTATCAAACCAAAACAGCTTTATACTGAGGGGGTAGAAATCAATGAAAGGCTCAATAACGATGGAAGTATTTTTCAGATTTTGGAATTAGATAATTTAGAAAAAGTGATTAAAAAACTGAAATCTAAAAAAGTCGAATCCATTGCCATCGCCTTTATGCACGCATATCGAAATGATGAACATGAATTAAAATTAAAAAAAGCATTAAAGCCGCATTTTAAATATATTTCTACCTCAGCTGAATTATCGAAGCAAATTAAATTCGTTCCTCGGGCTGAAACTACTGTGGTAAATGCCTATTTGGCGCCGATAATTGATAATTATATCAGCAATATTGTAAAAAAACTGCCTGATAATAGCCTTCAAGTGATGACAAGTGCGGGGAGTTTGATACATTCATCCCTTTTTCAACCCAAAGACAGCCTTTTGAGTGGTCCCGCAGGCGGAATTGTGGGTGCGGCGACGATTGGTAAAAAAAGCCATTTTAAGCGACTTATCACCTTCGATATGGGGGGAACAAGCACCGATGTTGCCCGTTTTGATGAAGATTATGATTATAAATTTGAGATAACTATTGGTTCGGCTACCGTTTTTTCGCCCGCTTTAAATATCGAAACCGTGGCAGCAGGAGGTGGTTCTATCTGTTATTTTGATGGCTTTAAGTTGTGCGTGGGTCCTCAAAGTGCGGGTGCATCGCCGGGTCCTGCGTGCTATGGTGCAGGCGGACCTTTGACGATAACGGACGTACATCTCCTACTTGGCCGTTTGGATTCTTCTCAGTTTGGAATTCCTGTTTTTCCAGACGATGCTGAACTTCGCCTACGTGAAGTTCAAAGTAAAATCAATGAAAATGCTCGTCAAAGGCTTTCAAAAGAGGATGTTTTAAACGGTTTTATCACCATCGCCAATGAGCGGATGGCAGATGCAATTAAAAAAATCTCCGTCGCCAAAGGGTATGCCCCTCCTCAGTATGCGCTCGTAGCATTTGGTGGTGCGGGTGGTTTGCACGCTTGCAGCATGGCTCGGTTGCTGAATATCCCTACCATTTTATTGCCTCAATACGCGGGTTTATTGTCCGCTTACGGAATTATGAACGCCCAAATTGAGCGTTTTACTGAAAAGCAAATCCTTAAAATTGTTTCTGATGAAACCTTGGACTATCTTAAAACGGCTTTTAAAAATTTAGCTCAAGAAGCCATTGGAAAAGTGGAAGCTGAAAGTATTTTAAAAGAGCAAATTGCCCTTAAAAAACAGTTGGTTTATTGCCGTTTAAAAGGACAAGATGCTGCTTTAGACGTACAATATTGCGATGATTTCATTGACCTATTTAAAGAAAAATATAAGGGTATCTATGGGCATTGGATAGAGGGGAGAGAAATCGAAATTGAAAGTATTAGGGTCATAGCTACTGAAATAAAAGCGGAAAACATCTCTGAAAATACCGTTCAAAACATTAAAAAATACACGCCACTCCCCCACCATTTTATTCAAAGTTATGTGAAAAATGAATGGCAAAAAGTACCTGTATTTTATAGAAATGATATTAAAAAAGGGGCGGTCATCGACGGCTTCGCTTTGCTGTTGGATAATTTCAGTACTACCGTTATTGAATCTGATTTCACACTTTTTATTGATGAAAATGAAACGGCTATTTTGACACGTACCGTCCCGATTACTCGGGATGGCACGGGTAACGGTCAAATAAATAAAAAAGAAAATTCACAATCCATTGATTTAGAGCTTTTTATAAATCGTTTTACGAATATTGCTGAGCAAATGGGCGTCATGCTTCAACGAACTTCCATGAGCGTAAACGTCAAAGAACGCCTTGATTTCAGTTGTGCACTGCTGGATACTGAGGGGTATCTCATCGCCAACGCGCCGCATATACCCGTGCATTTGGGCAGTTTGGGCGTGTGCGTAAGGGAAGTTTTAAAACATTTTACGTTAAAAAATGGCGATACTATCGTGACTAATCACCCCGCGTTTGGGGGTTCGCATTTGCCCGATGTAACCTTGATTACACCCGTTTTTACTGAGGGGGGTAGCTTGATTGGATACGTTTGTAATAGATGTCATCATTCTGAAATTGGCGGAATTCGCCCAGCTTCGATGCCACCCAACGCGACACAATTGAGTGAAGAAGGTGTCATTATTTCACCCACTTATTTAATGAAAAATAACGTGGTGAATTGGGAGAATATCCGCTCGATTTTAACAGAAAATCCATACCCAACGCGCTCAATTGAAGAAAATATTGCTGACTTGAATGCTGCTTTGGCGGCTAATTTAAAAGGTGTGCAAGCGCTTCAAGATTTGGTGAATGAAAATGGATTAGAGACTGTTCATTTTTATATGAAAATGTTGAAAGATTATACAGCTGAAAAGCTAAAACAGTCTCTGAATACTCAATATACTGAGGGGGTATATCAAGCTGTTGAAAAGTTGGACGATGGAACAGTTTTAAAAGCTCAAATCAATATATCTAAAACAGGTGTCGAGTTTGATTTCACGGGAACTTCGGGCGTACACAAAGGAAATCTGAATGCCACACCAGCTATCGTGAACTCAGTTGTGATATATATTTTAAGGCTTTTATTGAATGAAAAAATACCGTTGAATGAAGGCATTATGCAAGATGTCCATATTATTTTACCTAAAAACTGTATTTTAAATCCCGATTTTGATTTAAGTAAAAATGCTCCTAAAAATCCAGCAGTAGTTGGAGGGAACGTTGAAACCAGTCAGCGATTGACCGATACGCTTTTAAAGGCTTTAAATATCCTCGCTTGCGGACAAGGGACAATGAACAATGTTTTATTTGGTAATAGTACATTTGGCTATTATGAAACCATTTCGGGCGGTGCTGGAGCAGGTAAAAACTTCAAAGGTGCGGATGCAGTACATACGCACATGACCAATACCCGCATCACTGACCCCGAAATTATG
>JANPHO010000332.1:0-7624 GCA_031424515.1 Saprospiraceae bacterium
TGTTGTGTGCAGCCTTTTCACTTGGTTTTGTTTATATCCAGTTAATTAATTTTCTGTAGCCGACGACTAAACGAAATAAAACTTTTGATGGTTCCATTTTCGTCTCTTTCAAATTTTAATTCTTCAGCTAACGTTTTATCATCTAGTCTAATTCTCCTGAAAGTATCTTTATTGATGTATTGATATTCTCTTATACTTTCAGAAGGTGTATTTGTGGGTAAACCAAGTAGAATTAATTTTCCTTTAAAAGGAATTACAACTATTTCGCCTGACCATGCATAATTATCAAATTTTCCTTTGTACTCAGAAAAATCTATTTTTTTTGTAGTCGTATCTTCTGTAATTGTTTTGTTCAATAAATTAAATATCTGATTACTGTATTTATAAACATCTACTCCCTGTGCATTAATCATTACTGTAACGCCCAATTTCTTTTTGGGGTCAGCCATGACAACACTTACATAGCCTGGGCATGAGCCGTCATGTCCAACGGTTGTTACTCCATTAGCATCGTAAGCTATACTGAAACCCAGTCCCCAAGTTAATTTTTTATCAGGGCTTGTCCATTGTATTCGCTGCATTTCTCGTAAAGTTGAGGGTTTTAATACTTCTGATTTGTCACTTGATGATAACCGAAATTGCCATGAAGCAAACTTAGCCAAGTCGATAACATTTGAAGAGTATCCTGCAGCTGGGGTTATTGCATTTGTTTTAAAAAATGGTTGCATTTTTCTATTTCCTTCCCTATACAAAGCACTATAACCTGTAGCCATATCGCTTCTCCAAAGTTTTTCGGGTAAATAAGGATGTGTGTTATTTAATTGCAATGGTTTTAGTATGCTCTCTTCTACGTAGTCGTTATAATTTTTCCCAGTTTTTTTTGATACAATTTCACCAAGAAGGCTCATCGCTAAATTGGAATATTGAAAATAAACAGAAGATGGATATAAAGTTTGTTTTTCGGCGATAGACTTTTTTAATTCCGGTGTAGTCTGAAAATAGAAGTTTGGTTCATTCCAGCTAGAATCAGCGTCTCTATAAAGACCTGATGAATGGGTTAACATTGAGTGAACCGTTATTGGAACAGTTTCGGTGTATTGTTGCTTAACCTTAAAATCGGGCAATAAGGCAGGCAAGGAATCATCTAATCTTAGTAAGCCTTGCTCCCAAAGTTTCATAACTGCAATAGATGTAAACAATTTTGAAATAGAGCATATAGAAAAAATCGTCTCTGGTTTCATTGGAACTTTCTTCTCAAGGTCTGCATATCCATACCCTTTTTTAAAAATAATATCTTGGTCTTGAACGATAGCTACTGAAATGCCGGGTAACTTATCAAAATCTCTTTGTGTATCTAACCAGATGTCAATAAGACGAAGCATGTCAGAGTAATCGGTCTTTTTGGTTTGTCCGAAACTTTGAAAACAAAGTAAAAAAAGTATGACAGTAATTTTTAGTTGTCTCATATAATTAGAGTTTTTTTTTAGGACGATGAATAATGTAAGGTTGCACACAACGTACAAGTATTTGCGATGTGGCTGGTTTTGAAACCGTTCAGCCCGTAACAATTGCTTAATAAATGTACAAAAGCTGAGGTTAAATTACTAATGTTAAATTGAAAAACTTTCAGCCCGAACTGATTTTAAATTGAATTCCAAAAGCTCAATTACTTACATCAGCCAGCCATATAGCAAATACTGTGTTAGGCACAGTTATTTTTTTAGTTCTCTTAATATGTCGTGTAAATGATTGTCTGAATTCAACAATTTATTTTCAGGGTTTACCATTTCTGTCAATAGGAAGTCAAAAAATAATTCTAAATTGTCAGCAAGTACAACCATATTTTCCTCGTCCCGTCCAAAGATTATTACTTGTCCCTTTTTTCCTTTTGTGTCAGGGTCTAAGTCAATTCCAATGTAATTTCCTCCAAAATCTGAAAAAATTGGAATCCATTTAAAGTGAAAATATTTTTTCTTAATTGTGTTTTCTGGTGATGAAGTGAATGTTATTTGATTGTCAAAATCATAAAAGGTTCTTTCACAGTCAAATTTTCCATCTGCAAAAACTACAAATTCTAATTCGTCCCAATTATATGTTTCTTTTTCTAATTCGTGAAGTTCTTTTATAGTTTCGGCTAAGTTTTTGTAATCTTCAAAGTCAATTTTGAAAACTTCTCTGTCCTTTGATGTAGTATTTTCACTTTGATACAAATATGGTCCGCCATAAGAGCCAATACCGCATTTAAACTCAATTTTAAACCAAGATTTTTTTAAACCAAACATTTTATGTTTAGGAGCTTTCTGAACATAAAAGTTTACTATTTTATTTAAAAGTTCATTTGACTTCTCAATTTTCTCAATAATTTTATTTTCTGGTTTAGCAAGCGTTAAACTGAACTCCAATTGTCTAATTATTTCATCTGAATTCATAAAACGATGTCCAAACAGAAGTCCTTTTCCGTTTTCTGTCTGACCATTAGCAAATTGATAAAGTTCTTTCCAATTGTCGAGTAATGGTTCTTTAATTAATGTTTCTATTTGAGAAATTGTCTGTTGAGTGACTGGTCTGTTAAAGTCGCCAATTTTTTCGTCAGAATGTTCATCCTGAATTTTAATTATTTGCCCTAATTTGTCAACTATGTTCATATTTTGTGGTGTCTGTTATAATTGTGCCTAACGTTTTGGGGCTTGGCGAAGTGGGGATTAGAAGCACAAATGTTCAAATTAGCACTAATGTTGATAGAAGTACAAATGCTCAATTTAGCACTTCTGCCCCCATTTTGCCAAACCCCTGTTAGCGGCTGTTCTTTATCTGTCCGGTTGTTTTACTTTAAATTATTTACCTTTTCTGCTGTAATTATTTGATTGCTTTCAATAACTTTTACTGTTGGTGGCTCTGAAAATTGGTAAGTTTTTAATTCATTTATTAGGTCGTTAAATTCTGGACTTGTTGCTACAACTACGTTGTCAAGTCCAATTACATCGCCACTCTTTATTTTGGCTTTTACACTCCTTGCTTCATTTTCTTCAAGTGTTGCCAAAAAACTCAATGCTTTTCTATGAACATATTTCAATGCAATTGCCTCTAAATCGGCTTGTTTGTATCGTTCTCTTAAACTTGTCTTTGCAGAAATACAAATTGGTCCTCGTTCCGCTGTATAAAACATTAAATCATATATTACGTTTGGAACAAATGCAACTTTTGCACTCAAATACAAAGGCAAAAGTCCTTCACGAACAAACAATGTTGCCAATATATATTCAAATATTTTTCCGTTTAAATTATTGTTACTTTCCTTATGGTTTTTGAAGGCTGTCCAATAAGTAACTATGTAATCAGTTGGATTTTTATACTTTACTTTTCGGAAATCGTCAAACAAAGAATCAAAAACGATTTCTGCTTTATTATCTTTCCCAACTGTAATTCCTAAATTGTTTAATTGATTCATTTGTCTAAAATAAGTTCTAAAATTTTTGTTGCAGTTGCTTGAATTGCTGGTACGGCAACAGAGTTGCCGAATTGTTTATATGCTGAAGCATCAGCAACTGGAATAATATAATTGTCGGGAAATCCTTGTAATCTTGCCCATTCTCTTGGTGTCATTTTACGAATTCCTTCTCTATTTACCGTTCCTTTAATATGTGTTGTTGGTGTAAAGTCAGTAATTCTATGGTCTAAAACTAAATTTCTTTCTCTACCCATTCCTCCTACAACTATTGCATTTGCAATTCCTTTATCGTCAATAATTTCATAGCCAAAACCGTTGCCTTTTCCTTCGTGTCTTGCTTTGTGGTTTACTAAAGTTTGAACATATTGAGTTGATAAATAGTATTTAGTCGGCACTACTTTTTTCTCTTTTATGTCAGCAAATTTTACTTTTTTATTTATTGATTTTGGATATTCAAATTCTGTAATTCCTGTATCTTTACGAAACCCAACGATATAAATTCGTTCTCTATTTTGAGGAACTCCAAATTCTTTCGCATTAATTATTTGTGGTTCAGGCACATAATATCCTAAATCGTTTCTTAATACGTTTAATATTGTTGCAAGTGTTTGTCCTTTGTCGTGACTTCTTAAGCCTTTTACGTTTTCAAGAAATATGGCCTTTGGTTTGTGTTTTTTTATAATTTCTGCAACGTCAAAAAACAAAGTCCCTCTTGTGTCATCAAATCCACCACGTTTTCCTGCAATGGAAAATGCTTGGCAAGGAAAACCTGCACATAAAACGTCAAATTCTTTTGGTATATAGTTTTTTATATGTGGTTTTGTTATGTCACCAAATGGAACTTCTCCGAAATTTGCCCTGTAAGTTTTCTGAGCTTCTTTGTCCCATTCACTTGTGAAAACGCATTTTCCACCAAGGTTTTGCATTGCAATTCTAAAACCTCCAATTCCTGCAAACAAGTCTATAAATTTAAATTTATAATTGTCAGGTGTAGGAAATGGAACATTTTCAACTTCAAATAGCAACTGTTGCAAAGCATCTTCTGCAACCATTGAAATATTTGCATCTTCAATTTTATATTCTACATAATCTTGCAAAGCCTTCAAAGCGTCTTTTTTGTAGTGTTTTGAAACCCCGTTATGTATATTATGCAAGTAATGAGTCAAAACCGCCTTACTGTCTTCAGAAGGCTCAACAAGTCGAACTTGGAAGCGTTTTCCATCAAATTCGTCAATGCTAATTTGCTCTTTTAATTTCATTTTTTTGTCATCAAAGTTAAGTCCGCAATTTAGTCATTTTTTCTGTCAATTCAGATACTAAAACTCTCAAATTGTTTGACTGTTGATTGTTGGTAGGGTGTCTCTTAGAATAGCTGCTAACGTTTTGCCGCTTTGCGAAGGCGGGGATTTTCAGCACTAAAATTCATTAGATGCACTAAGCTTGAATTAAGCACTTCACTTTCATAGAAGCACGAAACCCCCGCTTTTGCAAAACGGCTGTTACCAGCTGTGCTTATTATTGTTCTGTCCAAATTTTAGTCTTTAATTATTGCTTTAATTTTAAATATTTTCTGTCCCCTTTCAAGAAAAAGTGAATTTATTTTGTTGTTGAAAAAGTCTTTAATGAAATTCCAATCACTCGCATTCATTCCTCCATTACCATTTTTGTCAAGGTTGTCAACTATTTTTAGATTACCAATAACTTCAAAATTTTCTCTGAATTTCATAAAATCTTTTCTCCAAATTATTAGTCCATATGAACCTAAGAAGTATGGTTTAGTTTCAGGGTGTATATTCCACATTTGATTTAATTCGCTGTCAGAATATTTAAAATAGTCATTCTTTCTATTTCCAATCCCCCAAAATTCATTGTTCAGAATTTTTTCAACAGTTGGTTTCTCTATTTCGTTGTAGGTCAAAGCAGCAAAAGTAAAATTCTGAGGACTTTTCTCTTTATATGTACTTGTGCAAAGCAGAACTTTATAATTTCCGTCATTCGCTTTAAATGCCAATAAGTCGCCTTGATTTATGTCGCTGATTTTCTTCATTGAGTTGTCTGTTGTTTTAGCATAGCAGGTAACGCGTTAATATGTGAAAGTTTTGTCGTAGTTTTTGTATTGTTTTTAATTTTTTGATAAAACAATACAAAAACTACGACAAAATTAATCATTTTTTTTTAAGTTCAAGTTATCAAATGGGCTTTTGATTTTTTCAAGTGTTAGATTACTCACATGGGTATATCGCAGCGTTGTTTTTAAATCATTATGCCCCAGTAACTCTTGGATAAGTTTGATGTCCGTGCCTGCCTCGTGCAAATGCGTGGCATAACTATGCCTCAAGCTGTGAAAAGTAACGGGTTGTATTATTTTAGAAGCATCTTTTGCTCTATGAAATATCTGCTGTAAACTCCGGGTGCTATACGGGCTGTCTTTGTACTGACCTTCAAAAAGCCATTCTTTAGGCTTGTAAGCAGAATAATATTTTCTTAAAAGTTCTAAAATTCCCTCAGACAAGCTGACTGTTCTGTCTTTCTTCCCTTTTGCACCTTTTATATTTATCACCATGCGCTCCGAGTGAATATCTTTTATTTTCAAGTTGACAACCTCACTCACACGCAGCCCCGCCGAATATGCCAAATAAAGCATTGTTTTATATTTCAAATTCTCTAAGTTTGAAAACAGTTTTTCTACTTGACTAATTGCTAATACATTGGGTAAAATAGACGGTTTCTTCGGGCGAGGAATATCAAAAAAGAATTTCTCTCGACCCAACACGTGCTCAAAATAAAATTTTATGGCATTGATACGGCTATGCAGGGTGTTTTCAGAAAGTTTCAAAGTATTGATGCAATACAAAAAATACCCCCTCAGTCTTTCGGCATCCAAATCATCAACATTAGTATTTTTTAAAATATATAGTAATTGGGCAAATTCATTCCGATACGTATTAATTGTATTGGGGCTATACGCCTTTAATTGTAAAAGCTCAATGTACCGTTGTATGGCAGGCTGATTGACGGGATGAATATTCGACAAAATCTCTTTCCCAATTGGATTTTTAGGTGATAAACCAAATTTTTCACGATAGAGAGCCGAGTCCAATACGTACCATGCTTTTTGTGATTGACTCCATTGCACACCCACCAATTTTTTGACCCGCGCAATCAATGCCGCGTCGTAATCAAAGCGGATAAAAATGACTTCTTTCCCTTTGTGGTGAGCAAGTTCATATTTTACGGTGTTATTATTATTCATACCCCCTCAGTATTTCGTCCACAATCTTACTTTATTCAAGGCTTCGCCCTTCATATGTCCTTGTAATAGGCATATGTATTGTCTAAAATATCTTTAATTTTTGTCTGAATATATTCTGAATATATATCAATTATCTTCTGCAATATCGGTACATTCGCCCAAATATTTATCATTTATTGCATGGAAATTTCTCAAATCCTGTCTCGGTTGGTTTATCCCCCCTCAGTATTTTTCTTATCCAACAAAATAATTTGCTCCGCAACTACTTCTACCACATACCGTTTATGCCCTTCTTTATCATCGTATGAGCGGGTTTTGAGTTTCCCTTCCACATACACCAAACTCCCTTTATGACAATACTTTTCGGTCAAATCCGCCAAACCACGCCACAAAACGATATTGTGCCAATCCGTAACAGATTGAATTTGACCATTCTCATCTTTAAAGGTTTCGGTAGTCGCCAATGAGAATTTAGCCACTTTAATATTTTTTTCTAAAGTTTGTACATCAGGGTCTTTGCCCAAGTTCCCGATTAGTGATACTTTGTTGAGTCCTCTCATAGTTCAGTTTTAGATTAGCGATGGAATCGAGGTGTTATAAACCGATGCCTAAAATTAAAGTTTCCGATGACAAATTAAATAGGAATTTCATTTTATAACAAAAAATAACCCGTCAGAATTGGGAGTAAAAAAAACGTAAAAACTTAACCTCCCTACTCCCAAAGGGGAAGTTCCGCTCAGTAAACCTAAAAAATACCCGAAAATGCACAATTTTGGCATTTTTCGAGTGGTACTCTCTCTTCAAGGGTAGGGGGACTAAATTTTTAAAAAAACGTAATTGCTTAGCTAGATAGTCGCTACGCTCCGTTTAGCCACTGATAACACTGAAACCGACTGATTTTACACTGATTTTTTAAAAAATTA
>JANPHO010000333.1:0-6635 GCA_031424515.1 Saprospiraceae bacterium
GTGCGCGTGGGTCAAAAAGATGCCTTTTATGGGTTTCGTTTTATCTTTTAAATACCCCCTCAGTATATGCTCCTGTTGAGTGAAATCGGGCGTGGCTTCAAGCATAAAAACCTCCTGTGTTTCACGGTCAACGATACCCAAGCACGTAACGTTTTTACGCTGCTCTTTGCCCTGCGCCACCGCCTCACAACACGCCTTGCCACAAAACGGATGCGGATAGCCCGCATCTTGAGCAATGCCCAATACAGTAATAAATTGCGTCGACAAATCATTGGCTACAACGGCTTGTCGAGGCGTTTTACAGCTACAAAATAGGCATATTAAAAGCCCAAGTAAGTTTTTCATTTTCATTAAAACGTAAATCGTGAATGGTTTGAACCCTATCCGTTAAAATATCAATAATGCATTGTAAAACTATGAAATTCTTTGCAAATACTGAGGGGGTGTTTTTTGAATCCCTTTTACTATCTTTGGGAATATTAAAAAGATATTTAAATATTCAAACCAAGAAATAATGGGACAAAACGATACTTCTTTTTATGGGCATCCACGCGGTTTAGCCACACTTTTTTTTACCGAAATGTGGGAGCGTTTCTCCTTTTACGGTATGCGCGCGTTGCTCATTTTATTTATGACTGCTACCGTCGAAAACGGTGGTTTGGGCTTTGATACGCGCTTGGCGGGCGTGGTTTATGGGATTTATACGGCATTGGTGTACATGACCAATCTCCCTGGCGGTTGGATTGCTGACCGTTTTATTGGCGCACGGCAGGCGGTGTTTGTGGGTGGCGTTATCATCACTTTAGGGCATATTTTATTGATGTTTACAGGCATCGCATTTTTTTATATGGGCTTGCTTTGCGTGATTATCGGCACGGGATTATTGAAACCCAACGTGAGTACAATGGTCGGTAGCCTGTACACCGCTGAGGACAAACGGCGGGATGGTGGGTTTTCAATTTTCTACATGGGCATCAATATTGGGGCTTTTATTGCTCCGTTGATATGTGGTTATTTGGGACAAAAAGTGAATTGGCATTTCGGCTTTGGAGCGGCGGCTGTGGGTATGTTTTTAGGCTTAGTGCAATATAAAATGACTGAAAAATACTTAGGCGACATTGGTTTACCCTCCAAACAAGCCCTTGATTCAGTTGCCTTAGGTATTGCAAAAAGTCAATTAATAAAAGGCTTAGGCATATTTGCTATCATCGTTTTAGGATTGGTGGGCTTAGTTTCAAGTGGCGTTTTAAGCGTAAATGCTAAGAGTTTGAGTGTTTTTATGGGTATTTTCTACGTTATTTTGGTTTTAGGATACTTTGGTTCTCTATTTCTACAAAAAGGATTTACGGAAGAAGAAAAGGGGCGTTTGAAAGTCATTGTCGTCCTTTTTATCGCGGCAGCTTTATTTTGGGCGAGTTACGAGCAAGTCGGTTCCACATTAAGTCTTTTTGCGGATAGATTCACTCAAAACAGTATTTTAGGAAACGAATTTCCCTCCTCGTGGTGGCAATCCGTTCACGCGATGCTGATTATTATTTTAGCTCCGGTATTTGCGTGGCTGTGGGTTTCGATGGCGAAGAAAGATAAAGAACCTTCGATTCCCATTAAATTTTCAATGGGTCTGGTGTTTGCGGGATTGAGTTTTTTACTGCTCGTCCCTGCTGCCTTGTATTTAAGTGCCAATGCAGGCTCAAAAGTAGGTCCACAATGGCTTTTCACGGTCTTTTTACTCCAAACGCTGGGTGAATTGTGCCTCAGTCCAGTGGGATTAAGTTCCATGACCCGCTTGGCACCCGCCCGCATAGTCGGTCAAATGATGGGCGTTTGGTTTTTAGCTGCATCCGTTGGGAACTTCATTGGTGGACAAGTGGGCAGCCTTTTTGAATCTTTCCCATTGGCACAAATCTTTTTCACCGTCTTCGTTTTTGCGACATCAATGGGGCTTTTGATGTTTTTAGGAAGGAAAAAGTTGGCGCGTTTGATTCGGAAATAAATGGGAATAAGCATATATTTCAGATTAAAACTAACAAAGCCACTTCAATAATTGAGGTGGCTTTGTTGTAGGAATTTGATTTTCAGAGCAAAATACTGAGGGGTATCTACTTGTCATTTTCCTTTTTAAAAAACTTGCTCGGTCCCTCTATTGCCGAACTATCACCCGCATCAATCGTAAAAATTTCAACTGGAACGATGGGCATTTTTAATTTAGACCTATCTTTTAAAACAACTTCGAGTTTCTTTAATTTTAATAAAGGCGGCAACTCTAACACTGCTCTATCTTTAATATTGGCTTTTACGAGACTCATGGTCGGGTTATCTGGATATTCCACATAAGAACGTCCTGATAAATCGAAATATATGGAATCTTGATTCAAGCCTGTTATCTCTGCTCCGACATTCAAGCACGTAATAGACTCCAAAAGAGGGGCAGTTAACACCAAATCATAATTAATATCCTTACCATTTTGGCTATAAGTGGTGAAGTAGGGTGCATAAACGAACAAAGTATCATTCATCACTTTGCAGCTGAGTGTATCTCCTTCTTCTTTACTCCACCTTGAACTGTAACTTGTCCTATTTGAAAGAACGGTATGGTTATTCCCTTTTTCAAATCTGATAACACCATAAATTGCTGGAAGTGTATTCGATGAGTCTCTGTTAAAAGCATTTTGAAGTATTTTAATGTGTTTAAATGGTTGGTCAACTATTTTTTGGTAATACCAGTATTTATTGGTTTTATCAATTTTATCGTACTGTTTTCTCAGAATAGAGCCTGAAATGAAAGATGAAATAACGGCTGATAGGGCTACTCCTATTAAAAGTTGGGTACTCAATTTTAGTTTCATATTAGTTATTTTTAAAATTTTCATGAATAAACTGTTCATATTGCCCTTTTAAAGAGTCAAAATCAATGTTTAATAAGTAGATATTGCGGAACACAACGGGCAATTCATTGTCAATAAATTGTTGCCGACGAAAAGCCAATATTTTCACCTCAGAATCTTCTGATACAAAATATCCAATTCCCCTTTTATTGGTAATGATGCCCAACTGTTGTAAAAACTCATACGTCCGCATGACCGTGTTGGGATTTACTTCCAAAGCAATCGCTAAATCCCTAACACTCAATATTTTATCGCCAATTTTCCATTTCTGCAAAAGTATTTGCTCGCACACGTACTCAGCAATTTGGAGATAAATGGCCTGTTTTTCTCTAAATTCCATTTTTATTATATTTCTTTTTCACGAAGACGGATTAAAGCAATCAGCCACAAAGCAGTGGGTAAGCAGTAGTAAAAAAGGATATCAACGATATCCCATTGTGCTTTGGAAAGTGTTACTGTGCCCTCTTCCATCATGTACACTCTACCAAAAGAACTTGTACCAATATGAACGCCTTTGAAAAAATAATTATTGATTCCATTATTCATAAAAGTGTAAATCCATACAACAGCAATTATCCCAATAAATATCTTCACAAATGCATTTTTATTAAAATATAAACATCCAACGGCGGTTGCACCTGTTAGGATAAAAAACAACGCAAGTGAGCGTTTAAAATATTCAGAATCAAAGAGCAGTATTTGAACTGTTTTTAAAAAATTACGGACAGTTTGCGGCGATAATTCTTTTGTGTTTGCCAATTCTTTATGAAATGCATTGACATAAGTGCTATCCACAATGCGGAAAAACGTCAAGTAAATTCCTAAAAATAGTACGCAGACCACTATAAATCCACACAACCATTTTTCAAAATAAGAGGACGGCAACAATAAATAACTGTACCCCTTTGCATTGTCTGAAAAGTGGCTGAACATAAAAAAAGTCAAACTGCCACCTCCTAAGAACAATACAAAATTTAAAACCTGTTCCGCGTCTCCATATCGAATATTTTGAAGGCTATATGGTTGATAAATCAAGAGGGTACCGATGAGTGCAACGCCCAGTAAACCAAAAGTTTGCAACGGTTGCTCAAAAAGCAGTTTTTTAAAAAGTAGCCCAAAGCGGCGTAAATTCAGTATTTCGTTCATTTTAATGGTGTTTTACGTTGTTAAAAATAGCTTTCGTTTTGGCAGGTTGGGCGGTAATGGCATTGAAAAGATATTCCAAATGTACTTTAGTATCTACCCCCTCAGTATTGGGCATCACAACGGCATGCCCCATCATCGAAGATTCGGAATATAGCACCTGCTCCGTATTGGGCAATTCGGGTACTAATTTAAAACAGAGCTTTTCTGAAATCTCATCAATGGAAGCATTCAACAGCACCTCGCCATTATCCACCACCACCACTTGGTCAATGAGATTATCCAAATCCCGTACTTGATGCGTGGAAATAATAAAAACCCTGTCATCTGTAATAGCCGAAGCCAGCAGTTTACGAAATTGGCTTTTGGAAGGAATATCCAAGCCATTGGTCGGCTCATCCATAATGAGCAATTGCGTATTACACGCCAAACCGAAAGCGATGACAAATTTCTTTTGTTGCCCAAAAGATAAATCCGTCAATTTCGGATTGCCTTCCATTTGTAATACGTCCATAAAATCCCTAAATTGACCTATATCAAATTTAGGATAAAACGGAGCGTATAATTCCACATACCGATTAACACTCAACCGAGGCACATAGATTTGCTCGGGAATCAAATAAACCGTTTGTAAAAATGAGGGTTGACGCTTTTGAGGCTCAAACCCATTGACTGAAATCGTTCCCGCACTCGGAAACAAAAGTCCGCACATATTGCGCAGAAGAGTGGATTTACCTGCGCCATTTTTACCCAGTAGCCCATAAATACGACCTGTTTCAAGGCTCAAATTAAGCTTATCGTAAAGGACTTTTTTTCGACTGTACCCAAAGGACAGGTTGTTGATTTTCACCATAGTGTATTAGTTAAATAGTACACTACAAATGTAGGGTAACTTTATTTAAAAAGTCAAGTTTTTTTTTCAACTTTTTTTAAAAAAAATTACCCCTCAGTAAAAAAGCCCTTCCGACGCATCGAAAAGGCTTTTTTACTGAGGGGGTGAAAATATAATGTTTTCAACTTAGGGCTTCGCAAGTCCAGAGGACTTGCACGTTTATAGGATAAATATGTCGAATATTTAACGAGTCCAGCGGACTCGAACATAAAACGCATAATATCATGTGCGAGTCCGCTGGACTCGAAGAAAATTGATAACATAGTTCTACAAATGTGCAAGACCTCTGGACTTGTAAAACACTAAGTTGACAATATTAAGATAAATCCTATCACTCAGGCAATTCATCTAATGGTTTATCCCCTTTTAATTCTAAAAAATTTTGGGGTGACACCACGGGCTTTCCTCTCTCTTTTTCTACATTTTTACGGGCATTTCCCGCAATTGTCCCACCTTTTATGGCTGCTTGATGATTTTCATTAAAACCTTTGGCATCATCGTCAATGGCAATGCTGCGGGTCATTTCTTCGCCGAGCATCGTGAAAATGAGTTCCAAATTGGTCATGTGGTCGCGGAGGTTTTGTTTTTCTAAACCTTTGTATTTGGCGTGTTCATTGGGTGTCAATCCAAATGTCGCTTTGGCAATTTCAGAAGTTAAAATGGCATATTCCTGTCCTTCTTTTACGCCCCGTTGTTGCCATTCTTCGGTGAGTTGTTTGCGAATATCAATGGTTTTAAGGCGAGAATTAACCCATTCTTCTGTATAACCCTTAGCGAGGTAAATTTCACGGATGCGCTCAATACCCAATTCTGGGTTTTCAATTTCTTCAATACGCTCCATGCCCACTTGAGCCAACCATCTTTTAAAAGGTTCAGCTTTGGGCGAAGGAACCGATTGAATGATGCGGAGCAACCCCTCAGTATCAGCACATTCTGTTTCCCGCATTTTACCATCCGCAGCGGGAATTTTAAAGTGTCGACAAAATGTCGACAGTTCAGTGCCACCGCCATCAAGCTCTCTTTTTTTAAGGCGATACCAATAATCGCGCGGCTTATCGGAGTCCGTCAAAATTTCTATAACGTCCACAACGGCAAAATAGGTTTTACCGTCAATTTCAATACGTCTTATTTGCTTGCTTTCAAAAAGAACGATTTTATTATTTTGTTCCATAGCATTTATTTTTAAACAAGAAACTTACCCCAAATATAAAATATAATTCAAACCCCTACCTTATCAATCAATAATAATCTCATCCGCAAATATCCAGCCTTTGCCACCCGCGCCTTTGTGCCAAGCGGGAATCGGATTCTGCGGTTTTGCAACCACTTTGATATATCTGGCTTTTCCCTTTTTATCAACACCCAAACGCCTAATGTGCGCCCCCTCAGTATTTGGCTTTAAAATGGGCTGTTGAGTGCTCAATAATTCAAAAATTTTACCATCTTGGGAAGTATAAAACTGAATTTCGGACGGTGAAAAAATCCATGCGTTTTGGTCTTCCACACAATTGAGGATAATTTTTTTAAAATCCCTTTCCTTACCCAAATCCACCACTGCTTCCAAATCCACGCCCTCAAAGCCTTGCCAACCACCTAATTGCCATTGCTCAATGCCGAATTCACCATCCACCAAAGCATCCGCCGCACCGCCCGAATACTGAGGAGCGGGTGCATTTTTTAAAGTAATAATTTTATCTTTTACGATTTTTTTGAAT
>JANPHO010000334.1:0-11799 GCA_031424515.1 Saprospiraceae bacterium
AAAAATGACAAGCTACTTAATAGTATTAAGAGTATAGTTCTCATTAAAATTAATTGTTTAAAACATTGATTAACCGTTTTTTATAAAAAATATGGTGCGTATCGCTCCATCAAGCCAAAGGCATGACTGAGGGGTGTTCAATATCGGATTTCAGATTTCGGATTTCGACAGCGTTCAACCGAAATCCGAGACCCTCAATCCGAAATCAAAAAATGACCTTTTTTACCTCAATCCTTTGATTATATAAAAAGCATTTTACCGCATACATACCTTTCCAATGCGGTTGAATCGTTAAGGTATTGCCATCAGAATTATTGATTTTAGCGATGACTTTCCCGTAATTATTCAGCAACTCAGCTTTGATAAAAGGCAGTTGAATCTGTAAAATTTTCTTTTTAGGGTTATAATCAATCGCTTTTTCATCTTCCAATAAAGACAATTGTTCACTTTGCAACCAACGCAGGGCTTTTCCCAATTCACGTCCCCAAAAACTTTCAGTGTGCGTACCATCTTGATAAAAGTCGAGGTGAATTTTATGTTCGTAATAACCATTGTCCGCCAGCGTATTGTATAGCGCAAATAAATCGGGCAGCATTTCATCACTCTCTTTTTCACCCCCTAACAAGACCATTTTATGCACAAAATTGTAAGAACTTGAAGCCGCCAAAGCGTATATATCATCACTCCACCAAAGTGAAGGGCTAAAAGCAGCCACTTTTCCAAAGACTCCCCCATGTTTCAACGCCGCATAAATCGAAATCAAACCACCCATTGAACTACCAATCATCACTGTATTTGGGGCGTCGGGCAGCGTTCTGAAATGCGCATCCACTTGCGGTTTTAAGGTTTCAACTATAAAATCCAAATAAGCTGCGCCTTCGCCACCACCATGTTTTGGATTTTTAAAAGGGGCATATTCATTCAACCTGTTTTCCTCACCATGTTCAATTCCTATTACAATACAACCCCAATTTGTTTCTTCAAAAAGCTGATTCAATGTGCGCCCTACTTCCCATTTTTGATAAGGCGGAGAGGCTTCACCAAATAGATTTTGGGCATCGTGCATGTACAAAACTGGATAATTGCGCTCACTTTGCCCATAATCAGGCGGCAAATACACCCAAATGCGGCGGTGGCGATTGAGCTGTGGCATATACATTGCCTCTTGCCAAACACTTACGGACACATGATTGAGGGCTTCAGCCACTTGTTGAATACGGTCTTTCCAATTTTCAACTTCTATAAAAAGCTTATCTTTTGAGCGTTGTCTCTGCCAAATTCGGTTATCCATTAACTGCCCATTGCGCATCACTTCTTCGGTCTCCCAAGAGCCTTTTGTTAATTTGAAATGTAAATTATCAAAATCCCCTTTGATGGATAGTTTGTGATACCCATCCTTTTTATCATATTGAAATGCAAAATCAGTTAAATCAGGTTGCCAATCATTCATATCAGTCGCTAAGAAAATAGCAGTTGTATCCAAAGGTGCTTTTACCCAAATATCTAATTGTTGATTTGACATGATTTTATTGGATTAAATATTGGGTAAAACATTATTCAACAAATGCTCGCCAACCCTCAAAGCATTGGCAGCCGTTGTCAAAGAGGGATTGTAAGCCCCCGATGAAGGGAAAAAACTCGCATCCACGACGTACAAATTGCTCATTTCATGCGCCTTGCAGTTAATATCCAAAACCGATGTTTCGGGGTCTTTACCAAAGCGCAATGTGCCACATTGGTGCGAAACGCCACTCACGCCCAATTCATAACCCGCCCAATAGACTTCTTTAAAATCAGCATCCATTTCACCCAATTTCACAAAAAGCTCTTTTAATTTCACTTTTAATGCCTCAAAAGCTGCCACATTATTTTTTTCACGATGATAAATCAATTGGATATCACCCTCAGGTGTTAGAGTGACACGGTTATCGTGTTGTGGCAAATCTTCCGCCGTCAACCAAAAATCAATGCTGTGCGATGACAACCAAGCGGCGTCTTTGTCTGGAAAGAATTGTGCGCCCAAACCGACGACTGTATCTGCATCATTTTTACCCATCAACTGAATTTCACCTAAGGGTTTTTCATTCTTTTCACTCGGTAAATAATAATCACCGATACAGAAATACTTTTGAAAAAATGACGTATTCAATTTGTTGGGCGTGTAAGCAATCAAGCATCCATTAATATGTGTCATATAATTGCGCCCTACCAAATCATTGCTATTTGACAAGCCATTTGGGTGTTTTTCATTAGCAGAACGCAACAATAATGCCGCTGAGTTAACTGCTCCTGCCGCTAAAATCACAATTTTGCCCTTGTATGTTTCTTGAACGCCGTTGCGTTCTACGTGTATTGTTTGAATAGATTTACCCGTTTCATCGGTGTCTAATTTATACACCAATGCCTGTGTTAATAATGTTACATTGGGGTATTTCAAAGCGGCTCTGACACCTACAACATGGGCATCAGCTTTGGCTTCAGTAGGGTCTGGGAAACCATCAAAGCAACCCAAAATAGTCGGTGCATCTGGTTTTTCGGGCGTATCTTCTGCCAAGCGCACTGCCATCGGAATTGGATAGGCTTGTAAACCTGTTGCTTTTACCTTATCAAATAACTCCTGTGTAAAATCCTCAACAGGTATGCTACCGAATGGATAAGGGGTCGAAGCAGGTGGTTCAGTCGGGTCGCTTCCTCGCATACCATGCACGCTAAATAGTTTTTCAGCTTGTGTATAATAAGGTTCAAAAGCAGCGTAAGGCAAAGCCCATGCTGGCGAAGTACCTGTATAATGATCAAATGCTTCAAAATCCTTTTCACGCAAACGGAAACTGGCTGCGCCGTACATTTTGCTGTTACCGCCCACTACATAATGGGTGAAAGGGTGAAAAGGCTCCATATCTTTATCGTACCAAACTTCTTTGGTGCGATATCTGCCTTTGCCAAAGACTTCGACCTCATCCCAATTTTCTTTTTCTTTTGGAATAAAACCGCCACGCTCAATAATCAATATTTTTTTGCCCGAAGAAGCTAATTGTTGGGCAATGGTTCCCCCACCCGACCCAGTGCCAATGATGACAATGTCGTATTCTGAATGATTCATAATCATAGATTTTTAATTAAAATTTTTTACTAATTGAGAGCTGAATACCCCTCAGTATTTCATTGGTTTATCGCTTTTATTTTCTCAAAATATATTGTTAAAAAAACTTCTGCCAGTTAGCATCTGCCTTGTTTTTCAAAATAGATTCATCTTGGTTCCACGTTTTAAGGGTATTATTAAAATAAGCATTGTAAAACAAATACAACTTACCGCCAATGATTTTAAACGTGGAAGGGTCAATTTCTACTTTTTCACCTTTGGCACCCATTGCGTAGGCACACCAACCGCCGTATTGTGGCTCATAAGCAGCGGGATTTTTAGCAAGTGCATCTTTATTTTCAGCTGATGAACAGTAATAAATAACGCCATCAGCATTGACTGAAAACTCTTTTTTACCTTTTATAGCCTTACCTTGTTTGAAATAAGCAACAGGGTCGTAACCTTGAATGGCTAAACTACTTGAGAGATTGAAAGTCGCTGTGCGCTTTTTCCAATTAGATTGAGCAGAACTGACGCCTATTGTAAGACATACGAAGAGTGATAGAAACACGATTTTTTTCATTTTTTTATTTGATTAAATTTCAATGCGTTTTTAATGGTGTGTTATATAATTCTGAAATTATTCATTACCTCTCTTTTCAATTCATCACGCTCTTTAGCCATCTGTTTCAATTCTTTTCGCACATCTTTTAACTGTTCCATTAAAGATAAAACTTTAACATACGATGCTACAAGCGGCTTGCTTCTTGTTTGTTCCATATTCATGCTGTAATTGATAACATTTTGCGATTGCGCCATTTGGATATTTAATTTTTCGTTCATTTTTTGTTTTGTTTTAAATTGTTAAAAAATGATTTAATGATGAATTATGGTGCAAATATGAAAACACGTTATAACGAAAATATCACAGTAAAAAAATATTTATGAGCCGAATAAAGTGGTATACTCTAATATTACTCCTCGGTATTTTGCTTTTAATTATATAGATAAAGACTCAAATTATTGAAGAATTCATAGCTATTATACTTAGAAAAGGGCATAAAAACCCTGTTTTTAATAGCATTTCTCTATTTTACAAGTAATTTTTATTCACATGGGCAACAACTTCTTAGTACCACAAATTAAACAAAGATTTAGTGATGCTCTATATACAGAGCACTCAGAAAGGTGATGATTGACTAAATAGGTGATAAATAACGAGTTTAAAATTAAAAACCTAAAAGCCCAATAAGATAAAACTATCTACCTTTGTGCGATAAACAAAATAGAATATGAAAGTACTATTAATAGAAGATGAACCGATTTGGCAAGTTAATATTAGAATGATTTTAGAAACGTTAGGGTGGGAATTATGCAAAATTACATCTACTATTGATACAATAGATGAAGATATTACCGAAACTAAACCCAATTTGATTATTTCTGATATTACTCTGGATGATATATCCGTATTTACTTTTTTTAATAAAAAGCCTAATTTTAAAATACCCGTTGTTTTCATGACTAATTACCCTTCTGATAGTAACTATGAGAGCGCTCGGAGGTTAAAGTATTCTACACTCATCATTAAGCCTTTCCATTTTTTAACTTTAAAATCAGCAGTTGATTTATTATTTGAAAATTATTCAGAACCCCAAGCAGCATCTGAAAAAGGACTTTGGGTAAGAGGCAAACAGAATATAAAAATTTGGGTCGAAGAAGAAAAAATTTTGTGGATTAATTCAAACGGAAATTACTGTTTTATACACACGGAAGACGCAAAGTATTCTCTAAAAGATACTTTGACGCATCTTGCGAATTCATTGAGTAATTCATTTATTCAAACGCATAGAACCTATCTTGTCAATGTTAACCACATCCAAAAGGTCGAATTAACACGCAATCAACTTTTTATTAATAAACAGGAACTGCCAATCAGTCGCAAACACAAAGAGCAAGTTATCCAATACTTGCTTAAAAAAGAGACTAACCATTAGCTGGGATTTCCACTCTAAATCGTGTACCCTGTTCTTCTGAACTTTCGATAGAAACACTGCCTTTGTGTTGCTCAACAAAGTAAGATACCAAATATAAGCCCAACCCACGGCCCTCTTTAATAACTACTGAACCTTGCTTCATTTGTTCTTGTAGGGTTGTTAATCTGTTATTCGGAATCGTCGTTTCAGCATTAATGACTTCTATGACTATATTAAAGATTTCCAAGCTGGCTTTTATTTGTATTTTTTTTGATTTCCCGTGCTTTATGGCGTTGTCAATCAAATTGCGCAATATGAGTAGTAAAGCATTTTTATTCGCATAAATAGTTAAAGTTTCAGGGATAGCTAATTCAATTTTGATTTGTCGGTTTTTGGCGATGGATTCATATAAATCAGCGCTTTCTTTTGCCAGTTCATAAACCCTAAAAGTGTTTTTATTGGTTTTTGTGGTATTACTTTGGAGGGAATACCAATTTAATAAATTATCAAATAATAAATTGGTGTTAAATATTAATTGGTCTATTGATTGGCTTAAAATATGAATGTTTTGATATTCCCCTTTTTTCATTAAAAATGCAACCCCTTCTGAAAAACCTTTAAAAGCAATGAGTGGTGTTCGCATATCATGGGCTATAATGGCAAATAATTGATCTCGAAAAAGGATTAATTGTTTCTGTTTTGCATTTAATTTGTATAGAAAATAAACCAAAACACTGAAAATACCTAATGAGGCAAAAGCAATATAAAGTGCTGTCATATATTGCTTATTCCTGATTTCGGACAGCTCATTTTTCTTTATGAGCAGGGTATTGTCCATTTCTTTTTGGTTTATTTCGTATTGGGTTTGTAGCTCTTGAAAAAGACTGATCTGTACTGCACTATTTTTTTTGTGCTGTACTGCTATGGTTTTTTCCCACGATGCGTGTGCAGCTTTATAATCTTTTTTAAAAAATTGTACTTCGGATAATATGACGTACAGATTCAATAAAGTGGTATTATCTCTTTCCTCTTCTTTTAATTGCTCCATAGTACTGATTCCTTTTAAAAGAAAAGGTTCAGCTTTAGTATGGGAACTGTCATTAAAATATCCAGTTGCTGTATTCAAATAACTTTTTACGCAAATTTTTGACGATAATTTTTGAAATAATTCATGTGATTTCAACTGATAATTGAAGGACAGCTGTGGAAAATTATTCAGGTGGTAAAAATTACTAATACCAGCGTATAATTGAGCATACGGAGGTTGAATATTGGGATTTTTATCAAGAATATGCAATGTTTCTTCTATTTCGCCAATTCGAGCCTTATAATTTTGTTGTCCCTTAGCCAATCTTTCAAAAAATGAAATGGCATATATTCTCACAAATTTGACTTGCCTATCACTTGTACTTTGACTCAAATCCATGATTTTATCAAAATAAAAACTCCGGTTTTGAACCTTATCCATTTTATATATCTTTGGAAGAGTGCCTATAAGGAGCATGCCATAATAGCTTTTTACCAATCCTAAGGTGTCTTTTGTTGTCTGAAAATATTCTATAGCTTGTAAGAGGTTTCGACAAGCAATATTGATACTTTGTATTCTTGATTTTAATCCTAAAAAATAATGATAACTGGCGACCCCTAAAGGCAAATTCAGGCTATCAGCCAAAATTTTGATGGTATCCAAATCTTGACCAAACCAACCGATATAGTCTTCTCGATTTTTTTCAATCGTAATTAAACCATATAAATATTGCTCAGGGTTGTTTTTTGTTGCACGCACAACCTGTTCAAAACTATCTAAGTTTTGAACTATTGGGAAATCTTTGAAACTTGTTGGTTTGCTATTCTGCGACAATGCCACCAAACTACAATGTAATAGTATGAGCAAATACTTGTAACGTTCTTTCGTTTTTATAGCTGTTATCATTTTTAAAGTTGGTCTATAGACATAACAAAGATATAGAACTGTTTTTGTTGAAATGCTTTTGTTTCTACCATTTCTAACAATTTTCTAAATTCGGAACACCCCCCTCAGTACAAACGGTTATTTTGAAAAATTAACAAAGGTGATGATTGCCCAAATAGTTGATGAATGACAGCATTTGGGCAACTTAGCTTGAATGACTTTTAATTACCTTGCAGCCTGTGATAATTCTGTGAAACTTGAATGGGATATTTGTAAAATAAATAGCAAATTTTAGAACTAAATATTTTTCAGCAATGCGACAATTATTCCAGATCTTCACTCTTTTCATGGTTCTTTTACTCAATAGTTGTGTGGGAATAGACTTGATTGATGACCCCATCATTGGCGAAAGAGTTAGGCTTTCCCCGCGAATTGACTCCCTCACGGTCGGGAAGGAGCAGATTTTTTCAATAAAATTTACCAATAAATATGGTATTGAAGAGTTGGCTAAAAACATCGTGTTTCGCAGCAGTGACCCTTCTAAAATTTCGGTGGATGCCACGGGTAAAGCCAAAGCAATTGCTTTAGGTAGAACAACAATTTATGTAACAAATGGAGTTGCTACGGATTCTTTGGTACTCAATAAGCAAAGTGATGTCGGCTCTAACACCAACTCCAATGATACAACTTTTATCAAACGGGGCGTATTCAAAACAATCAGTAGTTCTTACAGCACGGAGGGAAATGTGCGTCTTCAAACTGTAAAAGGTGTTACTCAGATTGTGGTGGAAGCTGATTTTAAAGCGAGCCCTGGTCCCAGCGTGTATCTTTTATTGACCAATCACACTGACGGGCGCTACACAGTCACACCTGGCAGCAATGCCGTGAATACAGTGAGTGCGCAAATTACGCCTAATAAATTAACAAAATTTTCGGGTGCTGAGACTTGGACTGTACCGGCTGGTGTCAATCCGGCGGATTACAAATTTGTGGTGTTATACTGTGTCTTAGGACCTGTATTCGGTGCCGCCGAATTGAAATAATTTTTCACGAAAATCAATCAACGATAACTTTTTTAAAATGAAAATCAACATTCAATATATTATTTGCTTCTTTTTTTTAATCAGCCTGACCCCCTCAGTATTGACCGCTCAAGCGTGGACAAAAAGTAAAGGTCACGGCTTTTATAAGCTGGATTTTTCGAGTATCAAAGCATCTGATGTATTTGATACGAAAGGCGATGTTGTTCCTTTCCGAACACTTGGTAATTACACCACGAGTTTTTACGGTGAATATGGCATTACGAATAAAATAACAGCCGTTGCTTATGTACCCTTTTTTGTGCGCAATGTTGTTAATGAAACCAAAGGAAAGCAGACAGGCAATATCATCGAACCGGGCATTACCAACAATAACTTTGGCGACATGGATTTGGGGTTGCGCTTTGCTTTACCTATAAAAAAAGTGGCAGTATCGGCAACTCTGATATTGGGTATTCCAACGGGTGATGCTAAGCAAAAAGATGCCCTTTTCACGGGCGACGGCGAGTTCAATCAAATGCTTAAATTGGCAGCTGGTACCGGTGGAAAACGTTGGTGGAGCCAAGCTGCCGTTGGTTTTAACAACAGAACAAAAGGATTTTCCGATGAATTCCGTTACGATTTTGAGGTGGGTTACAAGTTTTTTAACGATCGCCTTTTAGCCATTTTAAAAATAAATGGCATTGAAAGCCTCAATAACGGTACGGCTTTAGAAGCCAATACGGGCTTATTTTCAAACAATGTTGAATATATGGGTGTGGGACCCGAATTTCTATATTACGTCAATGCAAAAAAATCCATAGGCATCTCGGCTCGTATTGCGGGTGCTTTTAAAGGACAAAATGTATTGGCTGCACCGTCAATGTCTGTAGGTGTTTTTGCAGAGTTTTAAATTCTCTTTTATTTTAAATCCTCTATTATTATTTCACAATTTTTACGCTTGCGAAGAACAATGAACAATCTAATTTCAAATATAAAAGCAACTTTAAATGAGCTCAACAGTGTAATCTCGGTTATGGATGATGCGCAATTCAGCAAACCTTTAGCGATATTTTCGGGCTCAAGTATTGGTATGCACGCCCGACACATCGTTGAGTTTTATCAATGTTTATTGACTCAAAGCGACATTGGGCTAGTGGTTAACTACGATAAGCGTGACCGTGACCTCTTGCTGCAAACCAACCTTGAATATTTTGAAAATACTATCAATATTTTAATTAAAAAGCTGGATGCTTTGGATAAAAAAAAGTTGGATGCCCCCCTCAGTATAACCAACGATTGTGAGCATGGCAACGCTGATATCATCAGCAGCAACCTTGCTCGTGAGCTACATTACAACCTCGAACACACAATTCACCATGCAGCTTTTATTAAAATAGGGGTGTTGAGCCTAATGCCTGATGTCGAATTGCCAAAAACATTTGGTATTGCACCATCAACTCTACGCTATCAAAAACAAGCATAAAATAGCCTTAAAATGTGTACACTTAGTTTTTATCCAAAACCTGATAATGACGGTTTCATTTTGACTTTCAGTCGTGATGAAATGCCTAATCGGTCAACTGTTGACATTGTAAATGATGCGGAACGGGGGCTTTTTTACCCAAAAGATGCCTTGCACGGTGGTACTTGGTTCGCCATTGACAAGAATAATGGGCGTTTTACTTGCCTACTGAATGGTGCTTTTGAAATCCATAAAAGGCAATTGCCTTATCGCAAAAGTAGAGGTTTGGTATTATTAGACAGTTTTGACTATTTGGATATTGAGGATTTTTGGAATAGGTACAATTTCACCAATATCGAGCCTTTTACAATTATTTCAGGTGAAAACAACCACTTTTGGGAGCTTCGGTGGGATGGCAATGAACGCCATTCACGACAACTCAACAATATGAAATCTGAAATTTGGTCAAGCTGTACGCTTTATAATCAAAAGGTGAGGAGTGCAAGAGAGGATTGGTTTTCAGATTTTTTAAAAAATAAAAAAGGGTTTTTAGATGCGGATAACCTTCAACAGTTTCATCAAACGCCTCATACAGAAGAGCCTCAGAATGGTATTTTAATGCACCGCCCTTTAGGTCCAGAAACGGTTTCGATAACACAGCTAAATTATCTTTTTTCGTCACAAATAATTGATTTTGAATACTATGAACTCGGAGAGCATATCATCAGTAAGTACCAATTTTCCTACGGAAAACGGCTCATGGCTATCTAAAACAGCCTCAAATTTAAGTTTAAATTTGCGCATTTATAAAATACTATCGCACAAAAAATGGTTCATCCGTTTGACAAATAAAGAGTATTGGAATTCAAAGATCTATACCGTTCCGATAATTTTTTATGGCACTTATCTGGCTGCCCGCGCACGCTCGACGATGTTCTTCACCGCTGCTAATCCTGCCATACCTACTGGAGGTATGGTTGGAGAAAACAAGGCGGATATCAGCAGTTGGATACCCCCTCAGTATCGCCCTAAAAATGCGTTGATTCAGCTTAGTGATACGATAGAAGATATACAATCCATCATTGAAAAAGCGGGTATGCAATTTCCGCTCGTGCTCAAGCCCGTTGTGGGTTGTAGGGGTTTGATGGTTGAAAAAGTGAGTTCTTTGGAAGAAGCCAATGAGCATATTCTGCGGTTTCCCACTGATTTTTTAATTGAAGAATTTATTACTTATCCCGTAGAAGCGGCGGTTTTGTATTGGAAAAACCCTGAAACGGGTAAAAGTGGCATCCAATCCGTTGCAGGTAAGGCTTTTTTAACCGTCGTTGGCGATGGTAAAATGTCGGTAAAATGTCTTTTACTGCAAGATTCAAGGGGCATTTTACAGATGGAAAGATTGGAAAAAGAGAAGCCCGAATTATTAAAATATATCCCTCAAGCGGGTGAAAAAGTATTGGTTGAACCCATTGGTAATCACTGCCGTGGCACAAAATTTTTAAATTACAATCATTTAATTACACCCGAAATGGTTGCTGCTTTTGATAAAATTCAATCGGATTTACCAGGTTGTTACGTTTTTCGATTGGATTTAAAGACCCCCTCAGTATCGGATCTTCAAGCAGGTCGCAATATCAAAATTTTAGAAATCAATGGCGTAGGCTCTGACCCTGCGCACATTTATGACCCGAATATTCCATTTTTTGAAATATGGGCAGCTTATCTCCGCTTATGGAAAAAGATATATGAAATTTCAACGGCTTTGCACCGTTCGGGTGTGCCTTATATGAAATTGAAAGACTATCGAAATTTTGAAAAAAGCCAAAAAGAAATGGAGGCATTGCAAAAATGGGAGGCTTAATTTTAATTTTAAAATATTGAATAACAATGAGTTACAACGAAATATTGCACCATCTGTGGTTGGGTTTTACAAGCAGCTTTATTGGCACATTGCCTTTGGGAATGCTGAACTTGACGATACTCCAATTGTCCCTTGCCAATAGGCAAAAGCAAGCGATTGCATTCAGTCTGGGTGCAACGGTCATTGAATTCGCTCAAATTGGCTTGACTCTTTTGGGCATGAATGTGCTTCTAACGATACCACAATTGAGCAATATTTTTTCAATTTTTTCAATTCCCGTTTTGATATATTTAGCCATTCAAAATCTAAAAAAAGGCTCTCATACTGAGGGGGGGCATTTGACAACCAAAAGCACATTTTACCAAGGCGTTGTTTTGGGTTTTGCAAACGTGATAGTCTATCCTTTTTGGCTTTTATGGGGCAATATATTTGTTCAAAATGGTTGGTTATCCCCCACCCCATCGGCTTATTTCTATTTTTCATTGGCGGC
>JANPHO010000335.1:0-38873 GCA_031424515.1 Saprospiraceae bacterium
AGGCTAATAAACAAACCCGTCAATGAAGCGGTGACAACCGTTGTAGCCGTCGGACGTTTGGAATAAAGCGACCAAACAATCGGTACAAACAACGCACCGCCCGCAATAGACGCGGTACTCAAAACCATCTCGACAATACCGCCTACTTTTGGGACAAGTATCGCAATCCAAATCGTCAAAGCCCCAAAAAGGACGGTAAAAACCCGCGCCACAAAAATCAAGGTCTTTTCAGACGCATTGGGACGAAACACTTTTTTATAAACATCATTGGCAAAAACGGTGGCGACCAAATTAATCGTCGTATTCGCTTTACTCGCCGTTGCCGAAATCATACCCGCCAACACCAAACCGATGAGACCTGCGGGCAATACTTTTTGACACAACATCATATACGCACCTTCGGGTTCTAAACCGACCAAATTAGGGTTGATGACACGGTAAATCATAGGCGGCAACATCCAAATAAAAGGACTGATAAAGTACAATCCTGCAAAAAGATACGCGACCTTTTGAGCATTTTTTTCTGTCGAAACGCTTGTATATCGTTGCACATACGCCCAATTGCCGCCAATATATGCCGTTTGGTACAGCATGAAAACGAACAAAAAGCCTATCGGAAAGTCGTCATTTGTAAAATTAAAAAAGCCTGCGGGGACGTTTTGAACAAAGCCACTTACTCCACTCACTTCTATAAAAGCCATCGGGATAACGATTAAAACGGCGCACGTCAAAATCACAAATTGCACCACATCCGTCACCAAAACCGCCCATAAACCACCTGCAGAAGTGTATAAAACGATAATACCGCCAATGATAATGATGCACATTTCAAGCGATAAAGGTGTCGCCACGGACACCATTTTCCCAACGGGATACAACACCGAAGCCGTCGTAAACAACCCATGCAACATGATGAGAAAGGTGTAAAACTGCTGCGTATTAGTGTTAAAACGCGTGCCGATATACTCGGCGGCGGTCAAAGCACCCGTTTGTTTCCATTTTTTGGCGATAAACCAAGCGACAACTAAGCCACCGAAAACCATCGTCAATTGAATACCATTCGCCACAAAACCCGCTTTGTAGGCAATTGACCCCCACACGACGAATGTCCCCGCCGAAAAGTAACTGATAAACAGCGACAAACCATTTATCCACCACGGCGTTTCGCCGCCCGCTTCAAAAAACGATTGGGAGTTTTTGCTACTCATGCGCGTAAATGCCATACCGATAGCAAGAATGAGGGCAGCAAAAACTGCCATGACGATAAGGTCTAATTGTACCATTCTGTTGTTGAGTTTTGGGTTTTGAGTTTCGAGTTTTGAGTTTCGGGCAACCCAAAACTCAAAACCCAAAACTCAAAACTTTTAAGCGTAGCACCGCATTTCAAACACGCTTGCAGGCGCATTTACTGAGGGGTGTTCTACTTCGATTGTGAGCGATTTTGTAAAAATTGGTTGTTCAAATTGTACTGTATTAATGTTATGATGGTTGTCTTTTTTCTCAAAAATTAATTTGTTTTTATCATCAAAGATGCGGTAATTTTTAACGCAAAAAGGCGAAACAGTTTCAGGATGCGTCATTAAAACGCTTTCAAGTGGATGGTCAAAATCAACATCAAAACCCAAAACAATGCTTGAAATGCTTTGTTCTTCATCCCAATTAAGTGTCAATTGTGGCTTTGCATCTTCAAAATCAGCAATCCACGCGTTCGGTTGATTTGTTGGTCGTCCGATGCCATTTCTGATATTCTCAACGGCGAACGCTTCAATCGGCGGGTCAAATTTCATAGCAATATTGTGTCCTTGGGGACGGCGTTGTGGTGTCCAAAACTCAAACGTATCCACGCCAATATCTTCGGGCGGCGTTTGTTTGCCATTATTTGACACGGCTTTATTAACAGTATTGAAAACCGATAAAATGCCCGAAATGCGTTTTTCAGAGCGCGGCACTTGTATTTTTTCATTCTTTTGCAAAACAAGGTACGCATACTGAGGGGTCTCAATTTCCACGTTTTCCCAACTGATTTGCAAGCAATTGCGCCCTTTTACGATAGGAATTGTCTTTTTTGCTAAAATAACTTCGGGCGTGTGGTTGTTCTCCGTTTGGCTTATCCGCAACTCTACATCCAAGGTCGTTTCTTCCAATCCGTAGACGTGAATAACGGTGTTTAAAACCTGTCCCGCTTTAACGGGCATCATCTGAGCAACCGAAATACTGAGAGGGTGCAAACCGCCATCTTCGGGCATTTCAGCAAGTGACAAGGCACTCGAAGCGGTGATTTTTGCCGTTTGTACTAAGTCTTTTTCGTCTTTTAAGTTAATATTTGGCAAATGATGCCCGGTTTTGAGTAGTTCTTTTTGCAAAATTGGGATGAAGCCTTCGGTATAAATATCGCGCGGGTTCAACTTGTGTTTTGTGGCTAAAACCGCCGCCATGCCTACTGCCTGACCGATGTGTGCCGTCGTTGCCATAACCCTTGTTGACCCAAACGCCACGTGCGAGGCACTGATAACGCGTCCCGCCAAAAAGAGATTTTTGATATTTTTAGAATACAAACTACGGTAAGGAATGTCGTAAATGCCCTTGCTGTGCCATTGATTGCAGCCCGGTTTTTCACTAAAAACGCCATCGGCAGGGTGCAAATCAATGGACCAACCACCAAAAGCCACAGCGTCTTCCTTCGGACGTTGTTCAACAATATCTTGTTGAATCATCATGTAATCGCCTTCAAAACGACGGCTTTCGCGCTTGCCAGGGATTGTGCCGACCCACTCGAGTGTGAGGTTTTCGGCTTCGGGGAAATTGCCCGAATTTTTAATATAATCCCAAACACCGTAGATGACTTTCCACAATTCCCACTTAATCTCTTCCGTATCAAGCACGGTGTCCAAACGTCCGCCGTACTCGACCCACCACAAGCGGCAACCGAAGTCTTTGGCATTGAAAGACTTGAATTTAGGTACTTTTTGGGTGACATCGTGGGCAAAAATCGGTGCAATATAACGCACAGGCTTCCCAACGTCTTTTGAATAAAAATAAAGCGAATGTCCCAACAATTCACCGTATTCTACTGAGGGGGCGAATTTTTCACCAAATTCCTCTTGACTTTCTGCGCCCATTCGGAAGGCTGCACCCGACAGGAAGCCCACTACCCCATCACCCGAAGCATCGCAGAATAAAGGCGACGTGAGTGTATAAGTCGTCTGATTTTGAGGACAAAATGCCGTAACAGAGGCGATCGTCTCGTCATCTTTTTTCTGAACTTCATACACGGCGGTATTGAGCAAAAGCGTGATATTTGGTTCAGAAACCACCTTTTCTAAGATAATACTGTCAAAAATAAGCGGATTGCCTTCGGGATTGCGGTAGAGATTTTCGACCAATAATTCATCAATCACGCCGCCTTCCCTTGCCCAACGGTTGTTGTTGCCCATGTGAGAGGTTGCGCCCAAAACCCACAACCGCACCTCACTCGACGCATTGCCGCCCAAGACAGGACGGTCTTGTACCAAAACGACTTTGATGCCTTGACGTGCCGCCGTAATTGCACCGCATACGCCCGATAAGCCACCGCCTACAACCACTAAATCAGTCGTAATTGGGATATTTTTGAAGGTTCTATCCTTGGTTTGAAGTTCTTTTACCATAATTTTATAAAATTTATGCTTTTATCATTGTAGTATCGCTAAATTTTTAATCTAAAACCGAACAACTCATTTTCAAGGCTTGAATTAAACAAATGTACTATTTCAGATGCGTTGAATTTTTATGTATTCACTGAAATAAAAATGGGAACGTTCCCATTTTACGGGAACGTTCCCATAGTAATAAGGGAACATTTTCAAATCCTGAATTATATATCAATCTAAATTTTTTGGCTTGACCCTCTTATAACCAACTCGGGTTTTAAGACTTTAAAAAGCATTTTCCATTCAGAAACGTCTTTATCAATCATATTTAAAAGCAATTGGGCGGCTGTTCTCCCCATTTCGTGAGTAGGTTGTATAATAGTAGTCAGCCCGGGCTCCATATATTGCGAAGCGTTATCGTTGCTAAAACCTACCACAGCAATATCATCAGGCATAGAAAGGCCTCTGGCTTTTATGACTTGAATGGCTTCGATAGCTGTCGGGTCATTGACGGCAAAAAGAGCATCTGGAGGATTGGGAAGATCGAGTAAATATTTGACGTAGATTTTAACTCGCTCCAAATTCAAATCATATTCAATCAATAATTCGGGATCGAAGGGAATATTGTATTTTTTTAAAGCATCTAAATATGCCTCTTTGCGTTTGCGAATATTATAGAGTTTGGAGGGACCTGATAAGTGAGCGATGCGTTTTTTGCCAGTCGATATTAAGTGTTCCATTATTTCAAAGGCACCTTTATAGTCATCAACGACTACTTTCGGAACTTTAAGTTCAGTACTTACCCGATTGAACATAACAAGCGGAATACCTTTGCGGCGAAAGGTTTCCAGATGCTCAAAATTTTGCGTTTCTTTTGAAATTGAGACCAAAACCCCATCAACTCGATTCGTTAACATGACTTTTGTATTCGCTACTTCGGTTAAATATTGCTCATTAGATTGGCTTATCAAGACATTATAGCCGGCTTCTTGTGCTGCCTCTTGTGCACCCAAGATGACTTTTGGAAAAAAACTGGTAATGATTTCGGGGACGATAATTCCAATAGTGTTGGTGCGGCTTGCCATGAGTTGATAAGCCAACATATTTTTTTGATAATCCCACTTTTCAGCTAATTCCATCACCTTTTGCCTTGTCTCAGGTTTGATACTCGGATGCCCCGTCAATGCCCTCGAAACCGTGGATTTAGAAATATTAAGCTCTTTGGCGATATCTATGATGGTTACTTGGTGTCGTGCCATGTTTTTGCAGTTTTGGATTCTAAGTTTTGAACAAATCGAAATATTGAATACCCCCTCAGTATTTCAAGCAGTTAAGATACGAAAACAACTACTTTACTTTACTTTCAATCGTCTATTTGTGGGGGATTTTTATATCTTCTCATGGGAACGTTCCCACAATGTGGGAACGTTCCCATGAGAAATAGCTATTTTTTAATGCTTACTCAAAAACCAAACAATTTAGATTTGTGGTAAAGATTTTACAGGAATGAATAAAAATACCCTTTTATCTTTCAGCACTCTTTGTGGTGTCGCCTTGATATCGGTACCGCTTTTTGCGGAAATAAAACTACCCGCCATTTTCGGCAACAACATGGTTTTGCAGCAACAAACTGATGTGGCTTTATGGGGCATAGCCGATGTAAACGCCACGGTTGAAGTCATTACTTCATGGAATGATAAAAAATATGAGACAAAAGCGGCTGACGATGGTCGATTTAAACTAAAAATCACGACACCTAAAGCCGGCGGCCCCTATACCGTCAAGATAACAGATGGTAAAGCCTTAACGCTTGAAAATGTGCTGATTGGCGAAGTATGGGTTTGTTCTGGACAGTCCAATATGCAAATGCCGATGAAAGGTTATAACAATCAACCTGTTTTAGGTGCTATGGATGCAGTTTTGGAATCCAATAATCCCAATTTACGGCTTTTTAATGTCGGTATGAGTTTTAGCATTACACCTCAAGAGGATTTTAAAGGAAAATGGGACATATCTAATCCCGAAACGACACATGGATATAGTGCTACCGCTTATTTTTTTGGACGGATGTTGCAAAAAACGCTCAACGTACCCGTTGGGCTTATTACGGCAAGTTGGGGCGGTACGACTATTCAGCCTTGGATGAACGATGAATCGTGTCAAGAATTTGAGTTTTATAAAGCAATTAAAAGAGATACGCCTTTACCAAAACTGCCCGCTCCTAAAATACCCACGACACTATTTAACGCCATGATAAATCCCATGGTCGGCTATGGTATACGTGGCGCAATTTGGTATCAAGGCGAATCTAATAAATGGGAGCCAGAAGCCTATCAAAGACTTTTGCCCGCCATGATAAAAGGCTGGCGCGCTAAATGGGAACAGGGTGATTTCCCTTTCTATTATGCTCAAGTTGCACCACACGGCAAAAATGATGTATTGCCCAATGGCGGATTTTTACGAGAAGCCCAACTTAAAGCAACTACCGCCATTCCTAATGTTGGTATGGCAAGCACTATGGATATAGGCGAACAAAATGTCATTCATCCTGCCAATAAAGAAGCTATTGGAAAACGATTGGCGTACTTAGCCTTGTATCAGACCTATGACACTAAAGGTATCAATCCAGCCAGCCCAACATTTAAAAGCATGACATTTCAACGAGATACTGCCGTAATAGATTTTGATAACGCCCCCTATGGGCTGACTTCTTACGGAAAAGAGCTATCACTTTTTGAAATAGCCGGTAATGATAAAGTTTTCTATCCTGCCAAAGCAACCATTGTCCGAAAAGGTACAGAGAACCTCATCATGGTAAAATCTGATTCCGTCCCTCAACCCGTTGCCGTACGCTACGCTTTCAAGAATTTTGTAGTTGGTGATTTATTTGGTACCAATGGCATGCCTGTTTCCTCTTTTCGCACGGAGGAGTGGGCGCGAGAAAAATGACACTGTGGCTAATGCCAACTGCTCCTACAACAATGATTCAATAAATAAACCACGACCCCCTCAGTATTTTTAATTTTTTAAAGAAAAAAAATGAAAAACAGTGTGTATCCTCTAACGTTTTCTTTGATTTTAACGCTATTGAGTTGTAAAATCAACCAACCTGCCTTATCCAAAACCGGCAATACCAGTTTTGTAGATCCCCAAAGCGATAAAAAGGAAAAACCTTTTTTAGTAGGCGATTCATTGATAAAAACAAAGGAAAACTGGCAACTCGTTTTTTCAGATGAATTTAATGATAATAAAATAGATACCCAGAAATGGACAGTTGAAAACACAACCAAAAAAAGACCTGATATCACCAACTATTCAAACGATGAGCAAGTTGAGGAAAAAGATGGTCATACCTATATTTATTACCACAAATCAAGCCTGCACGATTCTGCATATTTTGCGGGTAGATTTAACTCGCAAGGCAAATTTGCGACGGCATACGGTTATTTCGAATGTCGAATGCACCTTGTTAAACCCAATGGTTATCAAACTGCTTTTTGGATGATGCCCAACGGGCAAGGCAACACAGCTCCCAAAGGTGTAAAAGATGGTACGGCCAATGATGGTGCTGAAATAGATATTGTGGAAGGTAACAAAATGCGCGACGCTTATTCTTCAGGTTTGCATTGGGATGGTTATGAAAAACCTGCTCATAAGTCAAATGGCACAATGATAAAAGCCCCTAATCTATATACCCAAGAATACCATGTATTTGGCTTTGAATGGACGCCTACTTATCTCAATTTTTACTACGATGGCAACTTGGTAAGAAGCATGGATAAACCCATGCTCATACCGCACACACCGCATTTTATCTATTTCTCAGGCAGCTGTTTTGGTGAAAATAACTGGGTAGATGGTGACGTGCGGAAAAATGAATTTATCCAAAAAGGAAACACCGACAAAGCTTATATCGACTATGTCAGAGTATATAAAAACGTATCAAAACAATGATTTTAGGGTAATTTACTTAGGCGTAAATTGATTGCCTTGAAATAAGGCGTGAAACAAAAAATAATATATCCAAATTGGTTATTACATTTTCTTTAATCAAGGCAAATTTTTCGAGAAATAATGGATTATTTAAGAAGAATTTAACGCAGAGTAAAGGAAATAGAATGACTAAGTTGGGTAAATTATTTTTTGTTTCACGCCTAAAACCCAAAACTCGAAGCTGAATACCCCTGAGTATTTTGCACCTTTTTCATGGGAACGTTCCCGCGAATTGGGAACGTTCCCACGCAAAATAGGCTTTTATAAATATACTTGCCCTTTTTATGTATATTAAGTTTGTTAAAATGTATCCAACTATCTAAGTTAAACAACTAAACTCATTTATGTATGAATTTTAAAGTTTTTAAATTTGAAAATAGAGCATTGTCTTTACAACGTATGCTATGGGTTATGCTACTTGTCTTCAATGTGACGACCTACTCCCCACAAATCTATGCTAACAATTCGAAAGTTGCGATTGACATTACAGGCACTATCCTCGATGCCGAAAATAATGACCCAATACCGGGTGTTAGTATTATTGTTGAAAATACCACGCAAGGTACAATCACTGACGAAAACGGTAAATTTTCGCTCAAAGTAGCCGATAAAAACACTGTTTTACTCATTTCTTTTGTCGGTTATGAAACACAGCGCATTGTGGTAGGCGACCAAACCAATTTTACTATCAGCCTTGTATCAGGTAAAACGCTTGACGAAGTAGTCGTTATTGGTTATGGTGAAGCAAAAAAATCGGATTTGACGGGTTCCGTAGGGCAAATTAAGACTAAAACGGTTGAAGAAAGCGGTTATGCCAATTTCCAACAAGCGATTGCGGGTAAAGTAGCGGGCGTAGTTGTGAGCGAAACATCGGGGCAACCGGGCTCTGCTTTGACTATTGAAATTCGTGGGGCAAGCTCATTGAATTTTTCAACACAACCTTTATATGTCATTGATGGCATTCCTTTGGAAGACCCCAATGTAGGGTCTTTGAATAACAATGCCTACCTTGCAGGTGTTACAGCAGCAAGCCCTTTGGCATCTATCAATCCGAATGATATTGCCAGCTTGGAGATACTAAAAGATGCTTCGGCGACCGCTATTTATGGCTCACGTGGTGCCAATGGTGTCGTTTTAATTACCACAAAAAGCGGTCAGAAAGGCAAGCCAAAAATTGGCTTCAACTACTCATTAAGTATGGCGCAACCCCTAAAACAGGTAGATGTACTGAGGGGTCAAGATTATGCTCGTTTAGCGAACGAAATTCGCAAAGTCCGTAACCCAACAGATACATTTATACCTTATCTGGAATCTGATTTTCCAAAATTGGTAGAATTTGACCCTCAAAAAGCAGCAACCATCTCCGCCCTAACCAGCGATGCCAACCTTACAATCTCAGGTGGCGATAATCGTTCAAAATACTACTTATCTGGACAATATTATTATCAACAAGGACTTGTAAAATCTACTGATTTTAAGCGTTATAATTTCAAAGGTACTTATGAAATTGATTTAAGCGCACGATTGAAATTCAATACCAGTTTAACATATACAAACAGCCAAGCCAATGGCAATTTATCAACAAGTATTCTTCAAGCCACGCAGCGTTGGGCACCCGTCAACCCTTTTTACAATCCTGATGGTAGTTTAAACGTTCTTACCCGAGCCTTCCATTATGGGTCAGAAATATATGACGACCCCACTTTTGGCCGAATCTACTACAACCCTCGGTTTCCAATTACAGAAGTAATTAACGGCATCGTTGAAAACCCCACGACATTTGGTGTCAATCCTGCCTCACTTATCGACGGTAAAGTAAAAGGTGGCGGCATTGTCAACATCAACAACAACAATCAACTTCTTGGCAACACTACTTTATCCTATAAACTGACAGATGACTTGAAGCTTTCGGGTGTTTTTGGAGTCACCAGCTACAATGCTTTGCTTGAAAACTACTTGCCTTCCACCTTAACACCTTCCGCTGGTGGTACTACCATAACGCAGCGCGGTGTGGCATCAATTGGCAATTTGCAGAGTTTAAAACTATTGTATCAAACAACATTAAGTTATGATAAAAAAATTAAAAAACACAATATCAGCGCAGTAATAGGGGCAACTGCTGAAAAATTTACGGAAAAGCGCCAAACCATATCTTCACAAGGTTTTGTCAACGACTTTACAGGCGTGAACAATATTCAGGCGGGTCAAACGCCACAAGCACCCATCAGTAATTATAATGGCTATCAATTGTTGTCCTCTATTTTGAGAACAAGTTATAATTATGCGGGTCGCTATTATTTGACTTTTTCCGCGCGCTATGATGGCTCATCTAAATTTACGGACGATAACCGCTTTGGCTTTTTTCCCTCTATCGGTGGCTCTTGGCGGGTAGCAAATGAAAAGATGTTCAGAAAAATAAAAGCTATTAGCGAGTTTAAATTGCGAGCAAGCTACGGTATCATTGGTAATCAAGCATTGGGCGCATACAACACATTGGCTACACTTTCCAATAATTCCGTGATTTTTGGCAACAACCAAGTCAATGCTGCATATTTTCCAAGCCGGTTACCCAACACCGCTCTGACTTGGGAGAGTACCAAACAAGCCAATGTTGGTCTCGATTTGGGTCTATTTAAAAATAGAATTGATTTACAAGTGGATATTTACCGCAAAACAACCGATGATTTGCTGTACAATGTTGAGCTTCCAGGCACAACGGGTTTCTCAACGCAAACAAAAAATGTTGCGAGTATTACAAATGAGGGCTTAGAAATAGCCTTATCAACGGTAAATGTTAAAACTAAGGATTTGACTTGGTCAACCAGTTTCAACATAGCTTTTAATAAAGGCGTAGTCAATAGATTAGCGGGTAATCAAGGCGAATTCTTAGCTATCAATCAATTGGTGGGCAATACCTTCCTTTTCACTTTAAGACCCGGAGAGCCAATCGGTCAGTTTGTCGGCTTAAAATCTTTGCCCGTTTGGAATGAAGAAACGATAAAAACTAAACCAGCCACTTTCCAATCAACGGCAAAGGAAGGCGATATGCGATTTGCCGATTTAAATAATGATGGCTTATTGACCAATGATGATAGAGTAGTTATTGGCTCGGCATTGCCTGATTTTACGGGCGGTGCGCGGACAGAATTGACATATAAAAATTTCAGTTTAAACGTATTTTTTAATTATTCTTACGGCAACCAAATTTTTAATCAAAATGCTTGGACAATGACGGATATGAGTGGCACCAATGCCAATAATGTCTATCAAAGAGCTTACGATAGTCGCTATATTATTTTATCCAACGTGAGCGATGCGTCAAAATTGGATGCCATAAAAGCCAATAATTTGGTAACAAAAACGGCGGGTGCAGGTGCGCTGCTCGACCGTCGTGAAGTATCGGATTATTATGTCGAGGATGGTTCTTTCATTCGTTTAAAAGACATCAATATCGGTTACACTGTCCCAAATGCATTGCTTAAAAAACTGAAAGTAGGCAGCTTAAAAGTGTATGTAAATCTTCAAAACATGGCTACTTGGACAAAATATACGGGCTTAAATCCAGAAGCAAATACAGGTAGCTTATCAACAAGGGGTTTGGACAATGGATCATATCCACTTTTTAAAAATTACCGTTTTGGGGTAAACGCCACGTTTTAAGTGAAAAACTAAAAGTAAAAAGTGAAAAGTGAAAAGTGCCACTAAACACTCATCGCTTTTCACTTTTAGTTTTTCACTTTTCACTTACGCCCCCCTCAGTATTTTGATACTTTTTTACTTTAAAAATGATTAAAAATGAAAAATATAAAATTCCTAATTGGCATTTTCTGCATAATCCTTGCGCTCTCATCATGCAAGGGCTTTTTGGCAGAAGACCCTAAAAGTTTGATTTCAGCGGATAAGTTTTATAAAACAAACGCCGATGTAATAAGCGCAACTAACGCTATCTACTTTGCCTTGCGTGACGATGTGACGGGCAGTATTTCGCCCATTTGGATGGCAGAAATGACCACCGATGACAGCAGAACAAACCCTGGAGCGGCACAAGTACAAGAACGTTTGGAAGTAGAGAATTTAATTTATGCCTCTCGTCACGTTTTTATTCGTAACATCTGGAACTCTGGCTATAAAGCGATTGGCTATGCCAATTCTGTTTTAGCGAACGTAGATACTAATGCAACACCTGAACTTAATAAAGCTACCGTCAGAAGGTCATTTGGGGAAGCCCGTTTTTTACGTGCTTTCGTTTATATCCGTTTGGTACAACTTTATGGCGATGTGCCTTTGGTTGTAAAACCCATAGATGACAACAGCCTTTTCCCAAACCGAGTGCCAAAAGCCGACGTTTACAAACAGATTATTGAGGATTTGCAATATGCAGAAGAAAATTTAGCCAATAATTATACCTACAATGACGCAAATGGTGGGCGTGCAACCAAAGTGGCAGCCAAAGCACTTTTGGGCTACGTCTATTTGGTCATGGCGGGCTATCCAATGAACGACAACACGAAATGGCAAGCTGCAGCCGATAAATTGAAAGAAATAATAGACAAAAAAGCCGTTTTTAACGTGGACATAGTACCTGTTTATAGAGATATTTTTGATGTGACTAAAAAAGCAACGAACAAGGAAAATATTTTTTATTACAAAGGTACATCGGGTCAAACAGCTACTTTTTTGACTTATACCCGAATGCAATACTGGTATTATCAATTCGCCTCTATCATCCCGACTAAAGACGCGGTGGATACGCTCTATAATTTTAATGATGCGCGAAAAACAATCAGCATGGCCCGCAAATCAGGCTCAGCTATCGTTCCTATCACAACTGGTACAACAACGCCAATTGTCAATAAATTTATTGATAATTTAGCAAATAGCAATGATAATCAAAACGATTTTCACGCCTTGCGCTATTCCGATGTCGTGTTGATGTACGCCGAAGCTTTGATAGAAATAGGCGGAACAGCCAATTTAGACCTTGCTTTAATTGCGATCAATTCAGTCCGCAAGCCGCATTCGGGTTTGCCAGATTTAACCTACACCACTCAAGATGATTTGCGCCAAAAACTCCGCACTGAACGCCGCCGAGAATTGGCTTTTGAAGGCAAACGCTATTATGATTTAATCCGCTGGAATACTTTTATTCCAACCATGAAAGCGCACATGGCGAAAGAATACGCTAAACCCGTTTCGGATTTTGACTATATCAATGAAAATAGATTGCTTCTGCCGTTGCCTTATATTGATTTGGTGGCTAATCCAAACCTTAAACAAAATCCTGGATATTAAACCGTGCAAGGTATTGAACACTTTAAAGGTGTTCGATACCTAATTCTACTTTGGCACTTAAAAACCCGTGTCACCGCTTAAAGCGGTGACACGGGTTTTTAAAAAAATCTAAAGTGCCAAAGTAGAACAAAGCCTTTAATCCACGACACTACTACCCCCTCAGTATTTTTTCAATTCTACCACAAAATGTGGGTATAATTATTTGATTTTCCACTTGTCAAGCCATTTTAAAATGGGTTTTTCTCTCTCAAATTCTATCGGTAACCAGATGTATCTACTGTCTTTTAGGTCTTCGCTTTTCCAGCGGTCAGCTAAGAATATATATTTCTCTGATTTTTTCCCGACGGGTAACACAAAGGTACTTTGAGACCAAAATGTAGTTTTATTTTCTTCATCGGTACCTCGGCACGGATTCCCTAATGAAACCCACTCACCAGTAATTGATTTTGCCATTGCACTTTTTCCAGGGTTGGGTTTCCAACCAGTTAAGCCCGAAGAAAACATATAATAAACGCCATTCTTCTTGAATATTGCGGGGCCTTCGTTTCTCCCACCAGGAAATATTCGATAAAATTTTCCGGTAAATCCCGTGTAGTCTTTTGACAGTTCATGGAGGTGCAAAGTTTGATTATCTTCTGAAGCCGTAATTAAATAACCTTTTTTATCATCATCAACAAACAAGCTCATATCTCTGGACATTTGGCCTCCCTTAAAATCACGTCTCAAAAACAACCCATTTATTATCGCAAGTTTCCACTCTTCAGAACCCTTTTTTAAATCTTTGTCTTGAAGTGTATCTTCTTTTATTTCTTTTGAAATACCAACTGGCCAAACGCCTGCATTTATCCTTCCGCTAAATAAATATTTGTATGGTCCTGTGATATTATCAGCAACGGCACAACCAGCCATTGCAGCGGCATAACCCTGTCCTTTTAACTCATGATGAAACCACATGACAAATTTTTTGGTTTTGTCGTTATAAATAACCTTGGGTCTCTCGATAATACAGCCAGACTGGAGCATACTTGTGGTATCTTGAATGACTTTTAGAGCTATACCCTCGTTTTTCCAATTGTATAAATCTTTAGAGGAATAACAGCTTACTCCTTTTAATGCTAAACCACCATTTTTGCCACTTTCCTTTATTTCACCAAACCAATAATAGGTATCTGAATGCTTTAAAATGCCGCCACCGTGCGCATTTATGAAATTACCTTCGGTATCTTTCCAAAGTGCACCCGGTTCAAATTCCGAATTTAATTGAGCTAATGAGATATTGGTAGCAAATAAGAGAAGAATAGTGGTTTTTACAAAAGCTTTCATTCCAAGTGATTTATTATTGATTATTATTGATTCGTATGACTTGCATAAAGTGCCCCCCCTCAGTAAATAGGCATGTAAAAGTGTTTTATCTTAGTAAAATAGGATATCATTCTTTGGAGAGGGTATAAATCAAGCCAGAATTGAGTAGTAAAATTAAACAATCAATTATTGAAATTCGCTTCAAAAAAGAGGGGTATTTGTTTCAAAACGTACTCTTAGCCAAACTATTAATAAGTCAATCACATGGGTTATCTGAAAAACTCAAAGCTTCATTCCTTAAGATTTCCGGTAGTCAGATGGGTTAACGCCAAACTGCTCTTGAAAGCATTTACGAAAATACTTTATGTCCCTAAATCCTGATTCTTCGGCGGCTTCTATCACGTTGTAATTGCCACTGAGTAATAACTTCGCTGCAAATTTCAATCGAGCTGAACGGATAAATTCTGCCCCTGAAATGCCTGTAACGGCTTTGAGTTTACGATAAAAAGTAGATTTGCTGAGATACATCAGTGAAGCCAACTCATCTGTATTAAAATCTTCATTTGAAATATTGGCTTCCACTATTCCCATGGCGTTGTTCAAAAATTTTTCTTCAAAACTCGTAATCTCTTGATTATTCAGTTCAAGATATACTTTTTGAGAGTACAATTCTCGAAGATTTTGGCGCGACTTTAAAAGATTATGAATATGCACCAACAATAATTGGGAGTTAAAAGGTTTTGGAAGGTAAACATCAGCACCTTCTCTGATGCCTTGTACTTGGTGAGCAATATCTGTCAAGGCAGTTAACAAAATGATAGGAATATGAGAAGTCCGCTGGTCAAATTTGGCTTTGCTGCATAGTTCTATACCACTCATTTCGGGCATCATGACATCACTGACTATAATATCTGGAATAAGTTCCAAGGCTTTTTCTAATCCTTCTTTACCATTTTTAGCTGTCACGACATGATAGTTCGAGGACAAAATATCACATATATAATTTTGTACGTCGGGGTCGTCTTCGACTACCAAAATAATGGGGAGTTCGATTTTATTATCGGTAATTTCATTTTCAGACTTCATCGTTTCTATTTTAAATTCACTTTTGTTGTTTTCACCAAAAAGCATAGCATCTACAGCGTAGTTTAAGTGGTTTTGGGTTAAATGAATGAGTGGTAATTCTACAGTAAAGACACTTCCTTTACCCAATTCGCTTAACGCATAGATTTTTCCATTGTGTAACTCGGTGAGTTCTTTTACAAAAGAAAGTCCAATACCCGAACCTGAAATATTAGAAGCATCCGTTTGCTTACCCCTATAAAATCTATCGAATATTTTATCAATATCGTTTGCTTCAATCCCCACTCCTGAATCATGAATGGAAATGGAACAAATATCTTCTTGTTTTTTCATTATAAAAGTAATAGAACTTCCATCTCTCGAGAATTTAAAAGCATTAGATAAGATATTAAATAAAATGATTTCAAGTTTATCGGCATCAAAGGTCAGTGAAATAAATTTTTCTTCGGGTATAAATTTATATTCAATTTGCCTTCTTTCGGCTTCATCGATAAAAATCGAAAAAATATCCTGACAAAACGAAACTGCCTCGCCTTCAGTCGGATTCAACTTTAAACTACCAGACTCAGACTTTTGATGATCCAATAAAAGCGTGACCATCCGCAGCATCCTTTTTGACTGTTTTTGAATCTGTTTTAGACTTTTTGCTACGGCTGTATCGAGCCTTGCCCGATGGAGTAAGTCATCTAATGGGCCCAATATCAAAGTCAGCGGTGTCCTGAACTCATGGGAGATATTCGTAAATAATTTTTCTTTAAAATCGGATAGTTCTTTCTCTTTTTGACGAGCTACTTTTGATAGTCTCAACTGATTTTGCAAGTGGGCTTGTTTCAGACCATAATAACGGGTAGCCCACAGAAAAACACCAAAAAGCAAAATATAAATACTATATGCCCACCAAGTTTTCCAAGGAGGAGGTAATATGGTAATTTTGAGTACATGGGGCTTTTCTGACCATATTTTATCACTATTTGTCGCTTTTACTTTTAAAAAATAGGAGCCTGCTGAAAGATTGGTGTAAGTGACACTTCTTTTAGTATTGGCATATACCCAATCTTTATTGAAGCCTTCCAACATGTACATATACTCGTTTTTGTCTGGGGCATGAAAGTCCATCGAGGAGAAATCTATGGAGAAAATGTTTTTTTTGTGGTCAAGTACTATACTTTGGGTCTCGTGGAAGGGTTTTTCGAGCACAATACTGAGGGGTTGCTTTTTACCAAACTGATATTCTAAATTATTGATTTTAAGATTGGTAAAATATAGTGGCGGCACAAATTTATTGATTATTATGCTGTCAGGAGTGAAATAAGTGACACCTTCTACACCACCAAAAAAAAGGATACCATCTTTTGTTTTAAAAGACGCATTTTCTGAAAAAACACTTGATTGTAAGCCGTCTCTTTTATCAAATACGGCAAAAGATGTTGCAGCTTGATTGAGTCTATTGATTCCTTTATTTGTACTCACCCATATCCTACCGTGTTCATCGTTTAGAACAGCGTGAATATAATCACTCGACAATCCATCTTTTACGGTATAAATTTTAACTTTAATGTTGTTATTATTATCTATCGTAATCTTATTCAAACCAAATTGAGTACCTGCCCATACATTTCCCTGCGCATCTTCAGTTAAGTTTAAAATAGTATTATTGCTTATGCTGAGTTCTGGCTCATCGGTTTGCAAAAAGCACTTAAAATTATCTTTTTCGGGTATATAAAGATGTAAACCTTTGTATGTCCCAACCCAAATCCTTTTTTTGTAATCTATCAATAAGCAACTTACACGCTCATTTTGCAATGCGCCAGGTGTCCCTTGTTCATATAAATATTGTTTAAAAATGGGCTTATTCTGCTTAGTATAACCTATTATTTTATTCAGCCCGTTTTCTTGGGTGCCCACCCAAAGCGTCCCATTATCATCTTTTACGATTGACGTTAGTTTTAATCCACTTATCGAATTTTTGTCTTTTGAGTTAGGTACAAATACATCTTGTGGCTGAATTTTCCCTTTTGAATTAAAAACACGAATGAGTCCAACATTAGAAGCCACCCAAAGTGTATTATCCTCTTCCAAAAAATTTCTCGCCGTAGCAGATTTTAACAAAATATTTTGAGGTTGAATTTTAGAGATATCTAAATCTTTAAAAATTTTCCAATCCGAGGAATATTTGATACCGCCGTTTTTAGTGCCCAACCACAGCGTATTAGATTTATCTACCCAAACTGAAATAACATGGGTGCTTCCCGTTAATGTTTTTCGTGATTCGTCATATACAATATTTGAAAATTGTTTTTTATTCAAATCTAATTTGAAAACCCCCGCACCATCTGTACATATCCACAAAAGACCAGAGCGGTCTTCGGTAATATTTAAAATAATATTATTATTGCTCGTGTGGAGACCCGGGATGTCGAGAGAGACTTTTTCGAAGGTATCGCTTATATTGTTGAATTTGTTCAGCCCTTTTCCCCACGTGCCTACCCAGACTGTACCCTTGCTATCTATAAAAGCTTTGTAAGCATTTTCACCACTTAACGAATTATTTTTATCTGAAATGGTTAAGTATTTTTTGATTTCCTTGGTTTTCAAATTATAACGAATTACCCCGTGCCGCCAAGTACATAACCACAGGCATTCTCGTGCTTTGTCGTAAGCAATTGAATTTATGTTCAAATCTGGAATGCCAAAATTAAAACGATCATCATTCGCCAGTTCATTATTTAAATGAATTAACCCGCTATTAGTCGCAAGCCAGTATCCATTCATATCGTCTGGTTGAATATCAAAAGTTTTCCAAGTATCACTAATAATTGTGAATTTGCCCGTTTTTTTATTGAAATATTGGAAGCCCTTCCAAGTACCAACCAAAAGTTTATCTCCTTCAGTATCTAAAAGGGAGAGAATATAATCGCTATTGAACCCAGCGGTTGGCTTATTGGTGTTAACATGATTAATTATATTACCCGTTTTGAAATCATAACTACTTAAACCCCCAGATTTCGTTCCTATCCAAATATTATTATCTATCCCGTTTTTTAGTACTTCAATGGACTGGCTTCTGAGGTTTTCACCATCGCCAATATCATTTTTTAGTAACTTCATTTCGTAGCCATCATACTGTTGCAAACCGCCTCGCGTACCAATCCATAAAAAGCCATTTTTATCTTGAATAATGGACGTTACCTCATTGTTAATTAAGCCATCGTTTATTCCAATAGATGCCCCAATTTGCTGGGAAAACCCACAAAATGGCAATAAACCTAATAGTAAAGGAAAAATATTGAAATATCTCAATATGGTTTTTATCTGAGTCAATTAAATATTCGATTTATCCGCTAATATATTGCAAAACGCATTTAATTTTTTCAAAACCGTTTTTATATTTTAGAGAAAAAAAACGATGATTAAAAACAGACAAATTACCAAAAAATAAAGAATAATTACCTTTAAGTCAACTATTTTTTTTGTTTTTTCTACTTCATCTGCCGTAACATCTAAAAGCACTTTGCTGCTATCGCTTTTGTTATCAGTTTTATTCATTTTTAGATTGGTATTTTTTTAAATCCTCGGGGTTTTTTACTTGCACCTTTCTATTATTCATCAAGTCTTCGTGTATCATTTGTGTAATAAGGTCCCATGTTTTTCCTTCCGTCCAAATTGGTTTCATCTTATCTGACTCCCAATTAATTAAATCTTTTTTTAACGTATTAAACATGACACTGTCCGTTTTTTCAGTATCAATCGTTTCTCCTAAATCATTTTTTAAGTCGTAAAGCCTGTACCCCACATCACGCACTCTAAGTAATTTGAAGTTTTCAAATCTGACGGCGGCATTGCGATCTTTACGCCAAAATAATTCTTTATGCGGGTTGCCCGTAGCAGTGCCATTAAAATAAGGCAAAAGGCTGACCCCATCCAGTGGACTAATGGGCTTCGTTTTTATATTAGCAGCATCCAAACACGTAGTAAAAATATCCAAAGAAGAGGTTAATCCGTTAAAATTAACGCCACCCTTAATCTTACCTTGCCAACTCATCAAAAAAGGCACTCGGTGACCCGCCTCGTATTCATTTCCTTTAAAACCTTTAAGCGGCAAGTTGATTGATTGATTGTTATGTGCACCTCCATTATCACTCAAAAAGAAAATCAGTGTATTATCAAGGACTCCTTGGTTTTTCAATTCTGCCATTATCTTCCCTATCGACCTGTCAAGTGCGTAGGTCATAGCGGCGAGTATTTGTCGGGGATGACCTTTAAATCTTTCCATATCAGCTTTCGACGCTTCCATAGGCGTGTGAACTGCATTGGGTGCCCAATAGATAAAAAATGGTTGATTTTTATGCGTTTGTATATAATTTACGGCTTTATCACCTAATACATCCGTTAAATACCCATCAAATTTTACAGGTTTATCATTTTCCAAAATAGCATTTTTCGAACCAGAGCTATCATCTTTATTGGGTCTATAAAAGTAGCTGCGCCCACCACCAAGAAAGCCATAAGTATAATCAAACCCTTTTGATTTGGGTTGCTGTTTTTCTTCGTAGCCGAGATGCCATTTACCAAATGTTGCAGTCACGTAGCCGTTAGATTTCAACATCTGAGCAATCGTAACTTGAGCAGTATCCATACCCGTGTACCCGTCCCCTTCATTGCATTCGTAGCCATATCGTTGTTGGTATCTTCCTGTTAAAAAACCAGCTCTAGAGGGGCTACATACAGAAGACGTAACGTGCGCATCCGTAAAAACCACTGAGCCTAAAGCGAGTTTATCAATATTGGGCGTTTCTAAGTCTTTGCAACCCATAAAACCAAAATCTGCATAACCTGCGTCATCAATCATAATGATCAAAATGTTAGGCTTTTTGTCTGCTTTTAATATTGTTTTACTATTTATACAGCTTACAACCATAAAAATGAGCACCATTAAAATATAATTTAGCGGGCGATATCTCGTTTTCGATTTCAATTTTAAAATTATTTTTTGTGTTAAATAACTGGATTTACCGCTACCCCCCTCAGTATAAAACCTGCTTTTTGAGGTTTCATCTACTGTTTTAAAAACTTTCTACTTTGAATATTCCCTTTATCTTGTAGTGTTAATATGTACACCCCCTCAGTAAAATGGGCTATATCAATGGTTTGGGAGCTTGTTCCTATTTTCAAATTAAGGGTACTTACCAATTGCCCATTAATATTGAAAATTTTGATTTGAGCCGCATCAGAAACCGTTCTAAAAGCTACGTCAATTTTATTTTGAGCAATATTTGGATATACTTTGAAGGTTGGGTCATCGTTTTCGATAACTGAAACCGTAGCTCCTGCCCGTTTGTCAAGGACATTTCCAGGATTAGCGGGAGTTGAAACATGGTTGCTATATATACTTCCCACGGCAGTTAAAACACCCTCAGATTGGGGAGGGAATGTTTTTTCAAAAAAATAGGCATATCGTTCCACTCGTGGGTCTGTTTCCAACCAAGGCAGAGCCAAAGCCATAAAAGCTTCTTGTATGGCAGAGGGACGGTTCGGATTGGCATTAAACTCCGTAATCCATATGGGTTTTTGATATAAATTATAAACAGCCGTGATATAGTTTTTAAACCTATTGAAAAGGGCATTTACATCAGGATTGGGGTTGGGGGTCGTTGACCAGTTGCCCCAATCATACCAATGCACGGCAACAAAATCAATCCTTAGGGTATCTTGGTTTGCCAAAGTCGAGAAGTCTTTCAACCACGTTTTGAACCCTTCTTCTCTGGTTGCGGGCGACCCCATTCGATAGCCCGAGCGCAACATTTTTTTGTAGAAAGGAATAGCAAGAGCAACATTATCTGCCATACCTCCACCTGAGACACCCGATTGACCTCTACTATCAGGCTCGTTGAAGGCTAAAAAATGCGTCAGATTTGTTTTGTTTATAACGGTGTTGATACTGGTTTCAATACTACTTGAGTAAGCACCCCACAACATTGGTGCAAACTCTATTGTTTCCGTTGATACATCACTAATGCCCCAATCATAAAACCAACCAACATTGAGTAAGCCTACTGTGATATTATTCTGCTCACCTGCACCCTTTTTTTTGACGTTTTTAATAGGGAGTACACGAATAAAAGAAACTTTATCCCGCAAAACATTAGCAAGATTGACATTCAAATCGCTTACCGAAGCGATATAGCTAAAACCCTCACCTGCGCCGTTCGTGCTATCTGCCAAAGTCGCCATAAAACCTTGCTTCAAAGTGATGGACTTAATGCCATCATTGAGACCATTTGGCACGTTCTCACCCACATAGATTGTAGGCGCAACGCAAGTGCCTGAACTACCCTGTTGATTGACATTTGAATAAATAGTCAATTGAGCATTCAATAGACAGCAAGTCAAAAATGCCCATCCCAAAATGAAATACCTTTTCATAAGTTTATGATTAAAATGTGAAAGATTAAGGAAGTGTACCCCCTCAGTATTTTGTTCATCAGTGACTATCAGTATTTGTCGCGTTTTTAAAAGCGGCTTGCATTTCTTTTACTTTTTCGGGATTGTCCTTGGCGATATTTACTTTTTGGGCAGGGTCATTTTTGACATTGTATAATTGTATTTCTGCGTCAACACCAACTTCAATATTCACGTCTTTATTCATCGCATTGCCTTTGTAAGCTGGAATAAAAGCATAATCGCCTTGCCGAAATGCCAAACGCCCCATTGCTTCCACAACCAACTCAATCCTACCCTTTTCTGACTTACCTAAAAAGGCATCTAAGATATTTTGACTGTCTTTTCCTTTCGGTTCTGCTGAAATCAATTGGGCAAACGACGCCATAAAATCAACTTGGCACACCATTGCATCCGATACTTTTGGTTTTATTTGACCTTTCCAATAAACCATAAATGGCACTTTCGTTCCTGCTTCAAATAGGCTGTATTTGCCGCCACGCAGTCCACCAAAAGGGTCATGGTTGCCCGTTTTTTCTACTGCTTCATCGTAGTAACCGTCATTTAAAACGGGACCATTATCACTTGAAAAAATGATGAGCGTATTTTTTAATAAACCTTCTTTTTCTAATTTATTAATCAATTCACCCACGCACCAATCGGCTTCCAAAATAGCATCACCCCGAACGCCTAAGCCCGATTTACCCGCAAAGCGCGCGTGTGGTACACGGGGAACGTGCGGCTGGTGCAAGGCATAGTATAGAAAAAAAGGTTTTTTAGTCTTTTTAGGTAAATTATTATCAATAAAACCCAATGTTTTGCCCAAAAATTCATCTGCCATATCTTCATCTGTCCACAACGCCGTTTTGCCACCCGTCATAAAACCGATGCGCGGGACGCCGTTGTGAACACTGTTGTTGTGTCCATGATGCCATTTGAGTTTTGTCATCAATTCGGGATTGGAAATAGCCGTGGGTACGCCGTCAAAGTTTTTATCATAATTCACAAAAAGGGAATCATTGCTTTGCAAGCCTTTTACCCGTCGGTTCTCGACATAAACCGTTGGCACACGGTCATTAGTTGCCGCCATGATATAGGAATAATCAAAGCCTAAATCGTTCGGTGTTTCCGAAATTTCTCTATTCCAATTAATGCTTCCGTCGCCTAAACCCAAATGCCATTTCCCCACAATACCCGTATTATATCCTTTTTTTTTGAACATATCAGCAAGCGTAGTAGAAGCCGTATCAATCAACATCGGTGCATCGCCCGGTAGGATTTGCGCCCGTTTATTGCGCCACGGATACATGCCGGTGAGCATGGCAAAACGGCTCGGTGTACACGTAGCAGAGGTTGCATAGCCATTGGTGAAACGCACACCCCCGTTTGCCAATTTATCAATATTGGGTGTTTTTAAAGCTCCTTTTTTATAGGCACTCACGTCGCCACGCCCCAAATCATCGGCAATAATGACGATGACATTAGGAAGGTATTGTTTTTGAGCGCAAACAGTCTGCACAATAAATAATAAAGCAATGAGGGTATTTTTCATTTTAAAGCAATCTGTGAGGTTAGAATGAAATTTTAAAAAAAGAGCAAAAACAGGTTTTATACTGAGGGGTATTAAAACGGTTTTAACCCCACATTGCAAGTCTTTAATTAAAATTTTTCAAATTGCTAGTTAGTCAGTTGTCAGTAGACGTAATTTATTTAGGCCCCTCAGTATAAAAACAGTAAAAGCATCCTAAAAGGCATTTTTATGTTCATTTTGAATGTTTTATTAAAAATTTATTAAACTGACAACTGATTACTGATTAACTAGCAACTTGAGTTAATTAAGTGGACTATATTTATTGCCATTCTGGATGCTGTACCAAAGCACTATTGGCGTCAATTTCACGTTGAGGTATGGGCCACACATTGTGTCTGGCTGCATTGAAAGTACGGTTTTGAATGGCTGTTGCTTGAACTTTATCTACACTCATGTAAGTGTCCACAGTTCTTTCTTTTAAAATGCCCCACCTTTTGAGGTCATAATAGCGCAGACCTTCAAAGGCTGTTTCAACCCTTCTTTCTTGCCTTACAATGTCTATGAGTTGTTGCTTGGTTAAGTTAGAGCCTTCTACAGCTTCTACTTTCGGCATGGTCGCTCTTACACGCACTAAATTTACCAAATCTACCACTTCTTTTTCTGTATAGCTTCCGCTTTCCAACAGAGCTTCTGCCCTTGTTAGCAATACTTCGGCATAGCGAAGAACATAATAATCTTGAGCATTATCAAAGGCATTTGTGGAGTTGGCGGCACTTTCGTCAGCCCATTTTCTAAGTCTATATCGTGTCGGTGCGAGGTTGGTTGCCAAAATAGCGGCTCCTTTAAACATAGACTGTGTTGTTACCACCGTTGCATTGAAACGGGGGTCGCGGTTAAGCGTTTTATTCGTGGCATTGTATAATGGCGAGCGTGTTATGGGTAGTCCATCGGTACAATAATAAGCATCCGCAAGATTGGGTAATGCTACGGTATGCACCTGTGGGGCAGCTGGAAAATAACCATTAAAACTCGCTCCAACACCCGCAGCAAGACCGGGGCCTGCGTATTGTACCGCAAAAATGACATCTTTGCTTGCCTCTCCCGCTATTGTAAACAAGGTAGTATAAGGCGTAGATAAATTATATTGATTTAAATCCAATACCTTTTTAGTAGTGGCAGCAGCTTCTGTAAAATTTTTATTATACAAATAAAATCTGGCAAGTAAAGCAAGGGCTGCCCCTCTTGACACACGTCCTTTCGCAACAGTAACAGGCAATTCTGAGCCCGCAGTAATGGCGTTTAACTCACTAATCACAAAATCACTTAATTCTTTGTAAGTATTTTTAGGCACTTTGGCTTCCTCTAAGGTTTGGGTGGCCTTAATCAAAGGTGCATCACGGTAGCACATCGCCAAATGATGATAAGCCAATGCGCGTAAAAAGCGGATTTCCGACTTCATCGTATTGCGGTTGGCTTCTGTCACAGCTTTTACACGGTCTACATTTTCTAAAAAGTCATTGCTCCTTTGTATCATTTTATAACAAGCTGTCCAAAAAGCATTAACAAGCCCATCGGTAGGCGAATAGTCGCCTCTGGCAACGGATGCGCCATTGATGAAATCATAATTGCAATAGCCATTGTCGGAAATGAAATCCAAGCGATACACGCCTGCATTTTGACCACTTGAATTGCCGTTGTAAAAATCGTTGGATTGTAATTGAGCATACACCCCAGCCAATGCTTTATCAACATCGCCCGATGTTTTCCAAAAGTTATCACTGGCTAAGGAATTTGGGTTGGTTTCATTCAAAAAATCTTTTGAACAACCGCTTACAGCCAATATTATAATTAGAAATAATGTTATCTTTTTCATTGTTATTTTCTTTATTTTATTAAAAAGTAGTAGATAAACCAAATGAAATACTCTTGGTATTCATATAGTCAAGGCTTCTACTGTCGTTATCTGATTTTTCAACATCGTAATCTTTGTTTTCTGCCATTGTCCACAAGTTCAATCCATTGAAATAAACCCGAAGATTGGACATACGAATGCGCTTCAACACCGATTTAGGGACACTGTACCCAATTTCAAGGTTTTTAAGCCTCAAATAAGACGCATCTTGCATGCGGAAAGTAGAGTAAAGATTGTTATTGGTGGCACCGCCCCAGCGTGGTAAATTGCCGTTTGGGTTGGCAGTTGTCCAACGGTCGTTCCAAATTAAGAGTTTTTGCGTTCTGCCGCCCATTGCTGCGGGATCATCGTAGTAACGCTGAATGCCCGATACACCTTGCAAAAAAGCAGTTACATCAAAGCCCGAATATCTCATTCCAAGATTAGCACCATAAGTAAACTTAGGAAAAGGATTGCCAATAATTACTCTATCATCTGTTGTAACATCACCATTACCGTTGGTATCTTGATATTTAATGTCGCCAATGCGTGGCACTACGCCCAATTGTTTGGGGCTTGCCGCAATTTCTTCTTGGGTTCTAAAAAGACCCAACGCTTGATAGCCCAAAAACGCGTTGATTGGGTTGCCTACCTCATTGATTGTGTTGCCGTTAATCCAGTTTACTCTGCCGGCGGTACTCGTTATTTTGTTTTCAATCATGGCACCATTTAAGGAAATATCGTATTCAAATTTCCCGATGCGATTCATGTGGCTGACCAATAATTCAACACCTCTGTTCTGAACAGACCCTGCATTTTGGTTGGGTGCGCCCAAGCCGCCAAGTGTGTTTGGAATAGGCAATTGAACCAAAATATTTGAAGTATTTTTATCAAAAACATCGGCTTCAATGCGCAATAAGCGGTTTGGCAGTTCTATATCAAGCCCGATATTAGCCTGGGTCGTCTTTTCCCACTGAATTTTATCATTGGCTAAAGAATTAATAGCTACACCCTGACTTAAAACATCGTTAAAAAGATAGTTTTGACTTAAAGAATAGTTTTGAGTGAATGAATAATTGCCAATTTCTTGATTACCCAATTGTCCATAACTGGCGCGCAATTTCACAAACTCTACAGCTTTGGTAAGATTTTTAAAAAATGGCTCGTTTGAAATTATCCAACCTGCCGATGCTGAAGGAAATATAGGATATTGTTGCTTAGCGGGTAGCCGAGAAGTGCCGTCTGTTCGGGCGTTCAACTCCAAAAGGTATCTGTCATTAAATGTATAATTTATTCGACCCAAAAATGATTGAAGTGTTAAAGCTGAAGCACTACCACCCACTGCAGGTAACTCGGCACTTGCACCCAATACGACAACATCGTTGCTTGGCAAATTGCGGATAAAGGCATTAAATCCTTCCGTTGCATCGCGTTGTGCTGTTTGCCCTACCAATACTTTAAGGTCATGTTTTTCATTAAATACTTTTTCGTAACGCAATAGATTTTCAACCACATAACGTGTGAAAGTACTTGAACTATTACGCGCTGAACTGATACCTGCTACTGGGTTTACAGGAGTACCATCTGGGTTATAATTAATAACAGAAGGAGAGAACGTTTTATTCAAAGTAGAACTATATACATATCCAAGACTTGATGTAAAACTAAAACCATCTAAAAACTTAACTTGACCAAATACTTTACCGTCTAAACGGTAAATATTCGTATTGTTTTTTTGTTCGTAGAGTAGTTTTAAAGGGTTTTTGATTTGGGGTAATGTTGTTCCATCAAACAAAGCGAATTCACCAAAACTGTATCGCACTGGAACAGTTGGGCGGGTAAAACCACTTATTACACGATTAATACCATTATCTCCATCATCATTTTGATTAGCAGCTGCTATGGGTTCATTGATACCTTGTTTAAGACCCCGTAGATTGACCCCAAAACTTAAATGGTTTGAAACCTTGCTGTCCAAATTAGTCCTAAATTGCAATCTATCAGAGTTCGTATTGTCCATGATACCTTTTTGGCCGGTATATTCCACCGACACTAAGTATTTAGTCGCTTCATTACCGCCTGATGCAGACAAAAACTGCATATTCAAGGGCGCGGGCTTATATACTGCATCAAACCAATCTACATTTGCAAATCTATCGGGGTCTGACTGATCCTTGATTTTTTGGATCATTTCCGCAGTGTAAGCTGGTGCAGCACCTGTTTCAACCAAAAAATCATTGTACGCTGTAGCATACTGAACGCCGTCCATGTATCTCGGCTTGATAATCGGCTTTTGGGTTGAATATGTAGCTCGATATTGTATTTTGGGTTTGCCCACAGCACCGCGTTTGGTTGTTACCAAAATAACCCCGTTTCCTGCTCGCACACCATATATAGCAGCGGAAGCAGCATCCTTCAAAACTGAAATATTATCAATATCATCTACCGAAATATCGCCCAATGCACCCACCTCATTGGGTACACCGTCAATAATGACAAGCGGGGCATTGTTGCCAAATGTGCCAATACCTCTAATTCTGATGACAGGGTCATTTTTGCCAGGTTGCCCCGTAAAAGAACTAACGGTTACACCCGCCATTCTGCCTTGCAAAGCGGTAGCAGCATTGGATATAGGCAAACCATCAATTTCACTCATTTTTACCGATGATACCGCACCCGTTAGATTGGCTTTTTTAGTGGTGTTATAAGCCACTACTATCAATTCAGAAAGCTGATTGAGGGCGGGTTTTAGCGTAATCGAAATTTTATCTTTCCCGTTTAGTTCGACAGTTTGATCTTCAAAACCAACCGATGAAATTAGTAATGTGGACTGTGTACTCTTAATCAATAACGAAAACTGTCCATCTATGTCGGTGATGGTTCCATTGGTTGTCTCCTTTTCTTTAATGGTAGCTCCTGGTAAAAAAACGCCTCCTTCATCTTGCACAGTACCCGTGACTGTAATAGATTGTGCGTAGGAATAAAAAGGCGTTGCAAGGAGGAAATTCCACATTAGAAACGAAAAAATGGCGTTGATTTTTTGCTTTATATGTATCATTTTAAATTTAAAGTTTAGTAAACGTTTTTGTTCAAATTGTGTATTTTAAGCACTATTTAAGTTCAAAATTAGACATATTTTAATTGCTGGCTTCTCTGTACAATTCAAAAAAGGGGGGTAAATAAGTCAAAAATTTCAGCCCTAAAATGGTTATAAATAGTGAACTTATTGAAAGGCAATTTACAGCGTGATTTCATCCTGTTAAGAGAGGCAAAATCAATGATTTCGTATTTTATTACCAGAGAAACCTGATTGAGGAAAAATACTGAGGGGGATAAAACTACAGCAATTCCGTATTTGGGTAAAAACTTTCCAAAAGTTTTCAACTTTTGGAAAGTTAATCCTCTATTTTAAACAGTTTTACCCAAAAATGCTCTAAATACTGAGGGGGTATATCAAAATTTGGGCTTAAAATTTTCAAATACGGAATTGCTGATAAAACTACAAACGCTTAATTATCAATCTGATAATCAAGCGTTTAGGCGTTAAAAAGGGTAAAATATGGTGTGAACGCTCCATCGGACTGAGAGGTCTTTCAATCTTTTGTTACACTACTTTTCCACCAATCTGCATTGGGTTTGTAGGTTTTATTTAAAAAATCCAAGCGTTCTTTTTCCAACTTAGGCATTAAAATTTCCACATTTTTTTGGTGGCGTTTAGCCGCATCTGCCGCATTGTATTCAGGGTCAAAGCTTGGCATATTGGCTTTTACGCTTTTCAACCAAGCCATTAATTTTGTATCGAGTTGTTGGGTTATTTTCGGTTTTTTTGATGCTAAATTGTTTTGCTCATACGGGTCTTTGGCTAAATCGTACAACTCATCGTGACCATCTTCCCAATAGTGAATGAGTTTCATGTTTTTATCTCGGATGATGGAATTTGGCTCTCCGCCTTGATTGCCATAATGCGGATAATGCCAATATAAAGCTCTGTCTTTCAAGGTTTTACCTTCAAATAAAGGCTTTAAACTCACCCCGTCTTGGTGCTGATTAGGCATCAAGGGAATATTAGCAAAATCCAAAATAGTCGGAAAAAAATCAGTTCCTGTTGCGGGAATATCAATGCTTGGAACCTTGTTTTTTAACCACGGAATTTTGATAAAATATGGTTCTCTGATGCCGCCTTCCCACTGATACCCTTTGCCACCTCGAAGTGGTAAATTAGCAGTTGAAAAAGCATCGCCCGAAGCCACACCGCCGTTATCAGATGTAAAAATGATGATGGTATTTTCTTCTAAATTCAATCGTTTTAAGGTATTAAGCACCTCGCCAACGGCATCGTCCATGGATTCCACCAAACCCCCATAAACGGGATTGTCTTGCACTTGCCGAATCGGCAAGTCCTGTTCCATGACATAGCCACTTTTTGCCAATCCATTTTTTTCGGCTTTATCACGGTATTTTTTCCATTTTTCTTCTGTCGTTTGAAGGGGGCCATGAACGGCATAAAAGGACAGGAAAGCGAAGAAAGGTTGGTCTTTTTGTTGTTCAATAAAGGCAGAAGTCTCTTTGGCAAGCCGCATTTCGAGGTTTTCACCCTTTTTAATATTGGGCAAAGAAGGGTTTTCCCACGGTGAAAAATACCCACCTTTCGGGCTGCCCACTTCCCAACCGCCCTTGTTGAGGTCAAATCCATGGTCTTCGGGATAAGAGCCTTTATCACCCAGATGCCATTTGCCCGCAAAAAAGGTTTTATAGCCATTTGCCTTCATCACTTCGGGCAAAACCATGTCCTCTTTTGACAACGCGTGATTATAATCGGCGGGTAAAAGTTTATTATGTCGCTTTTCAGACCGCCACTCTGTACCCGACTTTGCCCCAATCCAGTCTGTAATTCCATGCCTTGCCGTAAATTTACCCGTCATAATGCTCGCCCGCGACGGGCTACACACCGCACAAGCGGCATAGCCTTGCGTGAAAACCGTCCCTTCTTTGGCGATTCGATCCACATTGGGTGTTTCATAAAATTTGCTGCCTGTACAACTCAAATCTTTTAACCCAAGGTCATCCACAAGGATAAAAACGACATTAGGGCGGGACTGTTTTTGGGCGATGACCGTATGTGTGATGAGCAATAAAGCGATGATTGTGTATTTCATAATGGAAAAATTTAATAAAATAATGGCGATATTTTCTAATTTTAGACGAAAATCGGCAAAATACTGAGGGGGACTCTCCTACTACTTTCAAAGGCGATGTCAATATAAAACACCTTAAACCCTTAGTTGGCATCAAGAAAAGCTCCAAAAAAGGCATTTATACTGAGGGGGTGCTTTTGATGTCGCAGAAGCACTCCCTCAGTATTTTCAATCATTTGTGTACCTAAAACCATCATTGCTTGCAAAAATAGTTTACTGAATCACCACTTTTTGCACCAAGTGACTCTCACCATTCCGAATAATCACGAAATAAACGCCCGTTGCTTTGCCTTCCAAGTTCAAATCCACGACCGCATCAGCGGCTAAATGCTGATTTATTGTTAAAACTTGGCGACCCAAATAGTCGTTTACCACCACTTCGGTCATCAAATCAGACTGAATACCGCCATTAAATTTGAGGCGAATTGAACCGTGTGATGGATTAGGATAAACCTCTGCCACGATTTTAGAACCGTCTTTGCCAAACAAAATCGTTTTGACATTCGAATATGCAAACGTATCATCTAAGTCATTGATTTTCAACCGATAGTAAAAAACGGAGTTCGTACTGAGGGGTAGGCTTTGGTCGAAAAACTCGTAGCGTTGCACCTCGTGCGTGTGCCCTATGGCTTTGACTTGACCCATTTTTTTGAAACTTTTGCCGTCGGTTGAACGTTGAATCTCAAAATGGTCGGTGTTGTTTTCGCTTGCCGTTCGCCAAGTCAGATGGGCATCTGATTTATTGACTTTTTCGGCATTGAAATACATCAATTCGACGGGCAAAACAGACGAACATTCGGTATTCACACCTTGAACCGTATTCGTAGGATTATTGAGAATGACCGTTGCCTCGCTTGGTGTCATGCAAAACCAACCTTGCAAAATGGACTGATACACCGCCCGATAGTCATACACCATCGCTACTTGACTATTTGAAGTTGGTACGGCTGGAAGGACTGGATTCGCGCCGACAATGCCTGGTTTGACTTTTTTGCCAAACAAAAACATTGGTGCCGCCGAGCCATGGTCAGTTCCTCTTGAGCCATTGGACATAACGCGTCGCCCAAATTCAGAAAAAGTCATCCCCAAAACACGGTCTTCGAATCCCATTTGGGCAATATCGTCTTGGAATGCCTTAATTGAATCGCTCATTTCACCAAGCAAGTTGGCGTGTGTTCCAATAGCTTTGTTGGTCGCGTCTGTCTGACTGCCGTGTGTGTCAAAACCACCGACGCTGACCCAATAAATGCGCGTTTTCAAACCACCTTTTATCAATCGTGCAACGATTTTGAGTTGTGTCCCCAAATTGCTACCTATCGTGGGATAAACGACACTTGAGGTATTTGTGCCACCAGTCCATGCGCTAACAATGCGCGTCGCATATTGGTTAGCAAAAGACTGTTGGTCGCGTATAAAATCCAGCTCAATGCCCATATTGCCACTTGGCATGGTGTTACTCATGTAACTCAAAAGCTGCGTAATAGAGCCCGTAAAATTTGTTGGGACGGTTTGTGCAGTGTTCAAATTGTAGCCTTGCAATCCCAAAGGCAACGACGACCCGATGCGAATCGCTAAAGGGTCGGGCATCGCTGTGCTTGGATAATTTTCTGGAAATCCCGGATAGGCGTTTTCAAGGTAACGTCCGAGCCAACCCGATGTCAACGTTTCACTACTGTTTGAGCCTGTTGAAAAAATATCGGTAGCGCGGAAATGCGATAAACTTGAACTTGCATAACCGACATTCTGCACGACCGTCAGTTTCTGTTGGTCAAAAAGGTCTCTCATACCCGTCATGGCGGGGTGTAAACCTGTCGGCGCAGTAGAGCTGCCCAATCGCAAGACTTGTGCTTCTGGAATCAGAATATCCGCACTTGAAGTGTACGCTCGCGCAAGTGCCATTTTTGAGTATTGGTCGAGAGGCAAAACCATATTCAGACCGTCATTGCCGCCACTCATCTGCACGACGACCAAAACGCGGTCGGTTTCGGGTGCAAAAGCGGCTGCCATTAAATTTTCATCTAACAACAACGGATTTATAGCTGTAGCAAATAATTTATTTCCAAAAAGTGGAACAACTGCTAACGGCGCAGCCGATTTTAAAAATTGCCGACGTTTCATTTTATGTATTTAAAGATTGTGAGATTAGAAATTGAGAAAAAACACAATTACTTGAAAAATATTGGGGGGGGCCTAAAATTTTAAAATGCTGATTATTAGTAAGTAGTTTGGCTAAAATAATCGCTGCTATCTTTTAAAGTCGGTTCTATAAAATGTGGAAAATACTCCGCTATGCTCCGCATTTTTCACATTTTATAGCCCGACGATAGCAGCGATTATTTCTTTACGCCTACTTATTTTAACTTTCAAAACATACGCTAAGTACCTCAGCGCCAAAAAAATTGTATTTGTCTGCTGACGAAATCACATCAAATGACATTCCGCCATATTCAATATAGCGACATATAATGTCTGCAAACGGGTCTGCACAGTATTTGTATTAGCCGTAGTGGGCGTAGTGATGTAGCTATTCCAAGCATCAGACCAATAGTAGTCTGCAGTTTGCCCAGACAATAAAATTGATTTTAATTGCGCCGTAACAGCGGCATCGGGCGGTGCGACGTGCAGCAATTCGACGACTTCGGCAATCAACAAATCGGGATTGGCGGGTGTGTCAAGCGTGCGGGTGAAGGCTAAAACGTCCACTTTGGGATTGCCCGAACCGATGCCAACGGATATCAATCGGTCAACAAATTCCTTTCGGCGGCGCAAAGTTTCAGCATTTATCCACAATTCGTGGTAATTCGGCGTTTGATAATACGCGGGCCAACCTGCCACATTCGGCGGCGAACCAGGGCGCATTTGTTGATTGGTGAGGTGAGAATCGAAACCACTGGCGACATTGTAAGGAATAGCATTAGTGCCATAAAAAACCATCGTTCGTGCCAAACCAATACAATAATCAACGGGGTTTTTGATAACTGCACCCGTTGATTTGAGGCTATCAAAAAAGTGTTGACTGCTCAATAATTCAGCCAAAACAGGCTTGATATCGTAATTATTACTCCGAAAAGTATTGGCAAGTGGCACAATGACATCGCTTTCAATCGTCGCGTCAATTGTGTAATAAACGAAAAAACGGTAGAGTTTACGCACAACAAATCTTGCCACTTCTGGGTGGGCAAAAATCATATCGAGCAGTGCATTCACCTCCGTCATACCCGTCGGGTCGGTCGAGCCGTTGATAATTGTATTATTATAAAAACTCGAAAACGTTTTATTCGTCGGGTCATGACGACTCAATGTGAATTTGTGCGTATAATCATTATACTGATTGTTAGGGTCAGTCGTTCCCAAGTAACTATCCGATCGTTGAAAACCAGACAAAACTTTTGCTGCCGCTACCACATCGTCTTGGGTGTAAGAAGGTGAAAAATCCTTACCAATGCAAAAAAGTTCTTGCAATTCGCGTGCGTAATTTTCATTTACGCCATTGCCATTTACTATATAACGATTGTCTTCTCCATCGAGATAAACCAACATGGCGGGTTCAATCGTCAGCTGGCGTACCAAATCCTTGAAATTACCCACCGCATACTGTCGTACAACCCTCTGATAAGCGTAAAAATGAAATCCCTCGGTTACAGATTGTCCAATTTCCGTTGGAATATGGTTCTGCCAAAACAACACCATTTTCTCTCGAATATTGCGGTCTTGTCTAAGTTTCAATATTGCCCACCAACGGCGCGTAGATCGCTCGCGGCTAGGATTGTAGATGCGATTATCCGTTTGCTTATCGTTTACCCAAGTTTGACCCGTTGGAATACCCGGATAAACCCAATTCCTGGGGGCTGTCCCCGTCGTCGTTCCTGTTGCAGCCGCATCGGTATAATCCACAAGCGGCGGTGCAGGTGCAGGCAAGTCTGCCAACAAAGACGTGACAACTTGACTCAATGACTGCCCTGAAAAAGCGGCAAGGTCGGCTTTGGTAACGCCGAAAAGCGTTCTGCGCAGCAAATGAAGGAGCTGTGGTTTTCCGAATGAACCGCTGTAAACAGGAATCGGCATAAGTGTAAGATATTTAAAATGGTCATTAAAAATGGTTGCACCTTCAAGCGACAAATGTACCTTAATTTATTTTTGTGAAACTTTATCCATGAGATTAAATTACTGTTAATAACGAACAACAACAAGCACCTTTCGTATCTTTTTAATGATTGTGCGAATTAAGCGTTTAAAGAACACTTTTAACACGAATTTTAGGCGAATTGTACGAATTTAACGAATTTCTTTCTTGTGATTCTTGGTTTTTATAAAGAAAGAGCCTGATTATTTAGTTTAGTACTCTCATTTTTCGATATGAATATAAGGGCAAAGTCCAAAGAGATCGAAATACCATAGAAATAATCCCGCCAAAAAATTTTATAACCATTTGCCATTATTACTTCGGACAAAACCATGTCTTGCCGTAAAAATTACCAAAAGCGAGTATCATTAAAACACTCAGCTTGCCCACTGACTTTAAAAAGATGCTTTGCATTTTTAGGCTAAAGTTAATCATTATGTATAAAAGAGCATTTTAGGGACAAAGTAAAAAAGTGGGACCACTTCACTGTGATATAGTCCCACTACAAAACAAGAATGTATAAAAAACTTAGCTCATTCCTAAAGATTATGACCCCCAAAATGGTCATGCCGAATATTTAGAACAAAAGGGGGCTTTGAGATAAATCATCACGTTATTTTTCACGTTCCCAATCATCTGTTCTAAAAGACGAAACAGGCAACCCATTGGTGCCAAATAAATCACCCACCACAAAAGACTTAAAAGCATACCGCACGGCAACCGGTTGAGACACCGATTCAGATTTTACATTAATACCATTTTGGCTAATAATTGCTTTGGCAGGATAAAAAACTTTATCCGCGCCCGCTATTTCAAAAAGGGATAATTCTTTTCCAAAAGAAGTCAAACCATTTGAGGCATTGCTAAAAGTTATCCTTACGGTATCATTTTTAATGGTCATTGCCTTGAATACTGGGCTAAAAGGATTTATGCCTTTAATAGTATAAGTTTGAGACAATGCCAAGTAGGACAATCTTTTACCGACAATTTCTTTATTGGCGGGATGAATAAGGTTTTGTTCGCCAACATCTAAAATGCACGCCATACCAATATTGGGCGTAGTCGTTGACGCTTTGAGTTGAGCTTCCCGCAGAAAAGCAGAATTGGGCGGAACTTCATTCTTTCCATGAGGTGCAATTTGTACATAATAGAATGGAAACTCGCCCACTTCCCACCTCGCCCGCCAGTCATTTATCATGGCGGGTAATAGTTTTTGATAGTTTTCTGGCTCTAATCTATTGGACTCTCCTTGGTACCAAATCACACCGCGTATGCCGTAACCAACCATTGGGTTAATCATAGCATTGAATAAAGACGCGGGTGCTTTCGGCGGCGTTTTAGGAAAGGGCGTATCTCTAACCATCTTAATAAAATCAAATTCTTTGCAACTTCCTTCGCTCATCCACGGCTCGATTGCTGTACCGCCCCAACTTGAATGAATCAATCCAACGGGGACATTGAGCGTTTTTTGCAACATTAGTCCGAAAAAATAAGCAGTTGCACTAAATTCAGCCGTCGTTTCACGCTCGCAGATATCCCATTTTCCATTAAAATCATCCAACGGGGTAAGGCTTGCGGTGCGTGCGGTACTGAAAAATCGCATATTAGGATTGGGTGAAGATAGAATCGCCTCCATGGAACCAATAATGGGTTGGTTGACATTCCCTTTCACGGGCATTTGCATATTCGACTGCCCAGAACAGACCCAAACTTCACCGATTAACACATTTTCAAGGATCAATGCTTTACCGTCACTTATTGTTACGCTGTAAGGCCCGCCCGCTTTGGGTGTAGAAATTTTCAGTTTAAAACGCCCGTCATCTGCCGCTTTGGTCTCGTACTTTTTATCATTCCAAGAAGACGTGACCTTTACTGTGGCATTTTTTTCAGCTACTCCCCAAATCGCCACGTCGGTTTGCTGCTGCAAAACCATGTTGCTACCAAAAATTGCCGGGAGTTTAATCTCTGCAAAAAGAGGAAAAGCATTAAAGAAGATAGCACAAAATGTGCTGAATAGTAGTAAGGTATTTTTATTCATTTGTTGTTTTATGGAAACCCTTAGAGAGCTGTAATTCATTTAAAATCAATCTTTTATGCTAAAATTAGACCCCCTCAGTATTTTACAGTTTTTTTATAAAAAGGCCTATTTTGAATAAAAACGTACATAATCATACTCAGCAGAGCTGTTCTCTTGGTCAGTTCCCGTCCAATTAGCTGCCATGGCGGTTATCCAAACATTGATATCGTCGTGTTCAAATTGGGTTGCAGAATACTCTGCGATATGGGTTATTTTACCGTCTACATAAAACGTTATCGCTTTTTCCGTCCACTCAAACCCGTAAGTATGCCATTCATTGGCGTTAAAATTAGGAATTGCTGTAATGTCTGTAGGGGGTTTTGGCAAGCGACCGAACTCTTTGCCATCGGTTTTCCAAATAATAACGTGTTGGGTGAATTTACTAAGCGAACTCTCCGCAGTGTGATCATGCGTACTGGCATTTTCATAACAATCAATTTCAGTTCTACGGCTTGCGGGATAAGTGGTGTTCACTTCTCCTTTTGCATCAATGGACGCAGCCATTGCCCAAAAAGCATGGTGCCAACCTTCGTCCGTTTTACCATCCTTATCATCGTCAATTTTATCACCCAATCGGGATTTTACTTCGTAATAACCATATTTAAATTGTCTTTTTGAAATAATACCCGCGCCCGTCGCAAATTTCCCTTGTAAAGCCGTGGTCAATTGGTGCAAATTTAATTTTAAAATCCCCCTATTCAAGCTTACGTTTTCTCTCAATTGAACGCTGCGGTGTTTGACATCGGTACGAAAAGCCCATTTTGTAATATCAACTTGATTTCCAGCAAATTCATCATTCCAAACGAGTTTATAACCCGCAATAGGTGTTCTATCCAGATTTTTCTGGCTTGAACAAGCGCTTAACGTAATAAACGCTAATGCCCAAAAGATAGATGAAAGCTTCAAAATTGAATGATACATTTAACTTCTTTTTCCATTTTAAAAAATACCCCTCAGTATTCAAGGCATTTAGAGTATAAAATCGCTTTTATACGAAGACCCAATACCCCTATTTCGGCCCGTAAATTCTAACATAATCCACCAAATATTGAGAAGGAAAAGTCGTATTAGCCAAACTGCCGCCGTTCATTCCGCCCAATGCCAAATTCAACAACAGGTAATGCGGTTGCCGAAATGGGTTTTTACCATCTGATTTGTTGATACTTTTTGTCAAATCGATAGTGTTCAAAGATATGCCATCAAGTAGGATTTCCATTTTATCAGGTGTCCATTCCAAAGTCCAAACGTGGTAACTGTCTGCCCAATTTGCGGGAAACTCGCTCATCGGTTTCTTGTAGCCGTCCCATATTGCTTGCCATCTTGTTGCGGAAGCAATGGCAAAATTGGCGAGAATCTTATTGTCGTAATATTCCATAATGTCCACCTCTCCGTTTGATGGCCATTCTCCACTTACGCCAAGCGTCCATATAGCGGGCCACAAACCCGTTTGGGTAACGATTTTAGCACGAACTTCCATTTTTCCGTATTGAAAAGCGTGTTCTTTTTTCATCACCACACTCGCCGAAGTGTAGTCAATAAAAGCACGATTTGTTCGCCAATCGGTACTTCCGGCGATATAATTTGGATTGGTGCGCCGTTCTTTTTTACCAGTTATCATCAAATTGCCGTTGCTGCACACCGCATTTTCCTTTTGATACCATTGATCTTCTTGATTTCTGACAAACCCTGTTTCGTATCCCCATTTTATTGAGTCGGGTGAGCCATCTACATTAAATTCATCCGACCAAACCAATTGATCTGGTTTTACGACATTACACGTATCCACTCCACGCACAATACACGGGTTTGTGATAGTCGACGGTTCTGTTTTTTTACAAAAAAATAGAGCAACTGCGAAGAGTAAAACGTTTACTATTTCAATCATTTTTAAAAGTGTTAAAACCGATATTTTATACATAAAAAAAGCAAAATTCCAATTTATACTGAGGGGTCTCTTATCGATAAATAATTGATTTTAAATTTATGAGTCAATACACTTTTCAAACCCAAAATTAGACATAATTGAGTTATCTACTTCACTGCGTAATTCAAAAACAGGGGGTAAATCAGTCAAGTTTTCAACTAATAAATTGATTGTAAATTTTAGATTTGCTAAAAGTTAGTTTCTAAACGTGCATCAGGGCAAACCCATCAACGTGTTTTTATAAAAAAGAATTAAGAGTATGTTTTGAAATTATATGGCTAAATTTTATAAATTTTTCAATTGCATAAACTATTGACAATCAATAATTTGGCTAACCACGCCTTTCAAGGCGTGGAAAAAACAAGCACTCAATAGGCTTTAGCCGTTCAACTTTA
>JANPHO010000336.1:0-1812 GCA_031424515.1 Saprospiraceae bacterium
GCAGTAAAGCGCTATCATCAAAATCATTAAGGTCAAAATAAGCCAATCGGTTTTCGGCTCTAAATGTTCCAAAATTTTGAACATGCAAATCTCCGCAGCTCCAAACTTTTATCGAATTATTAAAAATAAAACCATTAATAACATTATCTCCGCTATTGCACAGGGAAAAAAAGGCTAAGCAACAATTGTAACTTAGCCCCATGAAAAATACAATTAACATTTTGGAGATACTCCAAAATATCATGGGGGCAAAGTTATCATATTTGATAGAACCGAGTAAGAGTTATTGGTCCTACACGGGTAAATTTTCAATAACCAATCTTAGTCGATGGATATTGCGGATGAGCAAAAGGCGCTTAGAACGCTTTTATGCTCGTCCCCATGACTGGGTAGGTCATTGTGGTATCTTGGTTCAATCTTTTTTGAACCGCTATATGGGTAGTGTGAAGGATTTCACTCATCACTGGGTATTGGCAGTTGATGAAACTGTTGAAAAGAAGTCAGGTCATGCGACACACGGAGTTGGGTACAATTACAGTAGCAAAGCTGAAAAAGTGATACGGAGTATAGCGGTTTTCAATTTATCGTTGACCCACCGTTGGACAAAAATAAGTCTGCCACTTATTCAGGAGCAACTTATATTTCCGACCGTTATGACAGAAAAGCGAGCTAAAAAGAAAGCGGCTAAAAAGGCTCAAAAATTAGCCCAAAGGACAGGTTCTGCACCAAAAGCGGTGCATGTGGTGCAAAAAACGGGTCGTCCTAAAGGTAGTAAAAACAAGCCTAAAAATAGTGAAGGCGGCGAAAAAGAAGAAATTGCCTACACTTTTCAAGTCCTTAACGCTATTTTAGGTCGTTTTGTAAGTCTTTTAGCACCCTTGTTTGCTTCTTTGATAAGTATCAAATATGTGGTCGGTGACGGTGGCTTTGGCAATAATACAGTCGCCAAAATTGTCCGTGCCCAAGGCTTTGAACTTATCAGTAAATTACAATACAATGCAGCCTTATATCTCCCTTTTCAAGGCGAATATGGCGGCAGAGGCAGACCTAAATCTTATGGCGATAAACTTGATTATGACCATTTAGAAGAGCAACTAAAAGACTACCTCGTTGAAAAAAGAAAGCAAACAGACGGCTCAATTGACTATATCTTCCATATAAAAAAGATGGTTCATAAGTCTTTTGATATGCCTTTAAATGTGGTCATTATTCTTAGGTTCGACAAAAATGGGACAGCCAAATCCCATAAATCAAGAGCTGTTTTGTTCTCAACTGACATGGAAGCGGACTATAATACTATCATTGATGTTTATCAAGTCCGTTTTCAAATTGAATTCAACTTTAGAGATGCCAGACAGTTCTTTGGTTTATCCAATTTTAAGAATATTAAAAAGCAGCAAGTCCAAAATGTCATCGGCTATGCCTTTTTCATGGTCTCGCTTTCTAATATCCTCATTTTTGAGATTAAACAAAAACAACCAGATTGCCCCCTCAGTATTCAAGACCTGAAAGCTTTCTTTAGAGCCGAAAAATATATCAATGAACTTTTAAATAGGGATGAATTTAAAGCATCTCTATTTTTAAATCGCAATTCTTTTGACAATTTCCCTATTATCGGCGCTATTAACGCTGACGCATAGCGGAGATAATGTAATAAGATCATCGTAAAATAAATGTGAAGTTGCCCTGAAAAATGAAAAAGGATTTTTACTCATCAAAGCATATTTGCGCTGAATCATATCAGGCAATCGGCCTGCATTGAACTGGTATATTTTTTCTGCTATGGTAGCCATTTTTAATATGATTTTTTAA
>JANPHO010000337.1:0-4463 GCA_031424515.1 Saprospiraceae bacterium
TAAGCGACTATCTGACTAAGAATTTACAAAAAATAGTAAAAATGCTATTTTAACAATATATAAATATGAATTCATTAGAAATACAGATTTTAGAGACGGCAATAACCTTAGTTGTGTATGCAGTAGCCTATTTTGTTACGAAGAATTTAATCAACAATTCTCTGAAGAAAACGCAACTGGAAAGAACCCGAAGAAAGATGATTATCAAAGCCATTCATCTTTTTATTTTTATTGGGGTGGCACTTCTTATTGCGGGTATTTGGGGCGTTGAACAAAATGAAATTGCGGTATTTGCCAGTACAATATTGACCGCTTTGGGCATTGCATTTTTTGCTCAATGGTCGCTCTTATCCAATATCACGTCCAGCATTATTCTCTTTTTCAATCACCCGTTGAAATTGGGCGATACCATTAAAGTGATGGATAAAGACTGCCCATTCGAGGGAGAAGTTATCGAATTAACTTACTTTTTTGTTCATTTAAAAACCAAAAGCGGGGAAATTATCACCGTTCCCAATTCAATTGCCTTACAAAAGCCGATATCCGTAATTGTAAAACAGGAAAATATATGAGACATTTTTATTTTGTGCTGGCTTTTATGCTATATTTCGTCAATTCAAGTTTTGCACAATCACTCGATTTGGGGAGTTGGAACATATTAAATTTAAAATATAACCACAGTGAAAAATGGAGCGTATTCGGCGAAGCTCAACTGCGCTCTCTGAAATTTTACGATAATTTTCATTATTACGAATACAAAGGGGGACTTAATTATAAAATCCATAAAAACGTAAATTTGACATTGGCTGCGGGTAGTTACCAAACTTATAGAGAAGGAGGCGATTTTGTGTTGCCCAAAAACAACGATGAATTCCGCCTTTGGCCCCAAGTTGTGCTTTCTCAAACCGTGGGAAAATTAAAAATTGAGCAGCGGTATCGGACTGAATTTAGATTTACGAGCAATGGGTATCGAAATAGATTTAGATACCGATTTGGGGTGTCATACCCTTTCGGAAAAAATACAAATGGTTACAGTCCTTTTCAAGCAAGCCTTAGCAATGAATTATTCTTCACCGATAATGAACCGTATTTTGAGCGCAACAGGTTTCAAGTAGGCATGAATTATAAAACTTCCGCAAATTCGAGCATTCAACTGGGCTATTTATTTCAATTTGATTATAAAATAAACGACGAAACGGGGCGGGATTTCCTCGTCCTCGGTTATTATTATGAGCTTTTCAGAAAATCAACACCTAAAAAAGAGTCTGAAAATGAGTTAAAAGATAACTAATTAGCTATTGCTCAAGTGGTAGTTAACGTGTTTTTATAGGATTCCTCACATTACTGAATTCAAAAACAATTAAAACTATATGAAGACTATTTTCCTTTTGACATTAAGTTTTCTTCTCTATTCCTGTAATCAAAAGACACCTTCAAAAGACAAAGAATTACCTGATTTTTTAAAAGACATTTATGTAACCGACAACACGGATATTATTGGTAGTTGGACAATGTGTTCAACTTTTGAAGATGGAATGATGATACAATTCAATGTTTGTCCGACAGTCTCATTTTTAAATAATGGGACAGGTTATATCGGAAATGCATCAATTCCAGCGGAACAATTCACTTGGACACTTAAAAAAGGAGCTTTAAAGATTTTGTATAAAGACAAAATATCCAATTCTACCTTCTCAGATACATTCTATAATGCAATAGTCGCTAAACTAAATGACCAACAGAATCTGATAATAAGTCAAACAAAAAATGACGACAGATTTTATCTATCAAAGTAGTTTTAAGGTAATTTATGAAGCTTTTTTAGTGAAAATACTGAGGGGGTATTTCAAATTATTTAACAATGTGCTATAAGTAGAACTAAAATTAACGAAGCATTGTTTTTGCTATTATGTTTGTATTTAATATCAAAATGTAGCATTCAACATGAATAAAACACTCAAAGGATATAAACACTTTTATTTTTCCTTTCTGTTTTAATGCTAATTTAAATACAAAAAACGCAATGCGTATTTTGTATTGTTGAATATTTCATTTTTAATAAAATAAATTTTATAATATACTAATAATCAATTAGTTAACTTTTAAATATACACTTGTTTTTTAAAACAGGCGGATATTCACGACTTAGCCGTAATGCCACGAAACGACACCAAAGAAAATGAAACAAATTATTTTTATGGGAATAATTACAACGATTTTGAACTTACTCGGTTGTTCGGGACAGACAAAAAAAGCTGATGGAAAACTTCCGAAAGATATTGATGGACAATTAGCGAAATCAATTGAAGATTTTAAAAATAGACCAATTCATAAAGAATTGACCGAACAAATTATTGACACAACTTCTGACGAAAATTTATTACAAGTCGTTTTTGACAACTTATCAGAAAAACAACCGACAGACTACGAAAAAGAATATGAAACGGTTATGAGTTGGAATAAATCTAAGCAAGCAATTTATATGATTTGGCTTTTAGAAGGAGAAGTAAACAACGGAGGATACAATCAATTTTATCTCAATTCAAGTGGACTGTTTTACAAACACTTACCTGAAATGTTGAAACTTGTTGGAGCAGTAAAATTTGCAGACTTGACACAACGAGCAAATATTACTTTTGAGAAAGAAAACCCTAAAATAACACAACACCAAGACGGAACGATAGAAGGATTTAGTAAATCCTATGACGATAATCCTTTAAACAATTATGACACAGAATTTTACAAACTCTACGAAACAGAAAACTTGCAAGACATTCAAGTAAAATATATTAGAACGCATAAGACAGAATTTATAGACAAAAAATAATAACGAGAAAAAGGCAAATACATCTAACATGGGTTCGGTAAAAGTTGGGACTTTGGTGCAAGGCTGAACATTTATACTTTCTACTAGCTTTTGTAGTAAATTTGAACTTTGGTACTTTCTAAACCCTACCTTCGCCAAGTTCAAAAACTTTACACTCAACCTAATTCAACAACAACAACAATGAAAAACACCACGCTCCTACTCTTCCTTTTAACAGCGATATTAATATCCTGCAACCTAATTGATAAAAGCAGCCACATTTCGTATAGTGCATTGAATAATTTTTTAAAAGCTCAGAAACTCAACGAACGGTTTGATATTCAAAAGATTAATGTGGATGAGTTTTATTTTAATGATTCAGTCCACTATGATAATAATGTTCTTAAAAGTCGGAATTTAAGAGCTTTTTATGTGTTCAGAATAAAGGGCAATCCAAAGGAATTGGTTTCAAAAGCCGAGGTGGTGAGTACGGATAGCGTGCATTGGAAAGTGCATCTTTTGACACTCACTGAGAAGGAAGATAGAGGCAACATAAAATATAAAAAGATATACGAATGGGATACCACCAAGGATTCTGTCAATTATTCCACTAAAGAATTCTTTGAAGAGCAACGAAAGATTTTTTAAAATACCTAAGAACGCCTTGAAAACCAGTGATTTTCAAGGCGTTTTTTATTTTTATTTTTAAAAAGAGTAATTACTTAGTCAGATAGTCGCTTACGCTCCGCTTAGCCACTGATTTTACAGATATTGACTGATTTTCACTGATTTTCAAAAAAAATACGAACAAATCAGTGTATAATCAGTCGATTTCAGCGTAATCAGTGGCTAAACGGAGCGTAAGCGACTGCGCAGCTACGTAACTACAAAAGAAAACAAGTGAATCCTTAATTTATTCTAATTTTCACCACTAAAAAAGCCCGTTTCGTCCCTTTTCACCTCCATTTCAACTTTTTAAAAAAAATCAAAGAATTTTTACGGCTCAGGCAACGTTTCCGAATGAAACCTTGTAATTTAGTGTAGTATGGAGAACTCAAACTTATTGCATCTACTCGATAGCTGTCAAGCGAATGACCGCAAGAGCCAAGAACTACTGTATCGGCAGTTCTACAATTATGGGATGACCATAGCGAGCCGCTATGCCTCTAACCGTGACGACGCCACCGAAATATTGAATGATGCGTTTGTGCGGACTATGCAGAATCTCGAAAAATTCAATCGGGAATACCCTTTCAAGGCGTGGTTTGGTAAAATAGTGGTGAATTGCTCCATCAATCATTACCGCCGTTTTACAATCCATAAGCTTGAAACGCAGCCCATTTCGTACGCCGAGGAGCAGTCTTATAACGCAGATGCCATCAGCACCTTATCGGCTCAAGACATTCTCCAAATGGTGCAGGAGTTGCCTCAATCGTACCGTTTAGCATTCAATTTATACGCCATCGAGGGTTATTCGCACGCCGAAATAGGTGAAATGCTCGGCATTACTGAGGGGACCTCCAAATCCAATCTTTTTAAAGCGCGCATGAAATTAAGTCAGTTGATAGAAAATAGAAAAGAACAGGAATCATCGGACAGTGAATATCATCCGAGCGTGAGGAAAGCGAGGTGAAATTATGGGTGATGAATGATGGGT
>JANPHO010000338.1:0-2701 GCA_031424515.1 Saprospiraceae bacterium
TAAGCGACTATATAGCTAAGTTTTTATAAAAAACCATAGTATTCTTATCCTTGAAAAATTGGCGCATCACCGCTGCCAAACATCCAAATATTTCACAAATATCTTAGCCGTATTTTCAGAATCCGCTAATGCCCGGTGGTGAGTCCCTGTAAACTCAAATCCTTCCCGTAAAACCGCTTTTTTTAAGCCGATGGGTTGTCGGAAACCTTTTAATTTGAGATAATCTTGCTTGATATTGATGTGAAATTCAAGCCAAGCGACTTCAATATCATGTAAGATGCAATCCTTTTCCAACTGTTTTTTATCGAAATTACCCCATGAACAAAGCCAATAATTGTCTTCTTCAAGTTCGATAAAATCCATAAAATCATTAATAACACGTGTAAATGGCTCGGCTCTATTGACTTCAATTTGAGAAATCGAGGTCAATCGTTGGCAGAAATCGGATAAAACGGGATGGACTTTGGGGCGAATCAATTGGCTGAAAGTACCCATGACCTCACCATATTCATTGAGTTTCAAAGCCCCTATTTCAATTGTTTCCATGACCTGACCCGCGGATTCAGATTTATCTTCCCAACAGGTGCATTCAAGGTCATAAATAATGTAGTTCATAAGGTTGCTTTAAATATTTTGACCGATTTCATCGGGCGTTACCCGATGCTGATATATTTCGCCCTTTTCAGGTTTGTTTGTAAGTAGGTAATTTTAAATAATCGACAATTCTCAAGTTTGCCCCCATACCCCCGATGGGGGATTAAATTGCAAAAAAGGCATATTTTTAACCCTTTTGAGGTGTAATCCCCCATCGGGGGTATGGGGGCAAACTTGAGAATTATCGGTTATTTAAGATTACCTACTAATTACATTCCAACCATGTTATCCACTTCTAAATTAGAATAAACTTCCTCAATTTCGTCCAAAAGAGCAAACAATACTGAGGGGTCATAAACCGTAACCAATTGCAAACGGTATGGCTTAATATTGGGTAAGCCTCTAAAATAATTGGTGTAATGTGAGCGCATTTCTATGACACCCACTCGCTCGCCTTTCCATTCAATAGAACGAGTCAAATGCTTTCGTACAGCATCAACGCGTTCAGAAGCAGTCGGCACGGGCAGTATTTCACCTGTTTTAAAAAAGTGTTTTATCTCTCTAAAAATCCATGGATAACCGATAGCAGCACGCCCAATCATAATACCGTCAACGCCATAACGATTGCGATATTCCAACGCTTTTTGGGGTGAATCAATATCGCCATTGCCGAAAACTGGGATTTTCATGCGGGGATTGGCTTTCACTTTAGCAATCCATTCCCAATTGGCTTCGCCTTTGTACATCTGCTTTCGAGTACGCCCATGAATTGTAAGTGCTTGAATGCCAATATCTTGCAACCTTTCAGCAACATCCACAATATTGATGGTATTATCGTCCCAACCCAAACGAGTTTTCACTGTCACGGGTTTGCTCGTAGAATTCACCACCGCAGCCGTGAGTTCTATCATCTTAGGAATATCTTGAAGCAAACCAGCACCCGCCATTCTACACGCTACTTTTGCCACAGGGCAGCCGTAATTGATATCAATCACATCTGGATTAGCAGCTTCTACCATGCCTGCAGCTTTTATCATCGTATCCAACTGACCGCCGAAATACTGAATACCAATGGGGCGTTCATAATCGAAAATCTCCAATTTCCTAAGGCTTTTCACGGCATCATGCACCAATCCATCGCTGCTAATGAACTCCGTGTACATCATATCGGCTCCTTGTTCTTTACACACTGCACGGAACGGTGGGTCGCTCACATCTTCCATTGGAGCCAATAAAAGGGGAAATTCACCTATTTCTACGTTACCTATTTTTACCATCTTTAATAGTTGTTGGTTATTGGTTATTAATTATTGGTTATGTTGGTCAAAATTTTAGGAATGAAAACCAATCTCCGACAACTAATAACTAACAACCAATATTTATTTTACAAACACTGGATTTCTATCGTTAAAAATTAAAAGACACTTGAATAGCTTTTCTTTGACCTCTTTGGGCTTGAGCGCATTGACGGTAGAGAGCAAATCGGCGTCTTCTTTTATCAATTGTTTAAAATTAAAAAGCGTGAAATCTACAACCTCACCCGTTTCAAATTTTATGAGTTTTTCACGAACAACATCCTTCTTTTGAACGATGTTTTTTGTCATGTAGGCTTGCCCAGTTTGTGGAATATACGCTGTAATGGGCACTTGTCGTTCCTCAGTTTCATCATATTGAAAATAACACAACTTACCCCTCAGTACCATCCCCGAAAACATGGTTGCCGATTTCTTTTGCGATTCATTAGGCAGCCTTGCGTAGGGAATACCATCAATGACCACGCCCCAGACATTATTCAGATTGATGCTGTCATGCGTCCGTTTATGTTTCAATACTTCAATGTACATTTGGAGTGATTGCGGATTCGTTGCCAATCGGGCATCCAAACTATCCCACAAAACACTTGGCTGATTGCGTTGCAATTGCCCGAATTCATAATAAACGCCATCTTTAAACTTAAAGTTTTTGGAAATGAGCGTTTCATTTTGAGCATACCCCCTCAGTATGGAGAGCATTATGAATGTGACGAGTAGTATATTTTTCAAATTTTATATTTTTAAATGTAAAAACTTAGTCAGATAGTCGCTTGCGCTCCGTTTAGCCACTGATT
>JANPHO010000339.1:0-4291 GCA_031424515.1 Saprospiraceae bacterium
TAAACAAACCCCTTTTTTTACTGAACAAGCCGAAGCCAAAAATATCGCTGTCACGATTGAATTATTGGAGCAAGTTTCTGTCAAAACCAATCCCGTTTTATCCGAAATACTGGTGAGTAATTTGTTTTTAAACGCTATTCAACACAATATTCCCAACGGCAATATCCATATAAAGCTGTCCAAACAGTCACTTATCTTTTTCAATTCAGGCACAGCTCACCCCCTCAGTATAGACAAGCTATTCCAACGATTTTCTAAAATAAATCCTTCTTCGCAAGGCAATGGTTTGGGTTTGTCCATTGTTAAAAAAATTGTGGATGTGAATGGTTGGACGGTAGGTTATCGGTATGAAAAGAATATGCATGTTTTTGAGGTTCGGTTTTGAAATTCAATATTTCTTCAAAATTCAAACTCACCTTTGCAACATCTTTTAAATTTTCTAAATTCTTTTTTATGCTGTTTTCTCACAAGCGTTTTGTTCTATTTTTATTGTTCATCCCATGTTTTTGGACGAGTACGGTTTTCGCTCAACGAACAGGAAAAATTGCGGGTAATGTTATAGACAATCAACAAGCCGTGGAATTTGCAACGGTCACATTGGCAAAAATGCCTGATACGACAAAAATATTGCACGTTGCAAGTACCGATTCTTTGGGCAAATTCTCTTTTGAAAACATAGATTTAGGCAATTATCTAATAAAAATTAGCTTGATTGGGTACAAGCCGGCGGCACAAAGTATTGTTTTATCGGAAGATAATCGGGAGTATAATCTGACTAATTTTGTCTTAAAAAACGACAATGCTTTGAATGAAGTCGTCGTGACCTACCGCAAAAAGCTGATTGAAAAAACAAGTGAAGGCTTTATTGTGAACGCTGCCGCCAATATCACACAAGCAGGCGGCACGGCAACCGACCTTTTGAAAAGCACGCCGACTGTCGCCGTTGATGCGGAAGGGGCTATCACATTGAGGGGTAAAACGCCATTAATTTTGATAAATGGGCGCAATTCAAAATTGTCAAATACCAATCAAATCCCCGCAAGCAGCATTGAAAGTATTGAAATTATCAATAATGCGTCGGCAAAGTACGATGCCAATGCCCAAAGTGGTATTATCAATATTCGGCTCAAAAAAAATGCTCAAAGCGGTACAAATGGTGCAGTTGCTTTAGGTGCAGGCTTTGGTTCGAGAGGCAGGGTGAGTAGCTCAGCTTTGTTCAATCACAAAGCAGGGAAATGGAATGTGGGCGTGGGTTATGACAATCGTTTTGCGGGGCGAACGCGACATATTACGTCTGACCGTACCAATTTTAATTTGGCAGATACTTATTTACTCAATCAAGAGCGCAATGATGAACGGGTAGAACGCTTGCAAAACCTAAAACTCAAACTGGATTTTCAACCCAATGATAAAAATAGTTTTTCATTTGAAGCGATTGGCAGCCCCGAAGGGCAGGACAATGACGAAAGTTTGAATAGCTTTATCCGCAAAAAAAGCAATGCTTTTAACACAGGGAATAATAGACATTCTTTGGAATATGAACGGGTAAAAGTAGGCGAATTTGCCTTGAATTATGACCGAAAATTCATCAATCCTAAAAAATCTTTATCGGCAAGTTTGACGACCTCCATCGAACAAGGCAGACAAAATACGGATATAATAACCCAAAATTTGAATGAAAATTTGACGACTTTGGGCAGTCCTTTTTTAGAGCGCACACATAGTTATGGAGATGAAAATGTGTCCAATGCAATACTGGATTATGCGTTCCCAGTTTTCAAAAATGGCATGATTGAAACGGGCTATAAAGGCACATTTCGTTCTGTTACAAATGATTATGAGGCTTCCGAAAAGGTTGGAAATGCGTACATTATCAATTCTGGGTCAAGCAATATTTTTAAATTTAATGAACAAATTCACGCTGTTTATGCCCTTTATCATGGTTTTACAGGTACAGAAGATAACCCAAAATGGAAATACGAATTGGGTGCGAGGGCTGAACAAGTTGCCAATAATGGGCAAACGCCAGATAACAGCACGAAATTTACAAACGAATATTTAAAACTTTTTCCAACTGCCAATATCAGTTATGTGGTCAAAGCAGATGAGTTTTGGAAATTGAGTTATGGCAAGCGGATAAACCGACCCGATTTGGATGAATTAAACCCATTTGTGGATATTACCGATGCCTTAAATCCGCACAGTGGTAACCCTAATTTGAAGCCTGAAATCATACAAGCCTTTGAATTGGGTTACAACAAAGAATGGGAAAAAATGACGCTTTCGAGCAATCTTTTTTATCGTCATTCTGAAAATACAATTAGAAGTTTTTCTCAAATACAAGCCAACGGTGCCGTTTTGCGGTTGCCCGTTAACATTGGCACCGCCAACAGTTATGGCTTAGAAAATATTTTTACGGCTAAACCAGGGGATTTTTATGACCTCAATGCCAGTGTTACATTGTTTCAACAGGAATTGAACGGCAGCAATATTGCAACGGATGCCGTGCAAAATTCATTCAATTGGTATGGCAAACTCATTAATAATTTTGCACTCAATAAAGGCAGTAAATTGCAAATAATTGGCAATTATAAGTCGGCAGCCCCTACGCCACAAGGCAAGACAATTGCTTTATACAATGTTGATTTGGGTTTTCAACAAAAACTTGGAAAAGGCAATGCCCGATTAGGTTTAGTGGTGGTTGATATTTTTAATACTTTAAAAAGCGGTGGTACGACTTTAACTTCTGAATTTTCGAGCAATCGAAACTCGAAAGCGGATACCCGTGCTTTAATGGTTACATTTGCTTATGCGTTCAAATCGGCGTTTAAAGAAAAATTATTGGAAAATAAGTTTTCAAAAGAGTTTTAAGCCCCCCTCAGTCATGCCCTTGGCTTGATGGAGCGAAACGCGCCATATTCTTATCTTTTTACATTTAAAAAACATCATAAAATGAAAAGTATCCTTCTCGTTCTATCTTTTTTAATCTCGACAATCAGTTTTTTAACAGCACAAAATAAAACCGATTTTAAGGTTGATAATACCTTCCATATAACAAGTGGTGGTGGCTGGGATTATTTGGCAGTGTGCCCTGAAAGTAACCGCTTGTACGTGTCGCATGGCACGCAAGTCAATGTTTTAGATAAAATGACGGGTGATTCGTTAGGCGTTATTACCAATACGATGGGTGTACATGGTATTACTTTTATCCCGTCTTTGGGTAAGGGTTATTCAAGCAATGGCAGAACAAATAATGTCTCGGTATTTGATTTGAAAACAAATATCGTATCGGAACAAATTGCTACGGGTGAAAACCCAGATGCTATTATGTATGAACCTTTTACCAAAACCATTATTACATGCAATGGTAAAAGTAAAGATTTATCCATTATTGACCCTTTAACAAATAAAGTCGTTGCTACTATTCCCATTGGAGGCAAGCCTGAAACAGCCGTTTCAGATGAAGCAGGCAAACTTTATGTCAATAATGAAGATAAAAATGCAATTGCGGTCGTTGACCTAAAGACGTTTAAAGTCATCGAGCAATGGTCTATTGCGCCCGGCGAAGCACCAACAGGACTTGCAATTGATTTAAAAACCCAACGCTTATTTGCGGGTTGTGAGAAATTACTGGTAGTAATAGACGCCAATAATGGCAAAATCATTGATAAATTGGCTATTGGTGATGGCTGCGACGGTGTTGCTTTCGATAAAAAATCAAAAAGAATATTTACCTCAAATGGGGAAGGGACAATGACTGTTATTGAAGAAAAATCAGCGGATTCGTTTACAATATTGGCTAATGTACCGACTAAAAAAGGAGCAAGAACTATTTGCCTTGATGAATCTATGCATACAGTTTATTTGCCCACCGCAGATTTTGAACCCAAAGAAAAAGATGAAAACCCGAAAGCACGTCCCAAAATGATAGCGGGTACTTTTCAGGTTTTAGTCGTCAAACTCTAAGAGAAGGTTTTAGAGATTGGATAAAGAATGTCAGATGTAATCTACATCTGACATTCTTGTTTGGCTGTTTTTTTAAAATTTAATCACCTTCGTTCGTTCCACTGCAGTTGTAAAAACACTATAACCATTTTTAATATTGCTGTGTAAAATGATAATGACAGGAAAAAGCACGGATTATTAGTCTAAATTGCTCTTGATACTGAGGGGGGTAGTGGATTTGATGGATTTTGAAAATTCATCAAAGTCGGAGTGTACTTTTTGAATATAATTTTTTGCATATTTTGCAATGGGCTCTAACAAATCTTTTTGATGAGCAAAATCTATG
>JANPHO010000340.1:0-8493 GCA_031424515.1 Saprospiraceae bacterium
ATGGTTTTAGGGGATAAAAAAAAGATGCGTTTTAATGAAATTAATAAATATATTGATGATATTTCACAGAAAATGCTCACGGTCACCTTGCGTACTTTAGAAGCTGACGGCTTGGTAAAACGGACAATTTATCCCGAAATACCGCCGAGGGTAGAGTATGAAATTACGGAATTAGGTAAAAGTCTTGTGCCTCATATCACTAATTTAGCGATTTGGGCTGAGGAGAATTTGGCGGAAATTTCAGAATCAAGAAAGAAATTTGGTTTGTAAAATATTAAATCTCGTATGTCCCTAAAAGTCCTTAAAATGGGTTTTATACTGAGGGAGTAGTCTGAGCATACATTAAGGAAACTTTTAGAGCGTGTTTAAAAAATTTATTTTGATTTATTGAAAATTTTGAAATTTAGTATTGGCTAACTATGCCCTTTAGGGCGTGGGCAGAAAGATTAGCTTTACTTAGGCTTTAGCCGCTCACTTTTCTCATTTAAAGTTGAGTGGCTAAAGCCCAAATATCTTTAATTGTTAATCCACGCCCTAAAGGGCGTGGTTAGTCAATATTTAATTTTGTCGTTAAAATAATAATAAAATAAAATTTTTAAACATGCTCTTATCAAATTAAAAGTTAAAATCCTTATCATCATAAATCAAATCAATGGAATTATCTGACATTTTATACCATTTGGGCGAAGACCGCGAAAATTATTTCAATGCCGTTTCCACGCCCATCATTCAATCCTCTAATTTTGCTTTTAAAGATTTAAACATCTTCCGCGAGATGCTCAGCAATGAATTGACTGGTCGCATCTACACGCGTGGCAATAACCCAACAGTCGAAATTTTACGTAGAAAAGTGGCTGCCCTTGAAAGAGCTGAGGATGCGCTGATTACGGCAAGTGGTGTGGCAGCAGTTTCCGCAGCCGTAATCGGTAATGTTAAAATGGGCGACCACATTGTATGCGTAAAATCGCCTTATAGTTGGACGATTGCGCTCACCCAAAAATTCCTGCCGCGCTTTGGTGTTACTACCACTTTTGTGGACGCTAAAAACACCGACGAGATTGAAAAAGCCATCCAGACCAATACAAAAATCTTATATCTTGAAAGCCCTAATTCATTAACCTTTGATATTCAAGACCTTACAGCGTGTGCGGCTTTATGTAAAAAGTATAATCTGATTTCAATAATTGACAATTCACACTGCTCCCCTATTTTTCAACGACCGATTGAAATGGGTATTGACATAGTTGTGCATTCCGCAACGAAATACATAAACGGTCATTCTGATGTGGTTGCAGGCGTTATTTGCGGTAAAAAAGAGATGATTCAAAAGCTTTTCAACAGTGAATTAATGACTATTGGTGCCATTATCAGCCCGCACGATGCCAATTTAATTATTCGGGGGCTGCGGACATTGCCTTTACGCATGAAACAAAGCGATGAAAGTGCCGCCAAAATTGTCGATTATTTAAAAAATCATCCTAAAGTTAAAAAAATATATTACGCTTTTCTTGAAACATCCCCTCAGTATGCGCTCGCTAAAAAGCAAATGTCAGGCAATGGCGGCTTATTTTCTATTGAAACCACCGCCACAACCATAGAAGAAGCCGAAGCCTTTTTTTATGCTTTAAAACGGTTCACATTTGCGGTTTCGTGGGGCGGACACGAGTCTTTAATTTTTCCAACGGTTTCTCTATATGGCATTGAAGGTAAGACGCCTCCTGCGCTGCCCTTCAGTTTTGCCCGTTTTTACATTGGCTTAGAAGATGCTGATTGGTTGATTGAAGATTTAGAAAATGCTTTGAAAGTTATATCCTAATATTTATCCGTTCCGTTTCGAAAATCGAAATGGAACGGATTTCTGCAAATATAATTTTTTTTATTTAATATAGAATCAGGTCTTTGGCGTATAAAAACGAGTCTTTTGTGTTCATATTCAAAGCTATGATTGGCAACTTAAAGCCTTTGTTCATCAACTTAGAGGCTTTGTTGATTGAAAATGATGCATTTTTGATGAACAACAAATTATTGCTTTATATAAAAAGGAGGGTATCGTTAAACCTTGATTTGAATACAATAATTTTCAACTTTTATTGGCAATTTTTACTGCATTTGGGTAAAACATGATATTCAAACTCGCTAATTGCAGTAGTTGACTCACCCGTTGCTGGATTGCGGATGGTAGCTTTCACATTTATTTTCTTAAGACCAGTCCCACTTTCTATTTTTGAATAATGTGCTACACCATCATTTTTAGTTAAGTTTTCATTTTCGACATTAAAAGTAACCAAACTACCGAAATCTCTGTAGTATTCTGCCAAGTAAATATCAGCCTCAAATGTTTCTCCTTCAATTAATAAGGCGCTCTTTGGTGCAATTGCTACTCTATATCCTAAAGAACAACGTAATTCAATCCTCCCACATACTTTATATAGGATAGAATTTAAATACTGAATCTCATCAAACTTCACTTGATTTTTTATAAGATTTAAGTACGTTGCTTGGTTATCTTTGAAACCAGTCCAAAACGTGTCGTTGTACATGAGTTTATTAATTTCGGATTTTTCCGATAATGCTGTACTATCAGAATCTACTAATTTATTAGAATTGAGCAAAAATGACTGTAACGCGCTTTTAATAATCAAAGTATTTAACTCTTTTCCCTTGTTTGACTCAACAAGTTGTTTCTCCAAAATGGTGATAGTGGATTTAGCCATTTTAACAATAGTATCTGCCTTATTAATTAAATGACCATATTTCTCTGGATTAGTAGAATATTCTCTTTTGATGTCATCGAAAAGATATTCCGAAGTATTACTCAGAAAACTATTATTACTTTCTAAAACGCTATCAACGTGTTGAAAAGCTTGTTTAGCAACAGTCGTTTTAGCCCATAATTGAAAGCCCAAAACACCAATAATAAAAATATAAATACCGTGCAACCAAAGATTTTTCATTGGATATCATTTGTTGTTTAAAAAATGGCGGATTACTTTTTCTCAAACGCAAGCAATGAAATACAGATATTTATACATGAAACGGGGTAAAATCCCGCTTTTACTGAGGGGGTATTTGCGCGCTAACTTGTTGAGGGTTTTGAACCCTCAGAGAGTTTTATATGAAATATCACGTATTTCAATGGTTTATGAAAAGCGGGATTTTACCCCGTTTCATGTATAAAAAGGTGGTTTTAACTAAATGTTCTATCCATTTAAGAAATTCATTCCTCTCTAAATTCTCAAAAATACTGTCATGCTTTTAGCTTGATGGCGCACAAGGCGACAAGGGGTATAAAAATAAACCCGCTAAACTTTGTTTGTCTCCTACCATTTTATGAAATTCGCCTTTTTATAAGTTATAAATCAATTAATCGTTATGGAATATAGAAGATTAGGTAAAAGTGGCGTGCAAGTGAGCGTTCTGTCGCTTGGCTCATGGCTCACATTTGGCAATCAAATTACGGATGATGTTGCTGAAAAACTCATGCACACAGCTTATGATGCAGGTGTTAACTTTTTCGATAATGCAGAAGGATATCACTTCGGCGAATCGGAGAAAGTGATGGGCACAATTTTAAAAAACGCCAAATGGGATAGAACCAGCTACCTCGTTTCATCAAAAGTATTTTTTGGAAGTCGCCGCAATGAAAAACCCAATCAAACTGGCTTGAGTCGTAAGCATATATTTGAAGCCTGCAATGAGGCTTTGGATAGATTAAAAGTGGACTATCTCGACCTATTTTTCTGTCATCGCCCCGACCCCTCAGTACCGATGGAGGAAATCGTCTGGATTATGAACCATTTGATGACGCAGGGTAAAATCCTTTATTGGGGCACAAGCGAATGGTCGGCGGCTCAGATTATGGAAGCGCATAAAGTGGCTAAAGAATACAAACTCGTAGGTCCTACCATGGAACAGCCACAATATAATATGTTTTGGCGCAGCAAAGTAGATTTGGAATATGTGGACGTTTTTAATACTGTTGGCTTGGGCACGACGATTTGGTCGCCCCTCTGTGGTGGTACTTTAACGGAAAAATATGTCAACAATATCCCTGCCGATACGCGGATGGATATGAAGGGCATGAAATGGCTCAAAGACATCAACGCCGCTCCCGAACGCTTATCGAAAATCATTCAACTCAACGCGGTGGCTCTTGAAATGGGCACTACTTTAGCCAAATTAGCGATTGCATGGTGCATTAAAAACCCGAATGTATCTACTGTTATTTTAGGTGCATCTAAGGTATATCAGTTGGAGGAGACGCTCACGGCCCTTGATGTTGTTCCTTTAATTACAAAGGAGTTTAACGATAAAATAGAAGGCATTTTAGATAATAAACCAGCTTTGATGGTGATGTAAGTAGGCGTAAAGAAATAGACGCTGCTATCGTCGAGCTAAAAATCACGTAAAATGCGAAGCAAAGCGGAGTATTTTGCGTGATTTTTAGAGCCGACTTAAAAAGATAGCAGCGTTTATTTTAGCCCAACTACTTAATAGAATGTGCCATGTTCCAAGTGCTTTGTGCCTTTACCAGCGTTTAGTAGGCACGAGGCACTTGGAACATAGTACTTTTAAAGACAAAATTTTAACACTTTTTTCACTAAGTCGTTATTTTTTTCTAAATTCAGCACAATAAGAAAATATTATTTGAGGTTATAAGGTTAAATGTTAAAATTTGCCTTTCCTTTGAAACTGCATTACACTTAAATCCTTGAAAATCAATCAGATAAGTTTTTTACGATAATACAAACAATACAACAGTGTCAATTATTCAAATTAGATTCACAAAATCCAACTACGGACTTCTTTTTATTAAAAATACGACAACAACTACTATGAAACAAAAACTCAGTTTCATCCTACTAATTGCCTTTTTCACCACACTCTCAGTTTCGGCACAAAAGACCACAGTTTACACTGAAGCCAATTTAGCCTATAAAAGAGGGATGGATTTTTATGAAAAAGGGATTTATACAGTAGCGCAACAGGAATTTCTCATTGCGCTCACTCAATTGCGTCCAGTTCCCGAACCTGAAGCCCGATTACTTAGGGGTAAGGCGGAATTGTACTACGCGAAAGCAGCAGTTCGTGCGGGTCAGCCCAATGGCGAGCAATTGATGCTGGATTACATCCGTGCATACATGCCCGACCCTTTAGCTGCCGAGGCATCCATAGAAATGGGTGATTATTATTTTAATCAAGGCAAACCCGATAAAGCCTTTGAATTTTATAATATCCTCGAAGCTTCTGACTTGTCGCCTTCGCAGCGTGATGAAATCTATTTTAAAAAGGGATACGCTCTTTTTATTCAAAAGAAATTCGCGCAAGCCAAAGGTTTACTGTCAAAAGTAAAAGACCAAGCTGGTTTTAAGTATTATAATGAAGCCAACTACTATTATGGTATGTGCGCTTTCTTCGATAATAATTTGGATGATGCAGCTCGAAGCTTCCAGCGCATCCAGAGCACTAAGCAATATGCGCCGCATGTACCTTATAATTTGGTGCAAATCTACGCGGCTCAAAAAGACTACGATAAGGTACTTCGCGCGGGCTTACAAGCTTTAGAAGACCCTAAAATCAAAAACGCGAAGCAAATCAATCAATTGGTTGGTCAAGCATATTTCGAAAAGAAAAATTACGTAGAAGCTGAAAAGTACCTGCGAGAAGGTGCCGATGGCAATAATACCATGCGTGAGGAAGATTTCTATCAATTAGGCTTTTCTCAACACCGCAACGGGCATTTCAAGGATGCTGCACCCAATTTAGAGAATTTGAATAGAACAAACTCTAAATTAGGTCAAAATGGTATGTATCTTTTAGGTGATGCTTATCTAAGATTGGGCGATAGAGTGCGCGCTAAAAATGCTTTTGCTACCGCGGCTCGTATGAACTTCGACCCCTCAGTACAAGAGGAATCTCAATGGAATTATGGCAAACTCAGCTACGAACTTAAGCAAACGCAAGAGGCAGTAGACGCGCTTCAAGCCATTTCACCGAATAGTAAATACTACACTGAGGCTCAATCCTTGCTTGGTGAAACGCTTTTACAAACCCGTAATTACGATGAAGCAGTAAAAGTGATTTCACAAACGGGTAATAAATCGCCTAAGCTGCGTGAATCTCTTCAAAAAGCAACGCTTTACAGAGCGATGCAATATTATGAAGCGGGTGATTTAGCGAATGCTAAAACATATTTTGAACGCTCGCTTCAAGATGCACCCGACGCCAACGCTAAAGCTACTGCCAATTACTGGTTAGGAGATATTGCTTTTAATCAAAAAGATTACACAAGCAGCCAACGTTACATGGCTAATTTCTTAGCCGCTGCCAGAACATTGACCAGTTTGCCTTCTGAATCTTCGGTTCACATGGCGAATTATATTCAAGGGTATAATTTTTTACGTCAAAAGAATTACGAATCCGCTTTAACCAATTTCCAAAATTGTGTTACGGGTATTAAAAAGGAGTACAATCTTATCACCAACGAGAATATCAAAACGCAAATATTGGGTGATGCGACACTCCGTTTGGGTGATTGTTATTTCAAACGCAACCGTTATGATGATGCTATGCGCTATTACGATGAAGCCGTGAATAAAAATTATTCAGGTTTTGTCTATGCATTGTATCAAAAAGGTGTTATTCAAGGCTTAAAAGGCAATAACGTTGAAAAGCTGATTTCTCTTGAAAAGCTCGTGAACAGCTACCCGAATTCAGAGTTTGCGCCGTCCGCTTTACTTGAGTCGGGCATTACGTATCAAAACTTGAATCAATTGGATAAAGCGCAACAAAGCTTTACAAAATTGATTACAAACTATAAAGACAAATCTGATTTAGTCGTTCAGTCATTGCTTCGTCTTGGATTGATTGCTCAAAACAAGGGCAATAACGAGGCGGCCATTTCATATTATAAACAGGTGTTTTACAATAACCCATCGCCAACCGATGCCAAAGCATCTTTGGAGCGTTTGCAGGATATTTATGTCAATGACTTAGGCAAACCAGATGAATATTTTGCCTTTTTACAAACCATTCCGGGTTATAATATTGATAATCTTGAAAAGGATAATATTAGCTACCGAGCCGCCGAAGTTCAATTTGAGCAAGGTAATTATGAAAAAGCCATTACCGGTTTCACCAATTATTTGAGCAAATTCCCTAATTCGGCAAATACCTTAAATGCGTATTATTTCAGAGGAGAATCCTTTGCTGCGCTCAAACAATTTGATGAAGCCTACACTGATTATGATGCTTTAATTCAAAAAGGCTCATCTAAATATTATGCAAAAGCCCTTGAAAAAGCAGCGTTGATTGCCTACAATCATAAGAAAGATTTCACAAAATCCTACGATTTATACGTCAAAATGGATAAAGTGGCAACTTCCGATGATAAAAGATTTGATGCTGAATTAGGTGCTATGCGCAGCGCATATCGCTTGAATAAGCCCGATGCAGTTTATGAATTCGCTTCAAAAGTAATGAACAGTTCTTTGGCAACTAAAGATCAAGTTGCAGCCGCCGGTTTTTACCTTGGTAAAATTTCACTCGACCGCAATGAGTTTGATAAAGCTCAATCTGCTTTTCAAAAAACCATTCAAAATGGTGCTAATGATGAGCAAACTGCCGAAGCCAAGTATTTGGATGCCGTGGTGGATTACAAAAAACGCAATCTCGACGCCGCTTTGAATAAAGCCGATAAAGCATCTCAAAACAATGTTTATGTGTTTTGGGCAGCAAAATGTATCATTTTACAAGCGGACATTTACGCTGAGAAAAACGATTTATTCAGTGCAAGAGCGGCACTCGAATCTGTTATTGATGGTGTAAAAGAATATCCTGAAATAGTTGCAGAAGCCAAGCTCAAGTTATCCAATCTTGAAAAGAAAGAGAATCAAAAAAGCCGAATCAAAGCGGATAATAACGGCTTAATTGAATTGGATAAAAATGATGGTAACTAATTTTTAATAATGCATTGTTAGTGCTTGTTGCACAACCAAGCACCAAGCACTAACAATTAAGCACCAATGAAACTAGATAATTCTTATGAAAAGTATAAAAAACTGCTTAATAATATTGACTGTTTGTGCCGTAGGTAATCTTTATGCACAACCAGGAGGCAAGCCCACAAACGTGCCAGACCAATCGCAGGACGTTGTTAAAAACTTCGATGCCAAGCTTTTGGAATCTGATAAAGTTAAAATCAATCCTGTACTGCCGCCCGTGGATACCGCCACAAAAGCGCAAACTTACAACGTACCCAATAAGGTATTGACAGTAGATTATCAGCCGCCTCGTATGCGCCCGATAGCTTTACCTCAACAAAAGCTACCCCCTCAATATAACGGCTACGCCAAGCTGGGCTATGGCTTCCCGAATTCGCCCTACGGTGAAGGAGCTTATCGCTACGGCGACCCGAAGCAATACCTGATTGGTTTGAATGTAAAACACCATTCTGCTGAAGATAAAAAGATAGAAAATCAAGCATTTTCTAAA
>JANPHO010000341.1:0-15101 GCA_031424515.1 Saprospiraceae bacterium
AGTTGCAGCAAATATCACAAATGTTACTTGTAATGGCGCCAGTACTGGAACTATTTTAGCAACAGCAACTGGTTCAACGAATACGCCTTATACATTTACTTGGACGGGCGTAACAAATCCTACCAATAATGTTGCTACAAGCTTAGCTCAAAATTTAAAAGCAGGAACTTACCCCCTCAGTGTTAGAGACCAAGATGGTTGTAAAGTAGATTCTTTTTTTAGAATAACTGAGCCTACAGCAGTAAAAGTTGATTCTATTAATTTAAAAAATGAATCATGTTTGGTAGGTAAAGATGGCACAATTACGATTGCTGCTTCTGGTGGTACACTTGGCGTTGGTGGGTATATTTACAGATGGAGTAGAAGTGCTCAAGACAATCAAGCTACAATTTCTAATCTGATTTCGGGACCATATACGGTGTCGGTAACAGATGGAATAGGTTGTACTCAAACCCGTGCGTTTAATATTACAGTACCTCAAAAACCGACACTGACACTTTCAACAAAAAATGCTACTTGTTTTGAAAAGGCTAATGGAGTTGCTAAAGTGATTGTAACCCCGCCGAGTGGTGCCGTTGTAACGGCTTATAATTGGGATAATACAGGTGTCATTGATAGTATTACGAACTTAAAAGCAGGATCTTATCGGGTGACGGTGACATTGAGCAATGGTTGTTTGAAAGATACAGTTGCCGTAATAAGAGCACCTGCCCCATTATCAGTGGACACGGCGAACTCGTCAGTTAAAAATCCAACATGTCCAAATGACGCCAATGGTCAAATTAACTTGGTAATGAAAGGCGGCACTACGCCTTATGTATATACATGGACTGGAGGACAACCAACTCCGAATACCGTCTTCGCTTCTTTGAAAGCAGGAATTTACGGATTTACGGTGACAGATTTTAATGGTTGTCAACCATTTTTGACAGATGTTCCATTGATTGCACCGCCTGATATAAATGTGGCTTTCACTGATATTGTCCCAACAAAATGTTATGGTGTTTGTAGTCAGAATAGAAGTGATGGTAGAGCTACTGCAATCGCCAGCGGTGGTTCATCAAATACAGGTATTTTTAGCTATCAATGGTCATCAGGTGAGTCCACCAATAGAGCTGTAGAATTATGTGGTGGATGGCAAGGAGTTACTGTGACAGATGGTACTTGTTTTAAGAGAGATTCAATTGATATACCACAACCTAATCCATTGAATTATTTAATCCCTAAAATTACGGAACCAACTTGCTTTGGATTAAAAGATGGCAAGGCTGAAGTAGTTGTAGAAGGCGGGACGCCACCTTATAACTATGCTTGGAGCAATGGAACTACATCAAAGGATATAATAAGTGTTCCAGCTGGAACATATTCTGTAATTGTTACTGATAAAAATCTTTGTACAGCAGCACCATTAACGGTTGAAATTAATCAACCAGAAGTTCTAATCTTAGATACCATTGCCGCTGAAACAAAAAACGTTACCTGTAACGGAGCAGACGATGCAAGGGTAAAACTAGAAAGGATTGGTGGTAATGGTGGTTCTACAAAATATGTGTGGTCTCCCGTTGTTTCACAATCTGACTCTGCTTTTAACCTAAAATCAGGTATCTATTACGTTACAGCTACTGATAAAAAAGGTTGTTCTGATTCGATTACAATTTCTATTACTCAACCTGATAAAATATACTATTTCCTTGACCCACCAGCACAGCCCCGCTGTTATGGTGAATTGACAACTGTTAAGCTTGATACTGCGTTTGGTAGTACCTATTTGCATCCATTTACAATTTCAGTGGATAATGGGCCTCAATACCCCATTGGTTATCAGATACCAGTATTTGCGGATGAGCATCTGATTACAGTGACGGAGCAAGTGACGGGCTGTTCTGATACATTCAATATTACTATCAGTCAACCACCTCCTATTACTATTCGATTTGCTAATATAGTAGACTCAGTCCCTATACCCCGTATGATAGTAGGCTTGGGTACTGAAGTTCGGTTGAGCCCAATTATTGGGGGCTCATTGCCGATTGATTCTATATCATGGACGCCGAAAGATTATTTAATCACCTCAAGTGAGCCATTACGCCCGCTCGTCCGCCCACTTGATGATAGAATTTATAAACTGAAAGTGACGGATGTGAATGGCTGTATAGGCGAAGCTGAAATATCTGTTGAGTTGGAACGTAATAGGAATGTATTTATCCCAAATGTGTTCTCACCCAACGGTGATGATAAAAATGATTATTTCGGTGTGTTTTCAGGTGTTGGTGTCAAACAGATCAACTACCTCAGGATCTATGATAGGTGGGGTGAACTTATATTTCAAAAACAGGATTTAGTCCCTTCTAACGACCCATCCCAAGGTTGGGATGGTACTTTTAATAATAAACCTGTACAGGCTGGGGTGTATGTTTATATCTCAGAAATAGTATTTGAGGATGGCGCTAAGTTACTCTATCGTGGAGATATTACAGTAGCTCGTTAATTGTTCATTTTTAGATAAAAATAAGCCGTCGAGAATATCTTTCGACGGCTTATTTATTTTTAAAAAGTTAGCTCTTTTAAAAATGAAAAAGAACATTATCATAGATTTTTTACCCAAAATACTGAGGGGCTCTTTTCTTTCAATAAAAAATGTACCAGAACCTTAAAATTTAGGGCGATGTTATTTTAAAAAGCAGAAAAAATTAGGGCTTTAAAAATCCTTTTCAACAGTTAAAACATAGAAATTAAATAGAAAATGTATATTTCTGATGCTATTAACCTTTTTTTAACCTACTTTAACGGCACAATCAGAAATATACCCTTAGACTTGCATGCTTAGTTTTTACAATATTTTTTTAGTTTTGCATCTTATTTTTGAATGCCTTTTCATGTTTAAAATAAACTTCATATAAAAATACCCGTAAAAGGTGTTTAAATAATCTTGAAAAGGTAATATTAAGTAGGCGTGAAGAAATAAACACTGCTATCGTCGGGCTGTAAAATGTAAAAATGTGGAGCATAGCGGAGTATTTTTTACATTTTATAGAACCGACTTAAAAAGATAGCAGTGTTTATTTTAGCCAACTACTTATCCGAGAGACAACTTTTTAAATATAATAGAAATCAATTTTTTAAATTTTAATAATCAATGAATTCGTACAAAAAACTCAATAACCTCGTTGGTTGGTTTGTCTTTTTGGTAACGGCTACAGTGTTTTTTTTCTCTGTTGAGCGTACTGGTAGTCTCTGGGATTGCGGTGAGTTCGTATCAGGATGTTACAAAATGCAAGTAGTTCACCCTCCGGGAGCACCTCTATTTTTAATGATTGGCAAATTGGCAACTGTGGTGGGTCAAGCGTTTTCAAGTGACCCCTCAGTAATTGCCTTCTCTGTGAACGTTTTATCGGGTATTTGTACTGCTTTGGCAGCCATGTTTATCTGTTGGACAACTATTATTTTGTCTAAAATTGCATTAGTAGGCCGTGAAGAAGAACCTACTCAATCTCAATATATTGCACTTGCTGGAGCAGGCATCTCGGCGGGTTTGACTACCGCATTTGCTACCTCTATCTGGTTTTCAGCAGTTGAAGGCGAGGTTTACGCTATGTCAACGATGTTTACCGCTTTGACTTTATGGTGTATGATAAAATGGTACAATCAGCCTGATACACCAGATGCAGATCGTTGGATGCTGGCGGCTGTATATGCTGCAGGTTTATCAACGGGGGTTCACTTATTGAGTTTATTGACTTTCCCTGCTTTAGCATTGTTTTATTATTTTAAAAAAACAGCGAAACCTACTTTTGGCGGTATGCTTTTAGCGGGTGTAATTGGTGTCTTTTTCATTTGGGTCATCCAAACTTTGATCATCACAGGTATTCCAACTCTTTGGGGTAATCTTGAAATTTTCTGCGTGAATGTATTAGGTTTACCTTATACATTCCCAAGTTTAATATTGACATTTGGTATAATAGGAGGCTTATCTTATTGGTTGTTGCGTTTGGCGCATCAGCGTAAAAACTCAACAATCCAAAACATCGTTATGGGCTTGGTTCTTTCTACAATCGGTTTTTCGGCAATCGGTACGGTTCTTATTCGTGCGAATGCCAATCCTCCGATTAATATGAATAATCCAAGCGACCCAATTCGCCTTATTCCTTACCTCAATCGCGAGCAGTATGGTGAGCGTCCATTATTATATGGACCACAATTTAACGCACGTCCCGTTGACCAAGAGTCCCAAGACCGTTACGGACGGGTAGGTGATAAATATGAAATCGTTGACCGTAAGACTGATTACGTTTTCAATGATGCTGATAAAGTTCTTTTCCCACGTATGGGGCACTACGAAAATGATAGAACATCATACTACAAGCAATGGATGGATATTCCACAAAATCAAGAAGTACCAGCAGATCGCCCCTCTTCAGCTGATAATATGAGCTTCTTTTTCCGCTATCAAGTAGGTTGGATGTACTGGCGTTATTTCATGTGGAACTTTGCGGGTCGTCAGAATGCTGAACAAGGTTTTACGCCCCAAGATAGAGCCAAAGGCAACTGGGCATGTGGTATTCCTTTCATTGATAATTGGAGATTATTCAATTATAAAGATGCTCCTGATACCATTAAAAATGACCCAGCGTATAATAAATATTATTTATTGCCTCTTTTATTTGGCTTGTTTGGTCTGGTATGGCATTACGGTCGCCGTAGGTACGATATGTTAGGCTTGATGGCATTATTTATTATTACAGGCATCGGTATCATCGTTTATACCAATGAGCCACCTAACGAACCCCGCGAGCGTGACTATGTAATTGTAGGCTCAATATTCACGTTTGCTATTTGGGTCGGCATGGGTGTAACGGCTTTCTTCGATTTGTTTAGAGATTTTAAACTATCAGATAAAATATCGGCTCCTTTGGCAGCAGGTCTTGTTGTCATTGCGCCAATTATCATGGGTTATCAGAATTTTGACGATAATAGCCGTGCTAAGCAGTCAGGTGCGCGTGATTATGCGGTCAACTTCTTGGAATCATGCGATAAAAATGCCATCATCTTCACGTATGGTGATAATGATACTTATCCATTGTGGTATGCTCAAGAAGTTGAAAATATTCGTCCAGATGTGCGTGTTATCAATCTAAGCTTAATTGCAGTGGATTGGTACATCGACCAAATGCGTCGTAAAATCAATGAATCGCCAGCTGTAAAGATGAGCCTTCCTGCGGCTTCATATAGAGGTTTAAAACGCAATCAGTTGCCTATACGGGATGGTGCAGACGAAATCAATATCAATGATTTGATGAAGTTTTTAGGAGAAGACCACCCTGTGCCTGCTGGTAATGGTGTGACATTTGAATCATATTCTCCAACACGTAAAGTTTATATTCCTGTTGATAAGCAAAAAGTAATCGCTACGGGCTTAGCCAATGCGCAAGATAGCATTGTTGATAAAATCAGCTTTACACTACCGGGTAGCTATATCATCAAAGACGATTTAGCTGTCTTAGATATTATTGCCAATAATGCGATGGAACGTCCCGTTTATTTCGCAGTGACTTGTCGTCCAGAGAAGATGGAAGGGCTTGATGATTATATGCAATTAGAAGGTTTAGCAGTGAAAGTTGTTCCTGTAAAATCACCAAGTGAGCGTCCATTTGGCTTGATTGGTAGCGGTCGCGTAGCAGGGGACAAAGTATTTGAGCGCGTCACTCAGAAATTCCGTTGGGGTAATTTTGATAAAGAAAAGATGTTTGTCAATAGAAGTTACCAACCGAGTATCCAAACGACTCAATTCGTGATACTGCGTTCAGCACTTGACCTTGCTCGTAAAGGAGAAAAAGATAAAGCAGCAAAGCTTCTTGATAAAAACTTTAAAGCGTTCCCTAATTTCAATTTCCCTTATGATGCTCAAACGATGTATTTCCTTGACGCATACATACAAGCGGGTGCTTATGATAAAGCTAAAAAACATATTCAAATTTTAGCAGGCAACCTTCTTGCAAATCTAAAATTTTATAACTCTCTGGATGCTGCCGATAAAAACGGCACTTTCCAAAGAGATTTTATGCAGGATTTACAAACTAAGGAACAGTTGATAAAACTTGTGGAAACGGCAGGAGATGCTGCCTACAAACAAGAATTAGATAAAATGTTCGCCGCCTATAAAATAGAACAAATGCTGCCGCAGCAGCAATAATCTAATTTTAAAAAGTCCTGAAGGTTTTGCTTTCAGGACTTTTTTTTGCCTTTCTTTTTGGATTAAAAAATAAGTATATTTGCGTTTTTTATTTAAAAAGTGACTCTTTTACTGAGGGGTAACTTCCCTGTTTGATACATTACTTGAATTATGACACATACCATATTGATTGACTGTTCCGATGCAAAAGGGCTGGTACATAAAGTATCGGGTGTACTCTACCACAATGATTTGAACCTTATTGCCAACTACGAATTTGTGGAAGAAGAAACGAAGCGTTTTTTCATGCGCACGGAAATAGAGGGCGAAATGGATGCTGAACGCATTCAAAACGGGCTTCAAGGTATCCTTCCTACGGATGCTCAGATTTTAATATCAGAGAAAAAAAAGAAGAAAGTAGTCATTTTAGTCACCAAAGAGCATCATTGCTTGGGTGAGTTGCTTGTTCGCCATCAGTTTGGTGATTTGAATGCTGAAATACTGGCAGTAATAGGCAATCACGATGTTCTGAAAAATTTTACTGAAAGATTTGATATTCCTTTTTATTTCATTACACATGAAAATAAAACCAGAGAACAGCATGAAGCAGAAATATTAGCGAAGATTAAAGAAATAAACCCCAAATTCCTTATTTTAGCTAAGTATATGCGGATACTATCGCCTGAATTTGTTCAAAATTACGATAATCGTATAGTGAATATTCACCATTCTTTCTTACCCGCTTTTATTGGTGCGAATCCTTACCGACAAGCCTATGAACGAGGTGTTAAAATTATAGGTGCAACTGCGCATTTTGTGAATAATAATTTAGATGAAGGACCCATCATTGTCCAAAATGTAATCCCTATTGACCATACCCAATCTGCTCAAGAAATGGCTCAAATGGGTAGAGATGTTGAAAAATTAGCGCTTGCAAAAGCTCTTCGGCTCGTTTTTGAAGACCGTGTTTTTGTGAGTGGAAATAAAACTATAATATTCGATTAGTGTCATTGCGAGGAGGAACGACGAAGTGATCTGTAAGTATTCAATTAAATGTAAAACGTTTAATAAAGCACATCATTTAATAATTTTGGAGGGTTTACAGATTGCTTCGTCGTTCTTCCTCGAAATGACATTTAAAACAGCGATGAAAATTGACATTTGACATTCAACATAACGACCCCCTCAGTAAAGCACGAGCTGGGCGCATCGAAACAGCTCATGGTAGCATACATACCCCCATTTTTATGCCTGTGGGTACGCTTGGAACCGTGAAATGCGTTCATACACGCGAGTTAGAGGAAGACATCAATGCTCAAATAATCCTTGGGAATACCTACCATTTATATTTACGTCCGGGCTTGGATATTATTCAGCAAGCAGGTGGATTGCATAAATTCAATGGTTGGAATCGTCCAATGCTGACGGATTCGGGTGGTTATCAAGTCTATTCATTGGCACATCGCCGTAAAATAACCGAAGATGGTGTCACTTTCGCTTCACATATTGATGGCTCGAAGCACTTTTTTAGTCCTGAAAGAGCCATAGATATTCAGCGCATCATTGGTGCGGATATTATTATGGCATTTGATGAGTGTACACCTTACCCTTGCGAGTATGATTATGCTAAAAAATCCATTGATTTGACACATCGCTGGCTCAAACGCTGTATCACCCAGTTTGATAACACCCCCCCTCAGTATGGACACGAACAAACGTTCTTTCCAATTGTGCAAGGCAGTGTTTACAAGGATTTACGCATAAAATCGGCTGAATTTATAGCCGAGCAAGGGCAACAAGGCAATGCCATCGGCGGGCTTTCAGTGGGCGAGCCCGCAGAGGAAATGTACGCCATGACGGATATTGTCACCAATATTTTACCAAAAGACAAACCGCGCTACTTAATGGGCGTAGGTACACCTATCAATATTCTTGAAAACATAGCTTTGGGCATTGATATGTTCGATTGCGTATTGCCCAGCCGCAATGCTCGTCATGGTTTGCTTTACACAGCCGATGGCGTGATGAATATGAAAAATTTGAAATGGGCAAACGATTTCAGCGTGATTGATGCAAGCAGCCCCGCTCATACAAGCCGTTTTTATACCAAAGCTTACTTGCGTCACCTTTTTCACGTTGAAGAAATATTGGCTTGTCAGATTGCTACAATACATAATTTAGCTTTTTATCTATGGTTAGTGACCGAGGCACGCACAAAAATCCAAGATGGAACGTTTATGTCTTGGAAGAATGAAATGGTAAAAAAACTTGGGGTAAGACTTTAAATAAGATAGTAGAAAATTAGACATTAGATTTTTAGAAGTCTAATGTCCATAAGCCTAAAGTCTATTTATTTAAAATTTTAAAAATGATAATTGAAAATATACCTTTTCAAACAACCGATTGGGATAATATAGAAATCACGGAACATAAAGGTGAAACGGGCACGGCATATTGGCGCACAAAGCAGTTCGGTGATATTCGGGTTCGGATGGTAGAATATTCAGCAGGGTATTTTGCTGACCACTGGTGTAGTAAAGGGCATATCATTTTATGCTTAGAAGGTGAAATGACAACTGAACTTGAAGATGGTAGAACATTTGTTCTAAAACAAGGAATGACTTACCAAGTTGCTGATAAAACTGATGCGCACCGCTCCTATACTGAGGGGGGCGCTAAATTATTTATTGTAGATTGATAAAATCCTAAAATGTCTAAATTTTTAAGAATTAGTATTTTAGATAAGTATATCATTAAAAAATACTTAACTACATTCGGTTTCATTGTGTTGATACTCACTTTGATAGCCTGTGTTATTGATTTTAGTGAAAAAGCCGACGTTTTTACAAAAGGGGAAATCTCTAAAAAGGAAATATTTTTTGGGCATTATATAAATTTTATTCCACATATCAGTACGCTCCTATTTCCGTTGTATGCGCTTATTTCAGTCATCTTTTTTACCTCGCGCATGGCATCTAATTCTGAGATAATTTCTATTTTCAATGCAGGAGTTAGTTTTCAGCGATTGATGCGCCCGTATTTAATTGCTGGGGGCTTAATAGCGATTACCCATCTTTTTTTAAATCACTTAATTGTACCAAGAGGCAATAAAGAGCGTCTAAGGATAGAGCATACATATATCACAAAAACGAGCGATAAAGGTAAAACGGAGAATATCCACATGTTTTTGGATGCTAATACCAAGGTTTTTATCGGTTATTTCAGAAAAAGTGATACTACTGCACGGGATTTTAGAATTGAACAGTACGAAAAAGGAGAATTAAGGCATATTATTAAAGCCGAAAATGCCGAATGGAAAGGATACCCGAATAAGTGGAAATTGACGCAAGTACAGCGAAGAACGCTCAACGGCATGGATGAATCTTTACAAATTAATATTCAATTTTTGGATACAACTTTGAATATTCAGCCCGAAGATTTTGTTCGCTTTAATAATCAGAATGAAATGTACACCACTCCTGAACTTTTAAAAGAAATCAATAAGCTGGAGGAGCGTGGCATGGGCAACACCAAACCTTACGAAATAGAAGTACAAAGGCGTACTTCTGAACCTTTCACCATCATTATTTTGACCCTCATCGGGATGGCATTAGCTGCTCGTAAAGTACGCGGGGGAATCGGTTTACATTTAGCAATAGGTATTGGTTTGGGTGCTATTTTTATCTTTTTATCCAAGTTCTCAGTAACCTTTGCCATGCAGCCTGATGTGCCGGCCATAGTGGGGGTCTGGGTACCCAATATTATTTTCGGAGTAGTGGCAGCATATTTAGTAGCCAATGCTCAGAAGTAACCCCCCTCAGTATTAACACTCAAAATATAGATTTCTAAACAAAATTCTTCCGATTTTTAAGCGCTTGAAAAATTTAATTTCATTTTAGTAATGAAAAACATAAAACTATTTTTAACTTTATCTATCCTATTGATTGTCAGTGATTTATTGGCTGTTGGGCGGTTTGAATTTACGCCTTTAGCCCGTAAAGCTTACGATAAAACATTGGCATTAAAATTTGATGAAGCCTATTCACTTATTGCTGATTTGCGTAAAAATGACCCCGATAATTTGGTGGTTCATTACGTTGAAAACCATCTTGAGTGCATTAAAATATTTATAACAGAAGAGAAAACTGACTATGACCGTTACAGCGCAAACGAAAGTAAGCGCATCAGCGCAATCCAAAAAGGAGACGCCCAATCACCGTATTATTTATTTATACAAGCACAAATACGCCTTTTTTGGGCCATGAATAAGGTGAAATTTGGGGATTATCTCTCTGCTTTAAATTCTGCAAGCACGGCTTACGAACTACTTGAGAATAATGAAAAAAAATTCCCTTCATTTGTTGCTAATAAAATGACATTGGGTGTCCTTCATGCTGTGGTGGGAACTATTCCAGATAAATATAAATGGAGTGCCAAACTCGTATTGGGCATGAATGGGACGATACAACAAGGGCTTTCAGAAATAGAGGAAGTTATTTCTTATTCAAAATCAAACGATTATGTATTTGAGTCCGAGGCGATGGTGATGTACGCTTTTTTGATGCTGCATCTCAATAATCGGAGTGAATCGGCTTGGAGCATCATGAATAATGGTAAATTGAAGCCCAAAGAAAACCTTCTTCATTGTTTTGCGCTCGCTAACGTAGCGATGAGAACAGGACGCAATGATAAAGCGATTGAAATATTGCAGAGTCGTCCAACAGACGCAGGTTTTTTACAAGTCTATTTTTTAGATTATATGCTCGGTCAAGCAAAGATGTATAGAGGGGACGGTGATGCTGATTTTTACATTAAAAAATACGTTTACTATTTCAACGGCAGAAATTATCTGAAAGAAGGCTTTCAACGCCTCGCTTGGTTCGAATTACTGAGGGGTAACTGGGATGGCTATAAAATTTTTATTGAAAACTGTAAAACCGTTGGGCGAGATGATATAGGTGGCGATAAAAACGCCCTAAAAGAAGCCAAAACTTATAATACGCCAGAGCCTAATTTATTAAGAGCCCGCCTTTATTTTGACGGTGGCTATTATCAAAAAGCTTTAGATTATTTAAAAGCGAAGAGTGAAAATGATTTCAGCAATCAAGCACATAAGCTCGAATACATGTACAGAATGGGTAGAGTATTGCAAATGTTGAAAAAGAGCAATGAAGCTATTCAATATTATGATAAAACTATTCAAGCGGGTAAGCAAACTAAATATTATTTTGCTTGTAATGCGTCTTTGCAGTTGGGAATTATTTATGAAGAATACAAACAATATGATAAAGCGCGTCAATTTTTTAACTATTGTCTGGCTTTAAACCCCGATGATTACTCTGATTCATTGCACGCATCTGCAAAAGCGGGCTTGAATAGGATTAAAAACAAAAAATAAGTAATATTGAATTGTTTTAAGTTAAATGAATGCCTCAATCAAAGGTTAAAATACTGAGAGGTGTAATGCATTGATTTTCAAAGGGTTATATTTTAATGATAATTGATTGTTGTGATGTTTTTATCTTTAAAAGTTTTATTTTCAACTTAAAATACTTAAAACAAAAAAAAAGTTTTAAAAATAATTAAACAAAATTTGTTTTTAAAAACAAAATGTTTATTTTTGTGCTATAATAGTTAAAACAAAAAAATAATAATTTTAATTACAAAAAAATGGCAAACGATAAAGAGAAAGATTCAAAAGTAAAAGCGTTACAAATGACTTTGGATCGCTTAGATAAAACTTATGGAAAAGGTACGGTAATGCGTTTAGGAGAGAAGCAAGTATTAGAGGTTGAAACTATTTCAACGGGCTCTATTGGTCTTGATATTGCATTAGGCTGCGGCGGTGTTCCTAAAGGACGTATTATTGAAATATATGGCCCTGAATCATCAGGAAAAACGACTTTGGCAATCCACATGATTGCTGAATGCCAGAAGCAAGGTGGTGTAGCAGCTATCGTGGATGCTGAGCACGCTTTTGACCGTTTTTATGCTGAAGCTTTGGGTGTAGATGTTGATAACTTGTTAATTTCTCAACCAGATAACGGTGAGCAAGCACTTGAAATTACCGAAAACTTGATTCGCTCAGGTGCTATTGATATTATAGTTATTGACTCAGTTGCGGCACTGACTCCCCGCGCTGAGATAGAGGGCGAAATGGGCGATTCGAAAATGGGCTTACAAGCACGTTTGATGTCTCAAGCATTACGTAAATTGACAGCTTCTATTGGTCGTACCAATTGTTGCTGCGTTTTCATTAACCAATTGCGTGAAAAAATTGGTGTCATGTTCGGTAATCCAGAAACGACTACGGGCGGTAACGCATTGAAGTTTTACGCGTCTGTTCGTTTGGATATTCGTAAATCAGGTTCTGCAATTAAGGATAAAGATGGCAACTTGACAGGTAACCACGTGAAAGTAAAAGTTGTGAAAAATAAATTGGCGCCACCTTTCCGTATCGCTGAATTTGATATTATATTCGGAGAAGGTGTTTCTAAGGCAGGTGAAATAGTAGATTTGGGTGCTGACCTTGATATTATTCAAAAATCAGGTGCTTGGTATGCTTATAAAGGTACTAAAATTGCTCAAGGGCGAGAGTCTGCTAAGCAATTCGTACTGGATAACCCAGAAGTGGCAGCGCAAATGGAAGCAGAAATACGGGCTAAAATTGCAGAAGCTCCTTCTAAAATTCCTGTAGAAGTCGGTACAGCAGAAGATGATGAGGATTGATATAAATCTGAGTTTTGCATAACAAAAAAGCCTTTCCGTAAAAAGAAAGGCTTTTTTGTTGATGTAACCCATCGAAAATATTTCAAAACAATTGTTTAGTTTTTAGCAACACCGCCCGGGATTTGCTCTACCCAGCCCTCAAGTTGTAGTTTTACAGAAGAAGGTGAACCATTCGTAATAATTGTAATGATTGGCTTTTGAGGGCCTACTTTATTTAGAGCCGTGTATTTGACGTTTATTTTAGCTTTTTCACCTGGCTTGATAGGCTCTTTTGGAACGGTTGGTAAAGTACAGCCGCAAGTTGCCTCCGCATCAATGATGATTAAATCAGCATTACCTGTATTGGTGAATTCGAAGGAAGTTTCAAATACAGCATCTTCCTTGATAGTTCCGAAATCTACTTTTTGCTTATCAAAATGTATCGAAGCCACTTTGGTCGTTGTAGTCGGTACTGTATTTCTCTTTACGGGTGTTTTTAATTGATGAGAAGTGGCTGACTTAGGCGTGACTTTAGGTTTGGATACCTGTTGGCTTACCCCCTCAGTAATGAAGGCAAAAAAGATAAAAAATACTGGAATAGTGAGCCGTTTTATCATGGATTGAAAGATTTTTAATGGAATTTGAATAAATACAATATTGTATAAAAAGGAGTTAAACAAAACTGTTTACCTTTGATATTGCTTTACATTGAGACTTTCATTTCTGGAAATGTCACGAATGGATTGTATCGTTTTATTTTAATAACTAAGAAATAACATTAAAAATGTCAGAACAGAATTTATTTTCAGAGTTTTCAAGAACATCAAAAGCTGATTGGTTGAAAAGAATAGAGAAAGACCTTAAGGGGCGCGCGATATCAGAACTGATTTGGGAAATACCTAATATCAGTATTGATCCATTTGCACATGCCGACGATTTCAATGAATCCTACCCCGCAATAACGAGTAAAGCTGGTAATGAATGGCTTATTTGTGAAAATATAGATGTTCAAGATAAAGATTTTAAAAAAGCCAACCATAAAGCTTTGGCTTCCTTGATGGGAGGTGCCAATGCACTCAATTTTATGGTTTCAGATTATCCTTCAGAAAGTCAACTGGATGTATTATTGGAGAATATTGAATTGGGGTACATCTCTATTTATTTTAATGAAATAACCCAAAACATCAGTCCGCTTACTTTTTTAAAAACGTTTAAAAAAGTAGCAGATAAAAAAAATGAAAATGCAACTTCCGAGGCTTCAATACTGAGTGGGGGCGTTTTATATGACCCATTTGCCGATGGTCGATATGATGTTAAAGCCGTGATGAATGTTATAGAATGGGCAAGTGTGAACCTTCCAGAATTTAAAGTGCTGTCTCTGAATGCTTCAAGATTTTTTAAAGGTTCTGAAAATGTAGTGGAGGAATTGGTTAATGCGATGATCGAAGCCAATATTTATATCAATAAATTACAAGAAATGGGATTGGATATAGCTCATTTTAGTAAAAAAATAATGTTCAGATTTGATATTGGTATCAGTTATTTTATTGAAATAGCAAAATTAAGGGCTTTCAAATTGCTTTGGGGCAATGTACTGCAAGCTTATGCTTTGGAAGCAGAAATACCTTTTTTATGGGCATTTGTATCTTCGGCTACCCAGATAGAGAATTTCCATACCAATAAAATACGAGCAACGACTCAGGCCATGAGTGCAGTAATGGGTGGCATTGATGTATTATCCATTGATCCGAGCGACGCGATAGAAGAGAAATCTTCAGATTTGAGTTATAGAATTGCTCGGAATGTACATCATCTTCTACAAATGGAAAGTTATATGGATAAAGTGGCTGATCCTGCAGCGGGAAGTTATTATATTGAAAAGCTGACTGATGATTTGGCGGAGGCAGTCTGGGAGAAATTTCAAGAAAGGTTTGAAACAGTTGCTTAGATTTTAACGAATTTCATGAGGGTAATTTATTACTTATATCGTCATTTAGGGAACCCCTCAGTATCGCAGGATACTGAGGGGTTCTTTAAAAAGTAAAACTGCTTATTTTAGTTTTCATTTTTTTATGATAAATTCAATATTACTGTACAGATTGCAAAAAGTGAGATTTAGGTAATTTTAAAGAGGCAAAAAAAGCTCTCATTTGTCGGATGTTATAAATGGTGGATTTCAAGCTAAATAAACCTTGCCTAAAAATAGAAGTTGCTCTTGAAATAG
>JANPHO010000342.1:0-15247 GCA_031424515.1 Saprospiraceae bacterium
GAAAATTCAGATACTTGTATAAGCAAATGTCAATAATGTGTTAAACATATTTCTACCTATTGATATGTAAGAGAAATACCCTTAAATTTGTATGGCATAGATGTTGGTTTTAAGCCAGAAGTTTATCTTACAATTAAAGCACCCTCCTAAATTCCCATAGCAACCCATGAATATTAGGCTCATTTTTAAACTATTTTTAATACAAATTCTCATTACCACTGTATTTAATCTTTCTGCTCAAGCTGACGGTACCACTGCACCCAAGTCGGCCCCTCAGTATATGCGCTTAAATATCCAAAATGATATGCTTATTCCTCGGGATAAGACGGATAGGTATTTTTCAAGCGGCATAAAGATGGAATATTTGTTTATGCAAAATCCAAATAAAAACGGAATTATAACTAAGATTTTCCCTAAACTACCGAAAGCTAATAATTACTCAGGTTTATCAGCTGCTTCGAATATGTACACGCCCGCTAATAAATCCGAGAATGTAATAATAGGTGATAGACCTTATGCAGGCTGGGCTTACTTAGGTTTGGTAGGCATTTCCAATGATTATATAAATGCTACACGATTTACAACGGAGTACTCCTTAGGTGCGATAGGCCCTGTTACACAACAAGAGTATTTCCAGTCGAAAGTGCATCAGTTGATAGGCCGTCCACTTCCTCAAGGTTGGAAAAACCAAATAGCCAATGATATTGCCATTAATCTGAATTTTATAGGTGAAAAAAGGCTAATAAAACCGATTAATAATATTGATATGATGGGTATTTTAGAAACTAATATAGGTACTGTCAATAATTATGTAGGTGCAGGTGGTATGGTTAGAGTAGGCTGGTTTGAAGATTATTTCAGAAATATAGCTCAAGTAAAAGGAAGGAATAATTGGCAATTATATGCTTTTGCTCGTCCGCTTGTGCGCTTAGTAGCAGATAATAGCCTTCTTCAAGGCGGTATGTTTACCTACTACAAAAGCCCTTATGTGATACCTAAAGATGACCTCAAGCGCATATATATGAATGCAGAGTTGGGTTATGGTGTTACTTACCGCAATTTTAATCTAACTTATAGTCAAAATATCCGCACAGCAGAGTTCAAAGATGCAAAAACCATGTTTTGGGGAGCCTTAACAATGGCTTGTGGGTTTTAATAAAAATATATAACACCCCCTCAGTAAAAAAGCCCTCGCAAACAATTGCAAGGGCTTTTTTACTAAGCTTCAATCACTAATTAGGATTTTATTCTCCCAACACAACAACTAATCACTAATAACCAACTCAATCCTCTTCCTCTGCTTTCATTCTTTCAGCATTATCGGCAATTCTGAGGGATTCAAAAATCTCGTCAATATCTCCTTCTATCACTTTATCTAAGTTGAAATTTTTGTTATCGCCTTCCAAACGGTGGTCCGTTACTCGATTTTGAGGATAATTATACGTTCTGATTTTATCAGAGCGGTCACCTGAACCTACCAATGAGCGACGTTTAGCAGTTTGTTCTGTATCATGAGCCAGTTGTTGGGCTTCTCTGATGCGTTGATACAAGCGTTGCATGGCTATTTCACGGTTCTGAATCTGTGAACGACCTTCTTGACATTCCGATACAATACCCGTCGGTAAATGCGTGATGCGCACTGCCGATTCAGTTTTGTTGACGTGCTGACCACCTGCACCACTTGAGCGATAAACATCTATCCGCAAATCATCTTTACGAATGTTTATATCATCCATTTCTAAAACGGGCATCACCACCACCGTTGCAGCAGATGTATGCACGCGACCTTTGGATTCAGTATCGGGAATACGTTGTACACGATGAGCACCCGATTCAAATTTCAATTTACCGTACACATCTTCTCCTTTTACCTCCAAAATGAGCTTTGAATAGCCGCCAACTGTACCTTCTGTTACCTCTAAAACCTCTGTTTTCCACCCTTGCTTGTCAAAAAAACGTTGGTACATACGATACAAATCGCCTGCAAAAAGGCTGGCCTCATCACCGCCTGTACCTGAGCGAATCTCGAAATAGACATCTTTGGAGTCTTCGGGGTCTTTAGGAATAAGCAAGGTTTTTATTTCTTCATCCAACTCATCCTTGCGGGGTTGCAGAAGTTGTAATTCTTCTTTAGCCATTTCACGCATATCAGAGTCATCGAGCATCTCCTGCGCTTGTGCAATATCGTCTGTTACTTTTTTATATTCTTTATATACACTTACAATGGGCTGTAAATCTTTATACTCCTTATTGACTTTTTTAAACTTATCCATGTCTCCAATTACTGAGGGGTCAGACAGTTGTTCTTCAAGGTGGACATATTTATCGTAAATAGCTCTTAATTTATCTATCATAATATATTGAAATTATTGATAACACTCTGGCTATCAATGGATTAGGAATAATCTATTTTATGGTATAAACATAATGCCCAGTAATTCCGAGAATCGGAATAAAGGGGTAGCTAAGGCATCGCTACATGAATTGTATATCGAAAGAGAGATTCACTGATATGAAATAAGTTTTTTAATATCGCTTAACGTTAAGCGGTAAAAACGAGCACAAAAGTACTATTTTTTAGTAAAATAGCAAAATCTATGTGAAATTGGATAAAAGTTATTGTGACAATATTCAATTATATATTGATTGAGGCATCGGATAAAAACAGGATATTATCGACTCGTTACTTCTAACAGTATAATTTAATAAATTACCTTAGTTACCGTGGTTAGTTTTACAACGTATTATTAAGTAGGCAGTTATTTTAGCCCAACTGCTTATGTAAGCCAATTTCATTGGGATTTAATTTTCACCCTTATTTTTAATTAAAAATTTAAAAGTTATTATGAAAAAAGGAATTATTGTTTTAGTATTCTTATTTGCTTCTTTAGCCACTTTTGCGCAATGGACAATTGATAAAGGGCATTCAAAATTCACTTTCATTGCCGAACACCACGGTATTTCAGAAGTTGATGGTTATTTTAAAAAGTTTGATGGCAAAATTACCTCATCAAAAGCTGATCTATCGGATGCTGTTTTCGAAGTGAATATCGAGTCTGCAAGTATCAATACTGACCTTGAAATGCGGGACAACCACTTAAAAAGTGAGGATATGTTCAATGTGGCACAGTTTCCTGCACTTAGTTTTAAAAGCACATCTTTAACTAAAATCGGCGGTAATAAATATACTATGGTTGGTAATTTGACGATTAAAGGCGTTACAAAAGCTGTGACTTTCGATGTTACTATGAATGGACCGGCTGCTCATCCCAACCCTAATAACAAAAAGCTGCAATTGGGCATCAAAGCATTGACTATTATCAAAAGAAGTGATTTTGGAATAGGTGGAAAATTGGCTAATGTTATGGTAAATGATGAAATCCAAATACGTGCAACGGGCGAATTTCAAAAAGATTAGTTCAATCAGCTTCTGGAAATTAAGAAAGGCTTGCTATTAAAAAACAGCAAGCCTTTAGTTCAATCTTATAATTTGCGTGATTTGTTAAATTTGTGTGAATCAATAAATTGAAATCGGTGTAAAATTAAGATATGTTGTCAATGGGAGAGAAAAAAAATGTCGCTTAAGCTGGAGATTTCCTGATTTTGTCTTTGATGTTTTGAATCAAAGTAGGAGAGGCTTTACGACGGTTGACACTGTTTTTAAGTAGGTCTCTGAAAGATTGCTCATGATTCATAGCTTCAATAACAGCTGGATTTTGATTCATTTCTTTGCGGAAACTAACCTCGTCGTCTTGTGTCATTGCACGATCAAGATACAAATTTACCCTTTGAAACAGGTCCGAATTTGGTTGATGATCTCTCATTGGCTTGCTGATTTTGTACTACCCTAAAAATTGTGGCAGTGAGTTAATGAATAGTTGTGACCCTTTTTAAAAATTGTAGTTAATATATAGATAATTTTAGTTACTTATCAATAGTGTTATACATTATTTATTATCATCATCCTCAGAATGGCTTTTACCATAACCCAATGATGAGGCATAAGAATGTAATTTTTCTTTCAAAAGACCCCTCGCTCTCGCTAACCTTGAACGTACTGTACCAATTGGAATATCGAAAATAGCGGCTAATTCTTCATATTGAAACTCTTCTACGTAGCAAAGCAGCAATATGGTTCGATATTCAGTCGGTAAATCATTAATAGCAATCATCACTTCGTCACCCATCATGCCACCAAAAATCTCTGTCCGTAAATCCGTATAAGATGTTAATGGCGAATCCTCTTCATCGTGATAAGTGATTATTTCTTCATAATCGACTTTCTTCCCGCGCCTCTGTTTACGTTTATATTCATTGATAAACGTGTTTTTCATTATCCTAAACAACCATGCCTTCGAATTAGTTCCCTCTTCGTAACTTCCTGCTGCTTTATAGGCTTTCATGAGGGTATCTTGCACCAAATCTTCTACATCACTTTCATCTTGTGTGAGATAATAAGCAAAGTTCGTTAGAGCATCAGCATGAGGAAGAAATTCTTCTTCGAATATTTTATCGTGGTTTTTCATTTATCAATTTTACACAAACAGGCTGCAAAGTTAAAGAGGTTTAATGATATTTTATCTTTTTTTACCTTTAAATTTCATTAACAAACGGATTGGTTTATTGTTTTTATCCTTGATACTGAGGGGGTGGTTTAGAATCTTAAATAAATCATAATTTAAATAACGATTCATATCCCACGCCTCCAGATATGGATTGTAAAGGTTTTGAAACTGTATTATTGTGGTAATCCCAGGAGTAAAAAAGCCTGCGTTGTCGGTGGTCATTGATTTGTTGGTCGAATGAAAAACGGTTGTAAAATCGGAATAGTTTATTAACGGTGACTATTTTACCGTTTGAAAATACATTTTTTGCGTTAAAATCACTGTTTTTCATAGGCAACATACCTAAATAGGTAGGTCTTAAACTATACGATATAATAGGTGTAAATGCTTCGTAATTAAATCGCCAAGTATCACTCAATTTTTTCTGTACAAACGTGCCTACATTCAGCGATAAATTGGTTTGATAACCCATTAAATTGTTGCTCGGTAAACTGTAATTTCTGACATCAAATGTGAAAGTGATAGCACCACCCAAATAATTGTTCCACCCCTCAGTATCGTACGCTCCTCGGCGATGATAATAGGCGTAATTAACCTGTATATTGCTTATATCCAAATTAGAAAGGTTCTGCTTTGGCTTCGGTCTTGATTTGGGCGTGGCGGACCCAAATGAGCCGGATACACTTATTCTCGATACATGATTCCCCGTTATTTCTTCGTGCCCAATGCGTAAAGTGGGTGTCCAGCCTTGGTATTTTAAAGGCGAATGGGCTTGGTCTCGCACCTTTGTGAGCGGTATGCCGATGCCTAAAAAAAAGTAGATTTGGTGTGGGGGCTTAGGGTCTTGCGCTTTTAAACTAAGAGATGACAGTATAAATAAAGATAAAAATGCAAATGCTTTCATGTAATAGAAATTTAGTAATGGGTCAAGAAAAACCTATAAAGTTTTTTAAAGTAAAATCTTTCAGTATAAAGTTTTGAATTTTTTAATAAAAGCCTACTTGGTTTTTGAAATAAAATAACCTACCTTTGCTTATTGTATTTTTTACACTAAATAATGATGGCTTTTCAATTATTCTGTAAAAATACTGAGGGGGTAATGAATTGAGGTAATATTATAGCAACTTAAATTTTTTTTTATCGTTGATTTTATTGAACTAAATATATAAAAATGGCTACTCTTTTAGAAAATAACCCAACTTCGACGCTACAATTAGCGGATCAGAAAAATACAAAGATAGTGGCAACCGTAGGGCCTTCTTCGCGTAGCTACGAAACCCTCTATGAATTGGCAAAATCAGGCGTCAATGTCTTTCGTCTGAATTTCTCTCACGGCGATCATGCGGGTCACTTAGAAGTGATTCAAAATATCCAATTCATCAATGAGAAATATGGTTGGCATATTGGTATCCTTGCTGATTTGCAAGGTCCGAAATTGCGGGTGGGCATGATGCAAAATGACGGATTGGCACTTGAAGAAAATGATATTGTGACTTTTGTAAATGAGGATTGCATAGGTACTAAAGATGGTATCTATATGTCATATAAAGATTTTGCTAAAGATGTGCAGGTAGGTGAAAAAGTGTTATTGGATGATGGTAAATTGGTTTTTGAGGTAGTTGAAACTGATAATATATCGAAAGTGAAAATGCGCGTCATCTATGCGGGTATTTTAAAGAATAAAAAAGGTGTTAATTTGCCGGATACTAAAACATCTTTACCGTGTTTGACACCGAAGGATTTGGCTGATTTGGAATTTATATTGACTCAACCTGTCAATTGGATTGCCCTTTCATTTGTTCGTCGTCCAGAAGATGTGCATGATTTGCGCAGTCGTATAGATGCAGTAAAACATCCTGCATTAATCTGTTCAAAAATAGAAAAACCTGAAGCTGTTGAAAATTTAGATGCAATCATCAAAGCTTCAAATGCTGTGATGGTGGCTCGTGGCGATTTGGGTGTGGAGTTTCCAATTGAAAAATTGCCAATGGTGCAAAAATTGATTGTTGAAAAATGCATTCAACGCGCTCGACCAGTTATTGTAGCTACGCAAATGATGGAAAGTATGATTGAAAATCCATCACCTACACGTGCTGAGGTACTCGACGTGGCTAATGCTGTAATGGACGGTGCGGATGCAGTGATGTTGAGTGCTGAAACGGCAGCGGGTAAATATCCAGTAGAAACAGTAAGAGCCATGACGCGCATTATTGTTGAAATGGAAAAAATGCCAGCACGTCATGAACGTCCAAATTTATATAAAAGTTCAGGTGTTTTTATCAACGATGTGGTTTGTTTGAATGCGGCGCGTATGTCAGAAGAGTTAAATGCTAAAGCCATAATTGGTTTTACGGCATCGGGATATACGGCATTTAAAGTATCAAGCTATCGTCCAAAATCTACGATTTATATTTTCTCAGGTCGTCATAGTATGTTGGGTACACTCAATTTGGTACGTGGAGTGAAGTGTTTTTACTACGATAAATATACTTCAACTGACGAAACCATAGAAGATACAATTGGCATTTTGAAAGATGCAGGATGTGTGGTAAAAGGTGATATCGTCATTAATACAGGTTCAATGCCCGTAGAAAAGAAATTAAGAACAAATATGGTACGCGTTGCCATTGTTGAATAATTTTGTTACATAGTTGTGAAAAGTAAAATCCGAAAGGCTATTCCCATAGTTCTTTCGGATTTTTTTATGCACCAGTTCCAAATTTCAGTCAGTTTGAAGTGAACTAAAGTGAACTTTCTTTGGTATTTCCATCACCCATCACCCATCACCCATCACCCATCACCCATCACCCATTATTTGGGTATTGTGAAAAAGAATGTTGACCCTTTTCCGGGGAGTGATTCCACCCAAATTTTACCACTCAGCTGCGTCACTATTTTAAAACATATGGAAAGCCCTATCCCAGTGCCTTCGTATTTTGCCCTCGTGTGCAGTCTTTGAAATATGACGAAAATCCGCTCTTGATGCTCAGGGGCGATACCGATTCCATTATCATTGACACTGAAAAGCCATTCATTCTCCCTTTCTTCTGAATTAATCAATACTATCGGACGACTATCTTCTCTCCTGAATTTGATGGCATTTCCAATCAAATTTTGGAATAATTGGATTAAAAAAGAGGGAATCGCTCTCACTTGAGGCATTTCACCGCAAAGAATATTGGCATCAGTCTCTTCAATGGTTAGTTTTAAATTATTCCGAGCAATAGCAATTATGTTCCCCACTTCTACTTTTTCAAGTTCTATATCCGAACGTCCGATGGTGGCATATTGTAAAAGAGCATCCAATAAAGCACTCATGCGGGTGACGCCATCATTGATGAATCCAAAATAGGTTTTGCTGTTTTCATCCAATTTGGGTGCATAGAGTTGAGTGACAATTTGGGAGTAACTGCCAATCATCCGAAGTGGTTCTTTCAAGTCGTGTGAGGTGATATACGCAAATTGTTGAAGCTCTTCGTTGGCTTGTCGGAGTTGCTCATTTTGTTTTTCAATCTGGCTATTGCTTTCCAAAAGCAGGGCTTGAAATTGATTTTCTTTGGTCAATTCTTCAATTTTACGCTCTTTTTCACGTAAGGCATAGCGTATTTCAAAGTCAAGAAGGTGCATATTGCGCTGCATTTTCAAATAATCCTCTTGCTTTTTAGAGTAAATCATCTGACAACGCAATGCCAAGCTAAAGTTCTTTTGTTTTTTATAAAGATTGGAAAGTAGCTGAAACCCCCTTAATTCTGAAGCATCATCTTTTACTCGACGGGCTACCGCGACACCTAATTTAGCAAATTCTTCAGCCCCCTCAGTGTGGTTATTTAAAAAAGCAATTTGAGCCAGATTTAGGTAATTGATTTGGCGGCTATTGGCATTGCCTATTTTATTCATGCCATCTTCAGCTAATCGTGCACAAGCGACTGCATGATTGAACCTATTCATCGCTAAATAAGTGCGGCTCATGAGAGCATTGACGTGCGCGATAGAGCTTTCAGAATTGATTTTTTTAGCGGTATCCAAGGCTTTTTTAAAATAATCCAAAGCCAAATCATATTGCTCTGAGGCGTGGTAAAGATTTCCTGTATTTTGATTAATCGCTATGCGTGTTGTATCCGTGAGGACATCTTTAAAATCATTTAAGACGATATTATACCTATCCAACGCCTCTTCGTAATTAAAAAGATTGGCGTAAAGCGTACCGATATTGATAAGGCAATTGGCTGCATTGTAGCGGTAGCCTAAGACACGACTGCTTTCCAACGCCTCTACAAAAAGAGGGATAGCCGATTTGTAATCAGAAAAAACACTTCTCGTGATGGCAATATTAGTGAGAGCTGTAACCTCTTTTTCCTTATCATAAATTCCACGAGAGGTATTCAAAAGAAGTTCGCTATAATATTCTAATTTTTTGAAATCCTGCCTTTTAAAATAAACTTGACTAATACTGAGTAGGAGAGTAGCCTTCAAATTGTCGTCTGATACTGAGGGGGTAGAGGTGTACAAATACCAAGCCTCGAGGATTAAATCCAGCGCAGTTTTGAAGTCATTGGTTTGAATGGCAGCAGTGACCAATTCTATTTGCGAAAGAATTACATCTTTTACATTCACTTGCTCATCAATTATTTCTGGCAAACTGATATCCCCCTCCTGCATGCTTACTAAATTTGACATTCTTTTTATGTTCTCTGAGAAACAATATTATTCATAATGTAGTTTTAAAAGGCTTTATAGTATGTTTATTGCGATGCAATTATTTACTTTTTTACACTAAAATATACAAAAGTAATATTTAAATTCTGCAATTTTAATGAAATCAGCTGGCGTTTTAAAAAATGAAAGCGCATTTCCTCTTTATTTTAATCGGCAATCAATTGGGCGATATGGCCATTCAAAAAGATTTATTTATCAAATTTCGGTCTTTTTTATTGAAAAACTATAATTTCGCTGAGATAAAATATTTTTTCCGCATTATTTAAAATCTCAAAGATTAAGCAGTGCCATTGAATTTAAGATTTTTATTTTCAAGAACAGACTTCTAAAACCAGAGTTGGCATAGATATTCTACATGTGAAAATGATGCTTAAAAAATTTGAAAACTGGGTAACACTCGCTTAATTTGCATCCAATTGAAAATTTAAACTAAAATATTATGATTCAAAGAATTCAGACAATTTACTTATTAGTGGCAACTATCGTGATGGGCTTATTGTTCATACCCCTCAGTATTGGTACTTCTGCACCTGCTACGAGCGGCATGTTTTCAGATGGCATCTTAAATACCTACGATAATATGGGTTTGACTGCGCTCAATGCACTGCCTGCGGTAGATTTTTTAATAGCTGTTTTCCTTTTTGCTAATAGAAAATTGCAAATGATAATAACGAGTATTGGTACTTTACTTTCTTCTTTGGTAGGCGGCATTTATGCTTATTTGGTGATGACCAATGCCGCTCAAATTGCAATAGGAGCAGCAATGCCGCTTATAGCCTTAATGTGTGGTTATTTGGCTTTCAGAAATATTAAAAAAGATGAAGAAATAGTCCGTTCAGCGGATAGACTTAGGTAGTTGTTGGTTATTGGTTATTGATTATTGAGCATGCTCGCCAATAATCAATAACCAACTAATATCTAATCAAGCATTTCAAACTTCGTGTAAGGTACTAAAGCTTTTGGTATGCGTATCCCCTCAGTAGTTTGGTGATTTTCGAGGATGGAAGCGATGATGCGGGGTAATGCAAGGGCAGAACCATTGAGTGTGTGTACCAATTGCGTTTTACCATTGCTATCCTTGAAACGGCATTTCATTCTATTGGCTTGATAGGTTTCAAAATTTGATACTGAACTCACTTCTAACCAACGCTTCTGAGCTGCTGACCAGGCTTCAAAATCGAAAGTCATGGCTGATGCGCCGCTCATATCTCCTCCACAAAGTCGCAATATGCGATACGGCAACTCTAATTTTTCCATCAATCCTTTGATATGTTCCACCATTTGGAGTTGGATTTCATAGCTTTTATCAGGATGCGCAAATTGTACAATTTCTACTTTATCGAATTGGTGTACTCGATTCAAACCCCGCACGTGCGCCCCGTAGCTGCCCGCTTCACGACGAAAACATTGCGTGTAACCACAATATTTCACAGGGAGGTCTTTTTCTGCTAAAATGACATCTCTTAAAATATTGGTGATGGGCACTTCGGCAGTTGGAATTAAGTACAAATCATCTTTTTCAACATAATACATTTGACCTTCTTTATCTGGAATCTGACCAGTACCCCGTGCAGAGGCTTCATTGACCACGAGTGGCGGAATGATTTCTTCGTAACCAGATACTTGAGCCTCATCAAGGAAAAACTGAATGAGCGCCCGCACCAGTTTAGCCCCTTTACCTCTAAAAACGGGAAAACCTGCACCCGCTATTTTTACGCCTAATTCAAGGTCAAATATGCCATATTTTTGAGCCAGTTCCCAATGTGGTTGGGCAGTATCGGGTAATTGAGGCAATTCGGACATCCAATTTTGCCAAATACTATTTTGATCCAAATCCTTAACCAATATCTCTTGAGGGATTTTAGAAATATTATCCCCGGAAACCGCAACAGTAACGGCATTATCATCCGCACCCACGCCAAATGGCACGAGAGCATTCGGAATATTGGGTAGTGATAGCAATACATTTTCAAGTTGAAGTTCAGCATCTGCTTTCTTTTCATTCAGATGCTTGGCTTTTTCTTTCAACTGTGCTACCTGAATTTTTAGAGCACCCCCCTCAGTACCCCGAGTACTCGGGGCTGATTTCATCAAATCTCCAATTTGTTTTGATAAGCGATTGCTTTCTGCAAGCACACTATCCAATTCTGTCTGTGATGAACGGCGAATATCATCCAGTGAAAGCACTTGAGCTATTACATTTTGAATATCTACATCACTCCAGTTGCGTTTTTTTAACCCAGTGATGACCCTTTCTTTTTGCTCGCGGAAAAAATGTAATTGAAGCATAATCTTTTTTTAAAATTTCTTGATGAAACGATTTGAACGGTATTATAATTATGAATTAGAACTTTTTTTTAAAAAATCTGTTAATAATGTATCAAATATAGATTAATTCAGTATAATTGCACTATAATATTATTGAAATTTAGTATGTAGTGTATATTTGATTTCTTTTACTCTCCTCAAAGTAGAAACCACAGATTACAAAAGGTTTTATTCAAATTTTAAATTTTTTGCAAAAATAATATTTGCATAATAAAAATAAAGTTTATCTTTGCGGAAACAAAGAAGCAAGCGAAAAAAACAACTAATTTTTTTTACACGCCGATTATATAACATTTCCTCGAATTGATACGTTTAAACTCTTCGGATTGTTGTAGATCCTTTTCTTTCTAAATTATTTCACCATCTTTTAGAAGTCTAAATTTTCAATCAAACATCTTCTTTTCTTTTTCTATTAAAAAAAGTAAATTATACTCTGCCGCTACATCCTTACAATGGAAGTAACGAGGACTATAAAAAGGAATATTTGAGAATCATCTTAACTTAATCATTTAATTATTTTTACCATTCATTTTTAAAACGCCCCATTAAGACAATATTTTTTACGCTCACATTACGCAACTCTTCATAAAAATAATTCTTTCGCAGTTAAACTGTGAAACAGAATAGAAATGTAAGAAAATGCATAATGCCCGTTTTATCACGGACATTCATATCGAATAAAATAACTATCAAATATTATTGTTCATTCAGCTTTTCAAAATCGCTGCTATGAGAAAATGACGATAATAATGAGTTCGGAAACCGTGATTGCTTAGAGGTTATCTGTATAAACCTCTCATTTAAATAAAAATTCATTTTGAAAGACAAAATTATTATTAATAACATTTAGTTCGCATGAAATACGACATTTTGCAATTAAATGACATGCTGGTGCAAGAATTGAGGGAAATTGCTGATAAAAATGGAGTTCCTGACTTCAAAAAACTCAGTAAGCAAGACTTGATTTACAAAATTCTGGATGCCCAAGCTGTCACGTCCCCGTCCGATTTAAAATCTCCTGAAATTCTAGTAGAAGATAACACTCCCTACGAAAAAATTCCAACTCTTATCAAATCCAAAGATAAAGAGGTTCGTGTTGAGAAACGCCCTCGCAAACGCCTAACTGATTTAGAGGAAAAAGTTGAGAGAGAAAAAGAAGAACAGGCAAAAAGAAATCAAGCAAGCCCACCGCGATTTGATAGACCCGAAAGAGTTGAAAAACCTATATTAGAGCCTATTAGCGAGGAGCCTGTTTCTCAATCGCTTCAAGTTCCTGAAGATGATGATGATGATTTCATCAATCCAGCCTTAATGGAGTTCGATGATGATTATCCACCGCCACCTAAAAAAGATAAAAAACCGCAGCACAATCAAAGGGAACAATCTTCTCAAAGTGAAGTGATGCCTGCCATTCCTAAATTCAATATTGATTTGGATGGTGTTATTGAAGGTGAAGGCGTTTTGGAAATGATGCAAGATGGTTATGGGTTTTTACGCTCCGCTGACTATAATTATATGACTTCTCCCGATGATATCTATGTATCTCCTTCTCAAATTAAGCTTTTTGGCTTAAAAACAGGTGATTCTGTTCGTGGAGCTATTCGCCCGCCAAAGGAGGGTGAAAAATATTTTGCACTGTTAAAAGTATCTAAAATAAACGGACTTGAACCACTGGAGGTCAGAGACCGTGTTCCTTTTGATTATTTAACACCACTTTTTCCAAGTGAAAAATTCACATTGACCACTTCAGCTGCGGGTAAGGATTTCAATAATCGGATTATTGATTTGTTTACACCCATCGGTAAAGGTCAGCGTGGTTTGATAGTCGCGCAACCCAAAACCGGTAAAACATTCCTCTTGAAAGACATCGCTAATGCCATCGCTAAAAATCACCCTGAGTGTTATTTGATAGTGTTGCTCGTTGACGAACGTCCAGAGGAGGTAACAGATATGAAACGCTCCGTAAAAGCAGAGGTTGTCGCTTCCACTTTCGATGAAGCTGCTGAAAACCACGTGCGTGTTGCCAATATTGTCCTTGAAAAAGCGAAGAGATTGGTAGAATGTGGACATGATGTGGTTATCTTATTGGATTCTATCACACGTTTAGCTCGTGCTTATAATACCGTAGCACCGGCTTCAGGTAAAGTACTTTCGGGCGGTGTTGAAGCCAATGCGTTACAAAAACCGAAGAAATTCTTTGGTGCGGCTCGTAAAATTGAAAACGGTGGCTCGCTCACGATACTTGCAACAGCATTGATTGATACGGGTTCAAAAATGGACAGTGTCATCTTTGAAGAGTTCAAGGGTACGGGTAACATGGAGCTTCAATTGGATAGAACATTGGCGAATAAGCGGATGTATCCTGCCATCAATGTCAATAACTCTTCGACCCGTCGGGATGATTTATTGCACGATAGAGCAACCATCCAACGTCTATTCATCTTGCGCAATAACTTAGCCGACATGAAACCTGACGAAGCTTTTGACTTTTTACAAAAGCACATGATGCACACGACTACCAATGATGAATTTTTACAATCTATGAATGGTCGTTAAAATAATTCAAAAAAGCCGTTCTGAGCAATCAGAACGGCTTTTTTATTCTTTATTTACTGTTTTTAAAGCCTCCAAATCATTACCCGTCAGTATTTGCACGTTTTCGGTGATTTTTTCAAGACTCCAATCCCACCATTTTAAGTCTAAAAGTATATCAATGTGCTCTTTGGGGAATCTCTTTTTAATCTCTCGTGCAGGATTTCCACCCACGACGGTGTAAGGCCCAACATCTTTGGTCACGACCGAGTTCGTTGCAATAATTGCCCCGTCACCTACTTTTACGCCCGCCATAATCGTCGCATTGTACCCAATCCACACATCATTTCCGATAATGGTATCACCCTTTGTTGGGTAAGTTTTACCATCCATGGCATTTGCCCAATCGCTGCCAAATATCGCAAATGGATAAGTTGAAATGGCATTCGTCAAATGATTCGCCCCATTCATAATAAAACGAACATCAGATGCAATCATACAAAATTTACCAATAATCAATTTATCGCCGATAAAATCAAAATGGTATTTCACATTTTTTTCAAAATTGTGGACATTTTCAAAATCATCGTAGTAGGTAAAATCACCCACAACGATATTTGGGTTGGTAATGATATTTTTTAAAAAGCACAACCTATCGTAATGCGGTAAAGGGAAAATAGTATTTTTATCTGGAATATTCATAAATTTTTAATTTTTTAAGGCTGTATACTGAGGGGGCGAACTCTAATGGACATTCAGATTTAATAAACTTACACAAGTACCAAACCCTATCAAAAGCACCAATAAAGCACTCAAAAACCATTCTTTGGCGGTAGCACTTTTAGATATGACACTTTGGAGAATAGCTGTTAAAAGGCAAATACCTACATGAAATACAATAAGTACGGCATCTGTTAAAGCCCCTTCTTTTTTATCAATAACAAAACAGTAAATCGTATATAGTGCCAAAATACCTAAATTTATCTTCAAAATCTTCTTTTTATCAGAAGGTTTTGGTTCATTATTGAGGTCTGAATCTAAGAGTTCACTCATTTTTTATGGTTTTAAAAAGGTGGCGGAAATGAGAGAAGCAGTTTAGTAAACGG
>JANPHO010000343.1:0-11367 GCA_031424515.1 Saprospiraceae bacterium
GAAAAACGGCTTATGAAGTGGAAAGTGCCCTGAGAAATCAGTTAGGTGTCAATGCTGAAGTCGCTTCAAAAATAGTGAGTGACCTTGAAAGCCAAATGGAAGACGCGCGAAAAGAAGCTGCTCAAAAAGATATGCTTTATGGTGCGTTATGGTGCATTGGTGGTATCATCGGGACGGCTTCCCACATTGGTTTTGTGTTTTGGGGTGCCATTGTGTTTGGGGCTATTCAATTTTTTAAAGGGTTATCCAATAGATAGTTTCTGAACTTGATATTAACTGTCAAAAAAGCTTGCTACCTTTTATTGTTTTTAATATCAAAAAGTACCCCCCTCAGTATTTCATGCATTTTTTAACTAAAAAAACACATTAAATTTAATTTTAAATTTTAATATTTACACTTTATAACTAATTTAATATCAGTTCATTAGCCGATGTGAAATTCAATAATACAATTTGCGGTTAGTTACCACCGTTAAATAAAGCAAAATGACCGTTCACAAAAATGTGGATAAAAAAATAGTCGAAGAATTAGATAAATCTTAAAAAAAGTATTATTTTACGTTATAATTCAAACTAAGCGCCCGATTTTAATACATTGAAATGATAAGTGAAGCCTACAATCAAGAGGATTTTAAGAAATTCAAGTTCCGCGAATTAAAAGCCTATTCATCAACTGAGTGGTTAGCGGACAATAAAAAGAAATATCGTCAAGTATTTGATAGATACGAAACGACCTATATCTACGCAGAACTTTCCCTTTACAATAAATTTTATGACATCGAGGATTGGGAAGTCGATGTCGAACTAAAATGTTTTGCGCTCAAAAAAGGGCGCACTGAACTCTGTTCGCTACCTTTTAAAAGAAAAGTCAGTAAATATGATAATGTCATTTATGTAAGAGAAGGTTGGGGTAATAAAAAAGAAGGTGCATTTTGGAAGAAAGGAACATATTATTGGGAAGCTTTTGTGGAAGGTGAAAAAGTAGCTACGAAGTATTTCTACGTTGAAGATGCCAGCCGTGAAGTAACTTTTCATGATAATCCATACCTTGAAGTTCAATCTTTAAGGCTTTATGAAGGGCCTTACGATGATATTGCTGAAAATGACCGCCTTTATTACAAAAGTTTTTGTGGTGAAGAGACACGTTATATTTATGCTGAAATCATACTGCGCAATCTGAATCCCAATAAAAGCTGGCAATGTGAATTATTCACTAAGTTTTATAACGATGCCCGTGAATTAAAAGGTCAAATAATCAGACTCCATCGCGTAGAGCGCAAAGATGAATTTATTACGATTACAGCGGGTTGGGGCTCAAATGTAAAAGGCTCTTGGCGAAAAGATAGATATACCTGTGAGTTGATTTTCATGGATAAATTGCTTGCAGTTTTGCCTTTCGAGATTGGTGAAGAGTTTGAAGAAGGTATTTCACCTGTTATGTTGCCGAATAGTGTTGCACCAATGATTTTGGAGCCTGATGAAGATGCAGATTTGACATTTGAAGATGTGATGTCGAAATTAGATGCCCTCATTGGTTTAAAAGAAATCAAGCAAAAAGTAAGAGACCACGCTAAATATATCCAATTCCTTCAACTCCGTAAGGATAAAGGTTTTGATGAAAGTGCTCAAATCAATGTCCACTCAGTATTCGTGGGTAATCCAGGTACGGGTAAAACAACCGTGGCACAGATGATGGGTAAACTCTATAAAAAAATGGGTTTACTTTCAAAAGGACATGTCCACGAGGTGGATAGAGTTGATTTAGTCGGTGAATACATTGGTCAAACAGCTCCTAAAGTAAAAGAAGCAATTGAAAAAGCGCGCGGTGGCGTTTTGTTCATTGATGAAGCCTATTCACTTGCTCGTTCAAATGACGATACTAAGGATTTTGGTAGAGAAGTAGTAGAAATATTGGTAAAAGAGATGTCCAACGGAGCGGGTGATTTATCCGTTATTGTAGCAGGTTATCCAAAGGAAATGCGTCATTTTATTGATTCAAATCCGGGGCTTCGCTCACGTTTCAAGCATTTCTTTGATTTCCCTGACTATTTACCGCAAGAACTTTCTGAAATAGCGGGTTATGCAAGCCATGATAAAGGGGTTCTCCTTTCTCCTGCCGCTGAAAAGCGTATTGACGAACTCATAACAGAAGCATATAGAAATAGAGACCGCTCTTTTGGAAATGCTCGTTTTGTATTCGATATAATTGAGCAAGCGAAGATTAATCTCGGCTTGCGCATTATGGGTCACGACAATCCAAAATCAGTGACTAAAGATGAAATGGCTTTGATTCAATTATCAGATGTTGAAAGAATCAGCCTCAAATCCAAACGTGATTTGCCAAGTATTCCGGTGGATGAAGCATTATTGAAATCATCACTTGATGAATTGGGTCGCTTAATAGGAATGACTAAAGTGAAACAGCAAATCAGTGAATTGGTCAATTTAGTGCGTTATTATCGCGAATCTGGTAGAGATGTGTTAGGTTCATTCTATTTGCACACTGTTTTTGTGGGCAATCCAGGAACTGGTAAAACTACCGTTGCGAGGATTCTGACTAGGATTTATAAAGCTTTAGGCATTCTTGAAAGGGGGCATATGATAGAAACTGACCGCCAAGGTTTAGTTGCAGGTTATGTTGGACAGACAGCTATTAAAACTTCTGAGAAAATAGATTCTGCTGCCGGTGGTGTTCTTTTCATCGATGAAGCTTATGCACTCACAGCTTATGGTGGTGGTGGCGGAAGAGGTGATTTCGGTGACGAAGCTATCCAAACCTTATTAAAACGAATGGAAGACCAACGTGGCGAGTTTTTCGTCTTTGTTGCTGGCTATACCGATAATATGGAAAACTTCCTTAAAGCCAATCCAGGATTGAGCAGCCGTTTTGATAAAACGCTTCAATTTGAGGATTATTCTCCAAGCGAATTATCTCAAATAGCGATAAGAATGCTGAATGATGCAGGCATGACCATTGCAGCTGATGCCGAAGAGCATTTGAATAATTATCTATCGTTTATCCATGAATACCGCGATAAATACTTCGGAAATGCTCGAACTATTAGACAAGTAGTGACTGATGCCATAAATAAGCATAACCTTCGCTTAGCGGCTATGCCACGCGAGGAACGCATTGAAAGCGTTGTCAATATCCTTTCGATGCAAGATGTCGAGCATTTAAAATTGGATAAATCTGACTTTATTTTCAATAAAAAAACCATTGGTTTTCAAGCCAAAGGAAGTAGATAAATAGACGTTTAAAAATATACTTCAAAAGGGTTTGACTGATTATCAAACCCTTTTTTTATGTTAAAATACTGAGGGGGTAACTTAAAAGGTGCTTGAAGCCTTCCAATTTTCCCCAAAAGAAAGAATGCTGTTGTGTGACTCCCATTATAGGAACAGACTTCACACATACTTGAATGCGGCACTGATTTGCGCTACATTCAAGAACTTTTGGGGCATGAAGACATAAAAACAACTGAGCGATACACCCATATTACTGACGTACACCGCTCAAAATTGAAATCACCTTTGGATGATTTATAGAAAATATACCCGCAATTATGCGGTATGGAGTTGTTCGGAGCTATGAAAAGAAAGCCCTGTTCTTCGATTGAACAAAAGGAATAAAAAGTAAAACAACAAAACAATATGCTTGACAAAACAGCCTTAAAAACATCGATTTTCAAAGCTGTTTTGTCGAGTAGAAATCAATTTTATACTAAAATGAAAAATTTTATAAAAAAATATATCATAAAGCACTTGTTATCAATGCTTTAAGGTATGTATAGTTAGAAATAACTATTGCACAGGTTTTCTCCGTTTACGACCTTTGTGCCATCACTACAAAAAAGGCGCGCAATAGTAAGAAAAGAGACCCCCTCAGTATTCAGTCACCCCAAGCATTTTTAATTTTTAATTCAAAACAGGCCCCTCCGTATTTTTTTCGATTAAATCATTTTTTAATAAATTCTAATTTTAGTATAATGAAAAACATTTACACATGCTCAAAAGCGGCGTTTCTTATCCTTTTTATGGTGTTGGGCAAACCTTTTGAACGCCTGTTGGCACAATGCCAGACCTCTATTGCTGCCGTTGCAGCTGGCAATGGCTACAACCTCAATATAACGAGCACATCGCAGTGTGTCAACTACGCCACTGTGGGTACGAGAATCCTCAACATCAATGGCACACCTTACGGCGTATCCGATTGTGGCGATGATTCAGGTAGCCCGGTTGTCGAATTGACAATTGTAGCGGGCAATACGCCCGTTCCTTTCGTAGGCACTGTTACCATAACGGGGATTACGGGTTCGCCCAGTTGCCGCTATAACAATGGTGTGCTGCCCGTCGAATTATTGTCATTTTCGGGCAAAAATACTGAGGGGGGTAGTCGCCTCGCGTGGGCAACGGCCAGCGAAATGAACAATAAGCACTTCGACATCGAGCGCAGTACCGACGGCACGACCTTCCACAACATCGGACAAGTGAAGGGCAACAACAAGCCGAGTAGCTACGAATTCGTTGACAATCAACCTTTTGCAACGAGCTATTATCGCCTCAAACAAGTGGACTTTGACGGTAAGGAAACACTGTCTAAGGTGGTCTCTGTCGAGTTAAAAGGCAAAAGTAAAGGCTTGAAAGCCTATCCAAATCCTGTTTCAAACATCTTAACAGTTGATTATACCGACGAGGCTGATTTTCAAATCCTCAACCTCCTCGGGCAACAAGTCTTGACGGGCAAAACAAACGGACAACGCCTTGATGTATCGGCTTTGCCGCAAGGGACGTACATCTTGAAAGTAGGTACAGACGTGGCGAATTTTGTGAAACAATAAAAATCATAATTACAAAGATTTCGGGCGATATTTGGCAAAAAGTAGTTAAAATCGGCAAAAATACTGAGGGGGGGGAAACAAACTCAACTTTGACAGAAAAAGCCAAACTGGATTTGACAGAAAAAAATGCACAATTACGTGTTGAAAAAAATGCCTTCATCGAACACTTAAGCCAGTAGATAATTAGACATTTAAAAATATATTTCAAAAGGGTTTGGCAGAATGTCAAACCTTTTTTCATGTGCTTTTTTTAGTAAATAACGCTTGTTTATAACGAAAAAACTGAGGGGGATAAAATATAAATTTCCTTATTTTTCATTCCTAAAAAGCGTGTTTCCAAATCATTTGTAGAAAAAAGGCTTCTTTTTTTTGTAACATCTACACTTATGACTAATTTAACACGAACTAAACAATTCTTCTATTTTAAAACTACATGACCAATGAATCTTTCAATCATTTATAAACTCTTATTCACAGTTCCCCTTTTGGTTTTCATGTCCATTTGGGATAAGACAGTACCTAAATCAAATTTTACTCCATCCAACCAAATCGTCGGAGATTCCCTATCGGAAGAACAAAAACGTTTACCCGAAAATGCCGTTCAAAACCTCAAAATTACTGAGGGGTTGCAAGCTCAACTCTTTGCATCTGAACCCATGATGACCAACCCTACGAATATTGATGTGGACGATAAAGGTCGGGTTTGGGTATGCGAGGCATTCAATTATCGCCCCGATATTACGGGCAATGTAACGCATAAAGAAGGCGACCGCATTCTGATTTTAGAAGATAATAATGGCGATGGCAAAGCGGATAAAAGCACCGTTTTTTATCAAGGCCCTGAAATAGAATCCCCTCTCGGTATTTGGGTAATGGGCAATCAAGCGATTGTGTCCCAAAGCCCTTACGTTTGGCTTTTCACCGATGATAATGGCGATGATAAGGCGGATAGAAAAGAGATATTGCTTCAAGGCATGGGCGGAAAGCAACATGACCACGGTATGCACGCCTTCACATTTGGTCCCGATGGCAAGTTTTACTTTAATTTCGGCAATGAAGGTCAGACTTTAAAAGATAAAAACGGCAATACACTCAAAGACAAAGAAGGCAACGATATTTCCCTTAAAAACTATAAAATGGGGATGGTTTTTCGCTGTAATCCTGATATGTCTGAAATTGAAGTTTTGGGCAATAATTTCCGCAATAATTACGAAGTAGCCGTGGATAGCTACGGCACAATGTGGCAATCCGATAACGATGATGACGGCAACAAAGGCGTCCGCATTAATTATGTCATGGATTATGGCAATTATGGCTACACCGACGAAATGACAGGTGCAGGTTGGCAAGCCAATCGCACCAATATTGAAGAGGAAATTCCCCGCCGCCATTGGCATCTGAATGATCCGGGCGTAGTGCCCAATTTGTTGCAAACGGGTGCGGGTTCGCCTACGGGGATGTGCATTTATGAGGGAGATTTGTTGCCCGAAGTTTTTAGAGGTCAAATGATTCACAGCGATGCGGGTCCCAATGTGGTGCGCTCCTACCCCGTTACCAAAGATGGTGCGGGCTATAAAGCCTCCATTGTCAATATTTTAGAAGGTGTCGGCGATCAATGGTTTCGCCCTTCGGATGTATGCGTCTCGCCCGATGGCTCACTCATGGTGGCGGATTGGTACGACCCTGGCGTGGGCGGACACCAAGCGGGCGATTTGAATAGGGGACGCGTTTTTAGAGTAGCACCGCCTAAAACTTCATACAAATCTCCGACTTATAATTACTCAAATACTGAGGGGGCTATTGCTGCATTGCAAAACCCCAATCTATCCGTCCGTTGGAAAGCGTGGACAGCTTTGCATAAAATGGGTGAATCGGCTGAATCATCTCTTTTAAAATTATACAATGAATCCACCAATCCACGCATGAAAGCGCGCGCGTTTTGGCTTTTAGCAAAAGGTAAAAATGGAGATAAATATATTGAAATGGCTTCAAAAGATGCCAATTCTGATATTCGCATCGCTGCCATTCGAGCTGCTCGCCAAAGTAAAACGGATATCATTCCGCTTCTAAAATCACTCGCCAAAGATAAAGATGCTCAAGTACGTCGTGAATGTGCATTGGCACTTCGTCATAACAAGTCCACTGAAGCACCAATGATTTGGCGAACTTTAGTAGAAAATTATGACGGTAAAGACCGTTGGTATTTGGAGGCTTTGGGCATAGCTGCTGATAAACAATGGGATAGATTTCTATTTGCAATACAAGCGACAACATTCGCAGCAGATGAAGCTACTCACAATCTTATTTTAAGTGATCTAACATGGCGTTCTCGTTCCGAAAGTAGCGCATCACTTTTGGAAGTATTTGCTACTCAAAAAGATGTCCCATTAAAAGACCGTCTCCGCTATTTCCGAGCCTTCGATTTTATTCCAAGCAAGAATAAATCGCAAGTTTTATTGGATATTATTAAAAACACAGCTAAAACTGAACCCGCAATTTCGCCCGTCGCGTTGCGGCATTTGGATGCGGATTTTGTTAAAACCAATCCCGAGGCGAAGAAAATATTGCGCGCAACAATGGCAAATTTAAAAGGAAAAGAATACATCGAGTTTGCGAGCCGTTATGCTTTAGTCGAGGAACAACCCCGACTTTTAGAAATGATTTTAAAAAATGAAAATGCACGCGAAGCGGGCGACATTTTATTGAAAAATACTGAGGGGTCTAATCCCGAAACCTCGGGGGTTGCTTTTTTAAAAGGCATAATCAATAATCCTAAAAAGGAAGACGATGCCCTAAAAGTATTGTCTGCATTGCGCAGTACAGGCAGCAAGACCCATCTTGAAATCCTTAATGCTGCCGCATTTGATAAAAAACGCTCTGAAAAATTCCGTAGAACTGCTTTTGAAAACCTTGGCGGCAGTTGGGGCGGTGAAGATATGATTTTAGTGTATTTAAAAGAAGGTAAAATTGAGAAGCAATTTGTACCTTCTGCGGTACAAGGCGTTAGCAAAGCATGGCGTAAAAATGTAAGAACCGAAGCTTACAAATATCTCGGAAAAACAGCTTCCACTCAAGCAAAAATGCCCGATATCAATGTGCTTGTCGGCATGAAAGGTGACGCATTTAAAGGCGTGGAACATTTTAAAACCTATTGTGCTATCTGTCATCAAGTAAAAAGCGAAGGGGTTGATTTTGGTCCTAAACTCAGTAGTATAGGCGCAAAACTGCCTAAAGAAGGGCAATATTTAGCCATTTTACATCCCGACGCAGGCATCAGCTTTGGCTATGAAGGCTGGGAAATCAAAATGAAAGATGGCTCAACTTACATGGGCATTATTTCAAGCCGCACCGAATCGGAATGGCTCATGAAAGTGGCGGGTGGCGCCACTCAAACCCTAAAAGTGAGTGAAATAAAATCTAAAAAACAACTGCCCAATTCATTGATGCCCGCTGGTTTTCACGAAAGTTTAAACCAACAGGAATTAGCGGATTTGGTAGAATATTTAATGACTTTAAAATAATTTCAAGTTCCAAGTGCTGTGTTCCAAGTGCCGATTAACTAAAACCTTGGCGCACGGCACTTGACACATGGCTCATCAAAAAAACAAACAATCATGCAACGTAGAGACTTTAATAAGCAACTTTTTTCATTGGCAGCTCTTTCAGGCGTCTCAACTTTTTCAAATGCGACCCCTGAGGTTTCAGTATTAAACCCCTCAGTATCAGCGCCAAAATTTAAATTAAAATATGCCCCACACTTCGGTATGTTTAAAAACTCAGCGGGAAATGATGAAATTGACCAATTGAAATTCATGGCTGATAACGGTTTTACAGCGATGGAGGACAACGGAATGATGGGCAGAACGCCCGAATTGCAAAGCAAAATAGGTGAAACTATGGCTAAATTGGGTATGACTATGGGCGTTTTCGTCGTTGGATTCGATAATTGGCCTCCAAAAGTGACACTTGCTTCTGGCGATGCCGAATGGCGTAAAAAGTTTTTAGATACCTGTAAAACGGCCGTAGAAGTAGCAAAACGGGTCAACGCCAAATGGATGACCGTTGTGCCAGGAAATTTTGAGCGTAATTTGCCGATGGGCATCCAAACTTCTCATGTCATTGAGTCACTACGCCGTGCAGTGGAAATTTTTGAGCCGAATAAACTCACGATGGTACTCGAACCCCTCAGTGATAACCCCGATTTGTACCTCCGCCACTCCGACCAAACCTTTATGATTTGTAAAGCCGTGAATAGCCCATCCTGTAAAATTTTATTTGATATGTACCACATGCAGCGCAACGAGGGCAATATCATTAAAAATATTGACTTGTGTTGGGATGAAATCGCTTACCTCCAAATCGGGGATAATCCAGGCAGAAATGAACCCACTTCAGGTGAAATGAATTATAAAAATATATTTAAACACGTTAGTGAAAAACTAAAAACTGCAAATAAAGACATGGTTTTGGGTATGGAACATGGCAATGCCCAGAAAGGCAAAGAGGGCGAATTGGCATTAATAAAGGCATATAGAGATTCCGATATTTTATAAAAAACGATTTTCAAAAACTTTAAAAGTAATCATAAATAGACAGAAAAAATACTAAAATGCAGACTTTTTAATGAGAAAAAATGTAAATTATACGATTTTTAAAAAAAAAGCATCGAAATTTGCGATTTTAAAGAACAGAACGAATCAACTTTTTGTTCCTAAAAGCGTAAAAGATTTAATAAACAAATCATACCTTCGATGAAAATATCAAAATCCAGTGTAATGAACGATAAGACAAGAGTCTGGCTAAAACGCGTAGGCGTAGGCGGCTTTTTATTTTTTTTAATAAAAGGTTTGATTTGGGTTGCTATCTTTGCGGGTATGGGTAAATGCCTTATGTAGTACCCCCTCAGTATTGAAACGATTTTTAACGTTCTATATCGAAAATCTATAAGGTGGCACATCTTATAGATTTTCTTTTTTTGTAGCGCGGAACTCCAGTTTCGCAAATAAATAATTGTTTTTTTATGCGAAACTGAAGTTTCGCTTTACAATTTTTTAAAACCATACATAAAAGTTATTTAGCCACGAATTAACGTATTTCTCCAATTTATATGTTGACAAAATTTTATCTAATTTCTCGAAATTGCCCTAAAAGGGCAATTTATTAGTGCAATTCGCTCTAATATGTCAACATCTAAATTGGCGAAATTCGTTAATTCGTGGCTAAAAAAAAATGTGTATGGTTTCAAATACAATTTGATAATGAAATTATTAGCAAAAACATTTGCCGGGCTTGAAGAAGTGCTGGCGGATGAGATTAAAAACTTAGGCGGTCAGAATATCAAACTCATCAAAAGAGGCGTAGAGTTTGAGGGCGACAAACGCTTGTTGTATCGTTGCAATATCGAATTGCGGACGGCTTTGAGGATTTTGATGCCCATTGCCACCTTTAGGTCGCGCCACGAAAGTGCTTTTTACAATAAAATCAAGGAAATTGATTGGTTGAATATCATGGATGTGAAGCAGACTTTTGCCATAGATGCCGTTGTGCGCTCCACATATTTCACGCATTCGCAATACGTTGGCTTAAAAACTAAGGACGCCATCGCTGATTTATTCCGTGAAAAAATGAATAAACGCCCCAATGTCAACACCGTTTCGCCCGATATTTTCATCAATGTTCACATCAATGAGGACGAAGTGACTGTTTCATTGGACTCTTCAGGTGATTCGTTGCATCGGCGAGGCTACAGAGTAGATACACTTGAAGCACCGATTAATGAAGTATTGGCAGCGGGAATGATAAAACTGACTGGGTGGCAAGGCGATTGTGATTTCGTGGATGCCATGTGTGGTTCGGGAACGATTCTCACCGAAGCAGGGTTGATTGCTTACAATACCCCCCCTCAGTATGCGCACCCTACGAGCCCTAATAATCGAGAATATTTCTGTTTTAAAAGGTGGAAAGACTTTGATAACGCCCTTTTTCAAGACGTTTTAAACGAAACTCAGAAGCATTTAGTGGATTTTAAACATCGAATAATTGGTTCTGACCTCAATTTTCAAGCTCGAAGAGTCTCGGAACGCAACGTGGAAGCTGCATTTTTAACGGATAAAATTGAACTTTCGAGAAAAGATTTTTTCAAAATAGAACATACTGAAACCGATAAACCAGGGATATTGGTTATCAATCCGCCTTATGATGAGCGTCTCAAAATCGAAGATGCCCAAGACTTTTATCGACAAATTGGCGATGCCCTTAAAAAGCATTGGAAAGGCTGGCAAGTTTGGATAATTTCGGGCAACATGGAAGCTGCTAAAATGATTGGTTTAAAACCCTCGAAACGCATTATTTTATTCAACGGTTCTATCGAATGCCGTTTTTTGAAATTTGAGATGTATTAAAAGTTATAATTACTTAATGTAGTCGCTGAAGCTCCGTTTAGCCACTGATTTCACTGATATTGACTGATTTTACACTGATTTTTTAATAAACAACATTAAATCAGTGTAAAATCAGTCAATATCAG
>JANPHO010000344.1:0-1832 GCA_031424515.1 Saprospiraceae bacterium
AACTTCAATTTATAAAATTAAATATTTAAAACAAAATACAGTCATTAAAATCTACTAACCGTCTGCTAAAGATATACGAAATTTATGCAATTTATCTCAATAATGTGCCAAATGCTTGATATTTGTATCCGAAATACTACGATTTGTAGTCCGAAATAAATACATCCAATATAATTGCTTTATTTAATAAAAGGTCCAATTTAGAAAGTCTATTCTTTTTTTATCCGTTTCATTTCATCTTTTCTCATCGGCATCGCATCAATTAAAGCAAATAATTGTTCACTCGAAAGGGGTTTTGAAGAGCGCAAGCGCGTGCCGCCGTCTTTTCCAATGAGTAAAAAAGTGAATTGCGGGCTTGAAATACCATATTTTTTCAAAATGCTTTTATCCGTTTTAGTGAAAAAATATGTTTCCACTCGGATATCACGTTCCTGGCAACCAGCTGCTGCGGATTTTAAAATTTCTTGCTGTCTCGTAAAAGCTGTATCATTGTTGCTATTTGTGAATAAAAGTACCCGCCTAAATGCACTACTTTGGGCAGGCAAGGCATAAGTGATGCAACTCCCCAAAACGATAATGGATATTTTAATGAAATTCAACATATTTATGCGTTTTTAATTAAAAAACTATGGATTCAAATAATACAACCACCGCAACTATAGGGAAAGATAAATACAAAACCCTCATTTCAGCCCGTCAGCACGCCCTCATTGGCGATGAACCAGAGGCTTTGGGAGGAGCGGATATGGGCATGACGCCTTACGAATTGCTCCTTGCCGCTTTGGGCGAGTGTACAGCCATTACGCTCCGAATGTATGCGGATAGAAAAGCATGGGATGTGACGGACATACAAGTCAAACTTACCCTAACTGAAATGACACCCACTGATAAAACCACGTCTATCAGCCGCGAAATAAAAATAATTGGCAATATTTCTGATGAACAGCGCCAACGTATGATGCAAATAGCAAACGCCTGCCCTGTGCATAAAGTTTTGAGTAATCCCATTAAAATAGAGACAATGCTGGGGATTTAAAATATCCTAATAAAATTAATTTGTCATTTTCTAAAACTTCTTACCTTTGGTGAGTGTTTTAACTTTTTACAAAAACCCTAACTATGAAAAGAAGAAACTTTATTAAAACGATACCCCTCAGTATTTCACTCGCAACAGTGAGCTCTGAGATGATGTCGCAAACATCAACAAATACCATTTTTCAAACTAAAAATACCAATAAAATTATGGCTTTTGAATTACCTGCGTTGCCATATGCGTTCAACGCCTTAGAACCGCACATAGATGCAAAAACGATGGAAATACATCATGGCAAACACCACAATGCCTATGTAACCAATCTGAATAATGCTGTTGCAGCTGATGCTACTGCTCAAGGAAAATCCCTTGAAGACCTGATAGCACATATTTCAAAATTCCCAATGGCTATCCGCAACAACGGCGGCGGTCACTGGAATCACAGCATGTTCTGGTCAATCATGAGCCCGAATGGCGGTGGAGAACCTAAAGGTGAAATTGCCTTGGCAATAAACGGTGCTTTTGGCAGTTTTGAAAATTTCAAAAAGGAATTTTCAAATGCTGGCGCTACGCGCTTCGGTTCAGGCTGGGCATGGCTATCGGTGGATGCTAATAAAAATCTATTCGTATCCTCTACGCCTAATCAAGATAATCCTTTAATGGATATTGCTGAGAAAAAAGGAACACCTGTGTTGGGTATGGATGTATGGGAACATGCATATTATCTACATTATCAAAATCGTCGTCCAGATTACATGGCAGCTTTCTACAATGTTATCAATTGGGAAGAAGTAAACGC
>JANPHO010000345.1:0-17961 GCA_031424515.1 Saprospiraceae bacterium
CTTTTTTTCATTTATTTTTTTGATGCATGATTTTTTAAGATGCATTATATTTTAAATATAATTATAAATAACTTTAAATCAAGTAATTATATCTATTTAAATTTATTTACATAAATAATTTATATAAATAAATTTTTTAAATAATTTGTTTTATTTTTTAAATATTTGTTTAAAATTTGAATATTCGGATGAATTGAAAACAATTTTAAACAGAAATAATAATAACATTCTAATTTAAAGCACTCGTTAAAAAAACTCCTAATATGATAGTGAGATTATTTGAGGGCAATGGAAATTAAAATAAATTTAATAAAAAGAAATATAAAATGAGAAAATAGAAGATTCATGCATTTTTCTTTGAAAATCAAACGAATAATTCTACTTTTGCTGGTCAAAATTCAAACGTATATAAAAATCTATATCTGTACACATCAGAAAAACTAACTGAATAAAGAATGGAAAATTTATTGTATTTATTACCGGTTTTCGGTTTAGTAGGCTTAGCCTATATGGCTTATTTATGGGCATGGGTAAGCAAGCAAGATGCAGGCGATTCAAAAATGCAGGAAATAGCAACGGCTATTGCAGAAGGAGCCATGTCTTTTTTAAATGCAGAATATCGAGTACTGGTTATTTTCGTAGTCGTAGCAGGGGCGTTATTGGGTTTTCAAACCACTTTGGTTGATAATTCAAGTCCTTTGATTGTTATATCATTTGTGATTGGAGCTGTATTTTCAGCAATTGCGGGTAACCTTGGGATGCGTATCGCCACTAAAGCGAACGTCCGTACAACACAAGCGGCACGTACAAGTCTTTCAAAGGCGTTAGAGGTATCATTCAAAGGTGGTACTGTAATGGGATTGGGTGTAGCAGGTTTGGCGGTATTTGGTTTATGCTTTTTGTTTATTGTTTTTTACAATCAATTCATGAATGGTACCGGCAATAGTCCACACCAAATGGAAAAAGTATTGGAAGTATTAGCGGGTTTTTCATTAGGTGCTGAATCCATTGCACTTTTTGCTCGTGTAGGTGGAGGTATTTACACAAAGGCTGCTGACGTGGGTGCTGACCTTGTAGGTAAAGTGGAAGCTGGTATTCCAGAGGATGATCCTCGTAATCCAGCAACTATTGCTGATAACGTAGGGGATAATGTAGGTGACGTAGCTGGTATGGGAGCTGACTTATTTGGTTCTTATGTAGCTACAGTTTTGGCTTCAATGGTTTTAGGAAGTTACTTAATCGCTGATAATCCTGGATTTACGGATGCGTTTGGCGGTATTGGACCCATCATTTTACCGATGTTGATTGCAGGTATTGGTATTTTATTATCTATTGTTGGTTCTTGGTTTGTAAAAGTAGATGATAAAAATGCGACTTCAGATGCCGTACAAAGTGCATTGAATAGAGGTAACTGGGTATCATTGGGTCTTACAGCAGTTGTTTGTTTTGCTTTGATTCAATGGATGTTACCTCCTACTATTAATATGTTCTTTTTTGGAGAAGGCTTGAAAGAGGTTACTTCGATGAATATCTTTTATGCTGTTATATTGGGTTTAGTTGTAGGTGCGGCTATTTCGGCAATTACAGAATATTATACTGGTTTGGGTAAAACACCTATTTTGGATATTGTTCAACGTTCAGCAACAGGCGCGGCTACCAATATCATTGCAGGTTTAGGAGTAGGTATGATGTCAACTTTTTACCCGATTCTTCTTTTCGCAGGTGCTATTTGGGGCGCTTATTCATTTGCTGGTTTTTACGGTGTAGCTATTGCAGCTTCTGCAATGATGGCAACTACTGCTATGCAATTAGCAATTGACGCTTTTGGTCCCATTGCTGATAATGCAGGTGGTATCGCTGAAATGAGTCATTTGCCAAAAGAAGTTCGTGAGCGCACTGACGTGTTGGACTCAGTTGGTAATACAACTGCTGCGATTGGTAAAGGATTTGCAATTGCTTCGGCGGCTTTGACGGCTTTGGCTTTATTCGCGGCTTATGTGAAATTTACGGGTATCAATGGTATCAATATTTTCAACGCTAAAGTATTAGCGGCTTTATTTGTAGGTGGTATGATTCCAGTTGTATTCTCAGCTTTTGCGATGAATGCGGTAGGTCGTGCAGCAATGGACATGGTGAATGAAGTACGTCGTCAGTTCCGTGAAATACCAGGTATCATGGAAGGTACAGGCAAACCTGAATACGGTAAATGTGTTGAAATTTCTACAAAAGCAGCTCTACGTGAAATGTTGATGCCGGGTGCATTGACGATAATTACACCTTTACTTGTAGGTTTTATAATGGGACCAGAGTCATTGGGTGGTTATATGGCAGGCGTAACGGTTTCAGGTGTTATGTGGGCTATTTTCCAATCAAATGCAGGTGGTGCATGGGATAATGCTAAAAAATCGTTTGAAAAAGGTGTGATGATTAATGGTAAAATGGAGTATAAAGGTTCTGATGCTCATAAAGCAGCCGTTATTGGTGATACAGTGGGTGACCCTTTCAAAGATACCTCAGGTCCATCAATGAATATCCTTATCAAATTAACTTGTTTAATAGGTTTGGCTATTGCACCTATTTTAGGTCAAAAATACAAGGCTGAGCATCCTCAACAAGGTATTGGTCAAAATACAATTGAGCAACCTAAACAAGAGGTTAAAGTGGATGCAACTACTTACATTGTTAAGTAATACAGCACCCCCTCAGTATTTTCAATAAAAAAACGCCCTTACAGTAATGTGAGGGCGTTTTTTATTGTATTCAATTAATGAGGTTTGTATCGACGAATTTAGCAGAGTTGAGATTGATTGTTACAATAAAAAAGGTGTCTTTAAAGCATTTCTACTTTAAGACACCTTTTTTTATTTCAATTAAAAAATAGATAAATCCATTTTTTAATATTTTATATGATTAAGCTTCAACAGCCACCATATTACCTACACGAACAGCCAAATCAGCCAAACGAGCTGAGTAACCAGCTTCATTGTCATACCAACCCACAACTTTCGCCGTGTTACCAATTACCATTGTCAAATCAGAATCAAAAATACAAGAGTCCTTTTGACCAACGATGTCAATTGAAACAATTGGGTCTGTTTCATAATGTAAAATACCTTTTAGGCTTGTTTCAGATGCTGCTTTGAATGCTGCATTTATTTCTTCAGCAGAAGCTGTTTTTTTCAAGGTAACAACGAAGTCAGTCACTGAGCCATCTGGCGTAGGTACGCGCATTGCATTACCATTTAATTTACCTTTCAAATGCGGTAAAACAAGACCTACTGCTTTTGCAGCGCCCGTTGAAGTAGGAATAATGCTATAAGCCGCAGCTCTTGCACGACGCAAATCCTTGTGAGGCGCATCTTGGAGGCTTTGGTCAGCAGTATATGCGTGGATAGTTGTCATGAAACCTTGCTCAACACCGAAAGCATCATCCAATACTTTTACCATTGGTGCCAAACAGTTAGTCGTACATGATGCGTTTGAGTAAATATTCGCATCAGCAGTGATTTGGTCATCATTTACACCCAACACGATAGTTTTCACATTACCTGTGGCAGGAGCTGAAATAATTACTTTCTTACAACCCGCTTGGATATGCGCTTGAGCAGTTTCAGAATCTGTAAAACGGCCTGTTGATTCAATCACGACATCTACACCCAAAGAACCCCAAGGCAAAGCCGCTGGATTTTTTTCAGCCAAAGCATGAATTTTATTACCGTTGACATGAAGGAATTGCTCATCAGCACTTACTGTACCATCAAATCTGCCGTGTACAGAATCATACTTTAATAAATGAGCGAGAGTTTTGTTATCAGTAAGGTCATTGATTGCCACTACTTCCACATTATCCATTTTTACTAAATTGCGGAAAGTGATACGACCTATTCTTCCGAAGCCATTGATAGCTATTTTAATTTTTGCCATGTTGAGTTGATATATTGGTTTAAAAAAACGGACATTTTTAAGATGTGCAAAGTTAGTGTAAAAATAACAATAATTAAAGTGCTTAATATTTTTTTTACTGATTTTTTAAAATTAATGGTAAATGACTTATTTCAGTGGTTTAAAGTAAGAATCGTTTCATTTTTTTTGAAAAAAAGTAAAAAAAAATTTGACAATTTATAAAAGTCCTTTACCTTTGCATCGCTTTACGAAAAAAGCATTATAAAATATGTAGCTCGGTCCGTTCGTCTATCGGTTAGGACACCAGATTTTCATTCTGGGAAGACGAGTTCGACTCTCGTACGGACTACAAATTTTAGAGGTCAACTGAAAAGTTGGCCTTTTTTTGTGCCCATTGCCCTGTTATTTTATTGAAAATCTATAAAACCGCACACCAATAATTAATGGAATGGCATCTTTACTATTATTCATAGATTTTACACATCAAAAAATAATAGTAAATGAAATTCAGAGGAGTTAAAATAGCCTTTTTGTTAATTTTCCCAAACTTCATACATGAAAAATTATCAAGTCAAACTAAAGATAGTTTGATGGTTATAGGTGCAAGAGAACGGAGTGCTGAATATCCAGGTGGCCAAGCCGAAATGTATAAGTTTTTAGCAAATAATCTTCGATATCCAAAAGAAGGAACTTCTTGTGTGGAGGGGAATGTTTACATTAACTTTTGTGTCGAAGAAGATGGCAGTGTTACAAAGATAAGAGTATTGAAAGGGTTATGTAAAGAATGCGATGCCGAAGCTATAAGAGTTATTTCAGCGATGCCTAAATGGTTTCCTGCTCTTGAATATGGGACAAAAAAGCCCATAAAAAGCTATTTTACGATGCCTTGTAGATTTCGTCTTCATTAACCATTATCCATGTCATAAAATTTAATATTTACCCAGCTAAACAAGTAAATTTTAAGCATTTTACTGAGGGGTTTCACTCCTCAGTAACCTCACCCTCAATAGTCAACTTCTCCGACTTTTTCATCCCCTTTATCCAAACAGTTATTTTCTTTTTAAAATAACCCGTTTTACTGGCATCGAATGTGATGGTGATTTTTCCAGTTTGACCAACGGGTATGGGCGTTTCTTCCCAATCAGAGGCTGTGCAGCCACAATCCGTCCGCACGTTATCAATGATTAAAGGAGCATTTGAGGTATTTTTAAATTCAAAAATATAGGTTACGGACTTACCCCTCAGTATTTCACCGAAATCATGGGTGGTAGGCGTAGTCCATATTATTTTAGAATCTGAAAAAAACGTAAAGTGAGTTATAAAAAATAAAATTGACCACATTTATTCAAAAGTTGAAAGAAGTTTGAAAAATACTTAAACGCTGCTTTTTATATTTTAATACTAAAAAGTGATTCTTTTGTTTAGAAACTTCTTGAGTTTCTTTATATTTAGCTTGAGAAAATATTATTGTAAAAATACTATTTGTAAAAAATTGAAATTCAGTTTTTTACAAAATTTTATTTAAAAAATACGTCAAAACCTTCTTTTTACTGAGGGGTCTAAACATACTTTAGAAAACTATGCTTGTCAAAACTTATGCAGGTGCTGTTCAAGGCATCGAATCCCAAACCATTACGATTGAGGTCAGTGTAGGTGGTACCCCGCCTGCTGATAGTAAAAACTTTTATTTCATGGTGGGCTTACCCGATAACGCTGTGCGAGAAGGCTGGCAGCGCATAGAGGCGGCCTTGAAAAATGCCAAATTGGAGATGCCCCGTTTGCGTCTTGTCATCAATTTGGCACCTGCTGATATTCGCAAGGAAGGTTCTGCATTCGATTTGCCCATCGCGCTGGGCATTTTAGGGGGGAGTCATCAAATGCCTTCAAAGGATTTGGATAAATACATCATTATGGGGGAACTTTCACTCGATGGAAGTATTCGACCCATAAAAGGTGCCCTGCCCATCGCAATTCAAGCTCGAAAGGAAAAATTTAAAGGGCTGATTTTGCCGAAGCACAATGCGAGAGAAGCCGCAATTGTAAGCGATTTGGACGTTTATGGTATTGAACACATCAGAGAAGCCTATGAGTTTTTTAATGGTGACCGTATTTTAGAGCCTACCAAAGTGAATACAAGAGATGAGTTTGCGGTGAAAAACCATTTTTTTGAAGTAGATTTTTCAGATGTAAAAGGTCAGGAGAATATTAAAAGAGCCCTTGAAATTGCCGCAGCAGGTGGTCATAATGCGCTTTTAATTGGCCCTCCGGGAGCTGGTAAAACCATGTTGGCAAGGCGACTGCCTACTATTTTACCACCATTAAACCTCCATGAAGCGCTTGAAACCACTAAAATCCACTCGGTTTCAGGTATTTTGCCAGCGGATACCTCACTTGTAGCGACACGTCCTTTTAGAGCACCGCACCACACTATCAGTGATGTGGCTCTGGTAGGGGGCGGTTCAATACCCATGCCAGGGGAAATTTCTTTAGCGCATAATGGCGTACTTTTCCTTGATGAATTACCTGAATTTAAAAGGACAGTTTTGGAAGTGATGCGTCAGCCGATGGAAGAACGACGAGTGACTATTTCAAGGGCAAAAATTTCGACGGATTATCCAGCCAGTTTTATGCTTATTGCCTCTATGAACCCTTGTCCGTGTGGCTATTACAATCACCCTGAAAAAGAATGTGTCTGTGGTCCGGGTATTGTAAAACGGTATTTAAACAAAATATCGGGACCTTTATTGGATCGGATTGATTTGCACGTCGAGGTTTCGCCCGTAAAATTAGAAGAATTGACGAATTACAACCCTTCTTCTGAAAAAAGTGAAGACATTGCGGCGCGTGTCGTGAAAGCCAGAGAAATACAAGCAGAACGATTCAAAGATGTGAAAGGCGTGTATTGTAATGCCCAAATGCCCAGCCGATTGGTGCGAGAGGTCTGTGCATTGACGCCAGACGGCATGGAAATACTGAAAACGGCAATGAATCGCCTTCAATTATCCGCTCGTGCTTACGACCGCATTTTAAAAGTGGCGCGTACCTCAGCTGATTTGGCAGGAAGTACAGATATTAAAACGGAGCATTTGGCAGAAGCTATACAGTTCCGCAGCCTTGACAGAGAGAATTGGGCGGGGTAAAAGCTCATTGAATATAAAATCGTGATTAGGAATAAAAGAATTATGGTATGGCATTACACTTGAAGTATTTTTTCTCATTAAATAATGTGATAGAAATGTGAGCAAATAGGAATTATCTTTGCAAAAATTATTTTCTACTTTTTTAAAAAATTGAAGTCTGAAAACGCCCATTGCTCAGCCCATTATTGATATTATTATACCCGCCTATAATGAGGAAAAATCCATCCCCTCAGTATTGAATGATATTCCGAAGCATCTTATTCGAGAAATCATAGTTTGTAATAATAACTCAACCGACCGAACCGCAGAAGTGGCTACTCAAGCAGGTGCGACTGTCGTATTTCAACCTTTAAAAGGCTACGGCAACGCTTGTCTGAAAGGCATGGAATATATTGCTCGAAAGGTCACCCCTCCAAATATCGTTGTTTTTATTGATGGCGATTACTCCGATCACCCAGAGGAATTAAGCTTGTTAATTGCCCCCATTACTGAGGGGGTAGCCGATATGGTGATTGGTTCGCGCGCTTTGGGTGCGCGTGAATCGGGTTCTATGACGCCACAACAGGTTTTCGGGAATTGGTTAGCGACTTATTTGATTCGCTTATTTTTTAAATACTCATTCACTGATTTGGGTCCTTTCAGAGCCATCCGCTATGATAAGCTTTTGGAAATCAATATGATAGATAAAAACTTCGGTTGGACGGTAGAAATGCAAGTAAAAGCTGCTAAGAAAAAACTGCGCTGCACAGAGATTCCTGTTACCTATCGACGCCGTATTGGAGTGTCAAAAGTGAGCGGAACCGTAAAAGGTACTGTGCTTGCGGGTTACAAAATAATCCTGACGATATTTAAGTACTTGTAAAATTTAATTTTGTTTAAAAAGATTGTTTGATAGATTTCCAAATAAAGTATGTGACGCTTAGAAACTTAAAGCGTCTCCTCGTCTAAATGGGGAAATAATCTTTTTCGCACGACACGTTAAATTTTAACTAACTAATGATGGTTTTAGGATATTCGCTACTCGTTATCTATTGTATTTGCGTTTTATGCATTACAACTTACTGTGTGCTTCAAGCCGATTTATTGGCTTATTACCGCAATAAAAAAGCTGAAACTACACCTCTGCTTCCAAATCCTGCTCCACAGGTTACTATTCAATTACCACTTTATAATGAAAAATATGTGGTGGATAGGCTAATCGATAATATCATGAAAATGGATTATCCAAAAGATAAACTTCAAATTCAGGTCATTGATGACTCCGATGATGAAACTGTAGATATAATTGCTAAAAAAGTAATTCACTACAAAAGCCTTGGATATAATATTGACCATGTTCGCCGCGAAGTGCGGAAGGGCTTCAAAGCAGGTGCCTTGAAAGATGCTACGCCTTACGCTACTGGAGAGTTCCTCGCCATTTTTGATGCGGATTTTGTACCAAATCATGATTTTCTTCAAAAGACGATTCCTCATTTTTTCAAGGATGAAAAAATTGGTGTTGTCCAAACGCGTTGGGAGCATTTAAATGAAAATTATTCTACCATCACAGCTTTACAAGCTCTGCAATTAAATGTGCATTTTACAGTAGAGCAAGCTGGTCGTGCGCGTGGAGGATTGTTTTTACAATTTAATGGTACCGCGGGTGTGTGGCGCAAAGCTACTATTGCCGATGCTGGCGGTTGGCATGATGATACTTTGACCGAAGATTTGGATTTAAGCTACCGTGCACAATCCCGAGGTTGGAAAATAGAATACCTTGAAGAAGTAGGTTCTCCAGCTGAATTGCCAGCTGATATGAATGGCTTGAAGGGTCAACAATTCCGTTGGATGAAAGGCGGTGCTGAAAATGCTCGCAAACTATTAACGCTTGTTTGGCATACACCTTTGACGATGAAACAGCGCATTCATGCTACGCAACATTTATTGGCGAGTGGCGTGTTTATGCTTCTTTTTATTGCTGCCGTAGTGAGCGTTCCTTTGGCGTATTTTATTCCTCGTTTAGATATGAATACCCATCTTTTCAATGTATCATTGATAGGCATGTTCAGTATATTTGCCCTTACTTTTGAAGCCAATTTAGAAAAAACGGTGCGCAGACGCGATTATTGGAAGTCATTTTGGCGCGTTTCACGCCTTATCCCAGTTTTTATTCCTTTAGCAATGGGTATGAGTTTACATAATTCGGTAGCCGTTTTAGAAGGGTATTCGGGTCGTAAATCTGATTTTGTTCGGACACCTAAATTCGGTTTATCGGGCAGCAAAGGCACATTTGCGCATAAAAAATATCTGACACGTAGCCTACCTACTTCCACTATTTTTGAAGGCATTTTGGCTTTCTATTTTGTGGCGGGAGCGTATTGGGGATTTACGCATGAGGTATATGAGTTCGTCGTTTTCCACATTCTTTTAGCTATTGGATTCGGCACGATTTCATTTGTATCCATCAAGCATTTAAATAAATAAATGAAACTTTCATTTCATTGGGTAGCCGCTATTGTCTTGCTTCTTTTGATGCTCGATAGCGGCTATTTTGTTGAAAGGAATAACTTTGCTCATCTTTTTACGGCTTACTCAGCCGCCTTTTTACTCTATTATTTTATTTTAAAATCAGTTGAAAACCAAGGAGATATTGACTTTTGGGTAAAAATGGGTTTTATACTGAGGGGGGTACTTTTATTCAGCATTCCTAATTTTTCAGAAGATATTTACCGCTTTATTTGGGATGGGCGATTGATTAATTTGGGTATCAATCCCTTCAATTTTAAGCCATCTTATTTCTTTGAAAATCAATTATTCCTCGATTCTCTTACGCCTGAGCTATATGCTCAACTCAACTCCAAAAACTATTTTACCATCTACCCCTCAGTATGTCAAGGTATTTTTGCATTTGCGGTGTGGCTTTTTCCTAAAAGCATATATGGTGCGACTCTCGTCATAAAATCCTTTTTATTGGCTTCCGAATTTGGAACTATTTTTTTATTAAAAAAAATGCTACCCAATTCAAAACGCATTTTAATATATATACTTAACCCTTTGATAATCATTGAATTATGTGGCAACGCTCATTTTGAAGCAGCCATGATATTTTTCTTTTTATTAAGCATTTTTCTATTAAAACAACCCAATAACTCTTTATTAAAAAGCAGCATAGCCTATTCATTATCAATAACTTCCAAGATGTTATCACTCATGTTTTTACCTTTTTTAATTAAAAAAATGGGTATAAAACGGAGTTTTTACTATTTCAGTTTAGTAGGCGTTTTATTGATTATTCTATTTTTCCCACTTTTCAATGCTGTTTTTATCAATAATATTCAAAGCAGCTTGAAATTGTATTTTCAAAAATTTGAGTTCAACGCGAGTCTATATTATTTAATTAGGGAAGTAGGGACTGCTATGAGGGGATACAACCCAATAAATGAAATTGCGCCTATCCTCACGAGTGTCGTTTTAATCGGTCTTTTAACCATTTTTATCGTGGATTTGAAAAAAAAGGCAACGGATACTGTCGAAGATTCCGATAAAATAGGGGAAGGAGTTAGGTTTGAGGTTTTTTTATGGGCAATTTCTCTTTATTTTCTTTGTGCTACTACCGTGCATCCGTGGTACGGGGCGATGCCGTTAGCCATTTCGGTTTTTACTCGTTTTAATTATATTGCTCTGTGGACGTGCGTTTTACCCATGACTTATATCCATTATTCCTCCCCAGCACCTACCGAAAATTATTGGGTTATCGGATTCGAATACATGCTTGTTATCGGCTTTTTTATTTATGAAATGGCTTTTTATCGTTTTTCCTTAAAAAATCGCTTAATTAACTCCGAGCAATCATCGTGAAGCACACCAAATTCGAGCCTTGTTTTAGGGTGCAGCATCTCTTTTCCAAATTTCATAAAACCTCGCTTATCATCACTGGCCGCGTACACAAGGCGACCTAATTGTGCCCAAGCCAATGCGCCCGCACACATGGGACAAGGCTCGAGGGTGACGTAAAGGGTACATTCATCCAAGTATTTACTGCCCAGATAATCAGCTGCGGCGGTTAAAGCCACGATTTCAGCGTGGGCAGTTACATCGTTGAGTCGCTCGGTTTGGTTATGAGCGCGGGCGATGATGCGATTATCACAAACCACCACGGCACCTACTGGAATTTCACCCTCATCATAAGCCTTTTGTGCTTCTAAAAGGGCATGTTTCATAAAAAAATCGTCAGATAAAGTCGAAACCATATTCAAAAAAACTATTTTTTTCTTTCCGTTACAAAATATACCAATTGCTCAAGTGAGGTTCTGACTTCCGATTCTGGGAATCCCCTCAGTATATCGAAGGCTTCTTGCCTGAATTTGAGCATTACATCCTCAGCATATTTCAATCCACCACTTTTACGCACAAAATCAATCACTTCTGCTACTTTTGCCGGCTCTTCATTATGCCTTTTGATATTGTTGATAATCCTATCTTTTTCCTGCTTTGTAGCGTTATTAAGGGCATAAATTAGGGGCAATGTCATTTTCTTTTCTTTGATATCAATGCCCAACGGTTTACCCACATCATCCGTTCCGAAATCAAATAAATCGTCTTTTATTTGAAACGCTATCCCGATTTTTTCACCAAAAAGGCGCATTTTTTCTACTAAATCCGTATCTTTAGTGGTAGAGGACGCACCAACTGCACAAGCAGCGGCTATGAGTGAAGCAGTTTTTTGACGGATTATTTCATAGTAAATATCTTCTTTAATATCGAGTCGGCGGGCTTTTTCTATTTGGAGGAGCTCCCCTTCGCTGATTTCCTTAAAAGCATTAGATACGATTTCGAGTATTTTAAATGCTTCATTTTTTAAAGCCAGTTGAAGTCCTTGGGTCAGAAGGTAATCACCTACAAGTACCGCGATTTTATTCTTCCAAAGCGCGTTGATGCTGAAAAATCCGCGCCTTTCAAAGCTGTCATCCACCACATCGTCGTGCACTAAACTGGCGGTATGGAGTAATTCAACAAGCGAAGCCGCTACAAAACTGGTTTGGTTGATTTCACCACATAGTTTTGCGCTTAAAAAAACGAACATTGGGCGCACTTGCTTTCCTTTGCGTTGCACGATATAAAACATTATTTTATCGAGCAAAGCGACATCACTGCGCATTGAATCCCGAAAGTGCTTTTCAAACGCATCGAGCTCAGCATCAATCGGCTTTTTTATATCATCTAATTTCATCAATAAATATTATTGAGTGGTGTTCCATCTCTTTGAATTCGCTGTGAATTTTGAGATCGAAATACCTTTAAATACTGAGGGGGTAATATTTTATTAAATTTTCGCGCAAGTTAGACAGATTTTAGATAGAATTGTCCAAAAAACCATAAGCATTTTTAAATAGTTCTACTTTGCTCTTTTTTAAAAAAGAGGATTAAAATCTTCTGAATATGCTGAATTCTGCAATTTTATGCTCTATTTAAATATAAAATAAAGGGATTTAGTTTTGTATAAGTCTTATTATATTGTTTTTTTCAAAAAATAGGGTACGTTTAGCTTCGACCAGCTAAATGCATGGATGAGGGGGCATTGCGGCTGTAAAATTTACTATTGTCTCATTTTAAAGGTAAAACACTTTTTATAGTCCTCTTGAATTTGTGGCTTTCGTCGCTACCTAAATACTGACAAAGAATGTATCTTTGTCTTATCATTAAACGCTTATTGAACAATACAGTACAAAATCATGGCATGCTATGAATATTCACAAAGTAATTGAACACACCCTACTAAAACCTGATTGTAGGCTCAAAGATATACAAGCACTTTGTGAAGAGGCTTTGCAGTATCAGTTTTATGGTGTCTGTATTCCGCCATATTATGTACGTGATGCGGCTCGCATTATGAATGAACGTGCTAAAGTCATTACCGTAGTTGGCTTTCCAATGGGTTATTCAACAATTCCTTCTAAAGTTGAAGAAATAAAAAGAGCCATAGATGAAGAAGCCGATGAGATAGATGCCGTGGTCAATATTTGTGCAATAAAAAGCGGAAATTGGAATCACGTCAAAAGCGAAATAGACAGTATGAGTAGAGCCGTTTCTATGCGGGGAAAAGTGTTCAAGTTAATCATTGAAACGGGTCTTTTGACAAGGGATGAGATGAAACAAGTGCTCAAGATAGCGGAAGATAATGATGTGAATTTTATTAAAACATCCACGGGGATAAATGCAGACGGAGCAACAGTGGAGGTTGTGAAATTTTTACGTGAAAACTTATCGCCAAAAGTTAAGATTAAAGCATCGGGAGGGATTAAATCTTTTGAAATGGCAGATAAACTTATTCGTGTTGGGGCGAATAGGATAGGAACATCCAACGGTATGGCTATTGTAACGGGAGAAAAATAATTTGAATTTTACAATTTTAAAATAGAATTTATAAAAAACTGAAAATCAACGTATTATGAAGAATATTATAGCAGTAATTATCGTTTTGTTCTTAGGAATTGAAGGAATAAAAGCTCAAAATGTGGTTATCAACGAAGAGCCTATCATCAGTAGAATGATGGAAACGTATGTCACGGGTGGAAAATCCACAACGTCTCCAACCACCAATAATACAGTTCAAGTGATTGATGGATTCCGAATTCAATTAATGGCAACGACTGACCGTTTAAAAGTGGATGAAGCACAATCGCTTTTCAATTCCCGTTACCCAGGCGTTTACACAGGCTGGTCGCAGGCAAAGCCATATTATAGAGTGCGCATTGGTGGTTTTTCTTCTCGCACGGAAGCCAGTAATTTTTTACAAAAAATCAAGAGAGATTATCCGGATGCTTACATCGTCCCTGATAGGGTAAAAACATCTGAAATTACTGCAAACTAAGAGTGAGTTGTAGGTTTTTAAGTTAAAATATTGCCTAAATACTGAGGGGGTATCCTCTGTTTCAAAAAGCACATGTTATCAAAAGAATCGGGAGGAGGTGGGAAAATAGACTTCGTAATGATGTCTTTTTATTTGAGTCTAACGGCTATAGGGTGGCTCATGATCTATGCTGTTGGTTATAAGCAGGATTATGGGTCTATGAGTGTAAACGATTTTTTAGTAAAAACATCGGTGGGAAAACAGACTATATTTATTGGAATTTCTATTATTTTGTCCCTTCTCATCTTTTCTTTTGATGCAAAGTTTTGGCGTGTGTTTGCTTACCCTGTTTATGGTTTTGGTATATTATTACTTATTTTAGTGCTTATTTTTGGCAGAGAAATCAATGGTGCTAAAGCATGGTTCAGCTTTGGTGGATTTGGATTTCAGCCAGTTGAAGTAGCTAAAATTGGGACAGCTCTTGCATTATCCAGCTTTCTTTCCACTCCAAGTGTTAGTTTAAAAGAACAACGGACACAGCTAATCATTTTAGGAATATTAGCTATTCCTATCTTCTTTATCATGCTTCAACCCGATGCTGGTTCGATGTTGGTTTTTATCTCATTCAGCATTATGCTTTATAGAGAGGGTCTATCTCCTACGCCTTATATTATTGGAATTTCGTTAGCTGTAGTTTTTATTTTAGCTTTGGTTTTAAACTCCAACGAATTGGTCATGTACCTGATGATGTTGGCTTCGTTACTATTTGCTTTCAATATTTCGGATCATCAAAGATGGTGGTTAGCGGGGGTTATTACGCTTATTTTATTTTCGGCATTCTGCTTTTTTAACGGTGAGACCACTATTGCTTTGGTGACAATGCTCTTAACGGTCATTGTTTTTATCATCACACACAGTAAAAGAGGGCGTTTTAGATTGGTTATTGTTACTACAAGTTCATTATTGATAGCTTCTGTACTCATATTTGCTACCAGTTTTATGTTCAATAATGTGTTGAAAAAACACCAACAAGAGCGTATTAACGTATGGCTTCGCCCCGATAAATGCGACCCTCGCGGAGTGGCTTATAATCTGAACAGCGCAAAAATGGCTATCGGTTCAGGTGGATTAGAAGGCAAAGGTTTTCTTGAAGGAACTATGACTCAACTCAACTTTGTACCAGAGCAAAACACAGATTTTATCTTTTGCACGGTGGGTGAAGAACAGGGGTTCATAGGCGTATTAGGCGTTTTGGCTATATATATTCTTTTCCTCGTTCGGCTTGTTCAGATAGGTGAGCGGCAACGCTCCAATTTTGTACGGCTTTATGCTTATTGCCTTGCAGGCATTTTCTTTTTTCACTTCTTTATCAATATCGGTATGACCATGGGCATTATGCCCGTCATTGGTATCCCTCTCCCATTTGTATCCGCAGGTGGCTCTTCTCTATTGGGATTCACGACGATGTTGGCTATTTTATTAAGGCTTGATAGCAGCAGGTACGTTGTTTAGTTCTTTTCTTTTAATTCAAGTAAAATATATTGAAAGTAGCTTTTAAAAAAGCTGTTGCGAATGTCTAACTAAGCCATTTGTGTGAAATCTTTGTGTAATCTTAAAAAAATTACAGAAAATTTGTGACTTTACTGACTTTCATTTGTCTAAAGCTTAACTTTGTTTACAATGTCACAAAAATAAAATTTTAATAAAAAATATATTCTATTTTATCTAAATATAATTAGATTTTTTTGATAAACTAATTTGACTAATTTATAAACAAAATAAAATACTTCAAAATCTTGAGAATGCTAATTTATTATCAAGTCACAAAACATACTTTTATTAACTTATATTAAATTTATTTAACTTACTTTAAACGCAATTATTACATGCTAAAAGAATTCAAGGCTTTCGCCATTCAAGGTAATTTAGTGGATACCGCTATCGCTTTCGTAATGGGCGCCGCATTCGGAAAAATTACAGCTGCATTTATTGATGGTATGGTAATGCCATTAGTATCAATGCTTACTCAAGCTGACTTTACAACTTGGAAAACAGTTTTGAAAGCAGCAGTTATCGGAGCAGATGGTAAAGAAACCGCTCCAGAAGTAGCCGTTAAATATGGAGATTTTGTATCTGCTATCATTTACTTCTTGATTGTTGCTCTTGTGATGTTTATGATTGTGAAAGCAATCGCAGCAGCTAAAAAAACAGCAGCAGCTGAGGAAGCAGCCGCACCGCCGCCACCACCGCCAGCAAACGAAGTATTATTGGGTGAAATCCGTGATTTGTTGAAATCAGGTAGATAATCAAGCAATAGCTATAAGCTGAAAATCAAAAAGCAGTTGGCATTCGCCAACTGCTTTTCTTTTAGGCGACAGTGCCCAATCGGCTGACCCCTCAGTATATTACTTCATTTTTGCCAACTCACGCTCAAAAATCTCTGGGAGTTGATTCGGTTTCAGGTTTTTAGCAATGATTTTATGGTTTTTATCCAGTACATAACATTCTGGCGTAATATCCACATAATATTTTTCATGGTATTTGCTCTTTAAAGGTGGATCCCAAACATCCGTCCAGTTAACTCCATACTTTTTAGAAAAGCCTTGCCATTCCTCCATACTTTTAGCATTGGCAGCAATGCTATATACCTCAACACCTCTGCTTTTCCATTTATCATAAACTTGTCTAAGATGAGGCGTTTCCTCTTGGCAATGTTCACATTCTGGATTGTAGATGTAAATAACCGTGAAATTAGCTTTCAAACCATAAATAGATTTCAATTCACCTTTTGGATTCGCCGCTACCACGTCTTGACCAATCATACCCAAAAGGCTGCATTTCATTTCTCTTGCAGTCTTGCGCATACTTTCGATATCTTCAACTTTCTGACCAATCCAATCCGCTTTTTCGGGCGTGAAATATTTTAAAACAAGGTGAGAATAGACAGCATCGCCATCCATCAATTTACCCACACTTGGCTTAAAATTATAGGTAATCCAATTAGCCGTAATATTGAAATAGTTCTTATTATTGAGCGTTTTATCAATCAAATAAACGGCGGAATTAATAACAGAATCGGGATGTTGAGTAGTAAGTTCATACATATATTTCTTCAATTTATTAAAAAATACAGGCGTATGTAACAATCTCACATCCGTGAAGTCGAAGTCTTTCCACCAATCTTCTTTGTAATTAATCATAGTTTGCATACTATCCAATATGCCATTCGCTTTATAGGTATATCTCAATTTAGGGTTTTGACCCGCCATTTTGAATTTAGCTACAAAAGAATTGGGATATTTTTCTTTCAATTCAATAATTTTTGCATCTCGCTCAGCAATAAGTCTCGCTTGCTCTTTTTTAATATTGTCAAGTTGTGGCGAGCCGGGAGCGTACTTTCTCATCTCTTGCGAGAGATTGTTAAAAGTTTGTTCCATTGCTGCTTGATACTTTTGGCTTTCAAAGAAAAGTTGATTTTCTAAAGAACCCTCTACTTTCATTGAATTGATTAAATCCCCTTTTCGCGTGGTGAGTTTAAAAGTTTCACCATTGGCAACCAAAAATTGAATATTGGCTTGATCGGGTAGCAATATAAAAAACAAACCATCGGAGTAACCTGCTTCCTTACTTGTAAATTGAATAGTACCATCAGCACCAATCCGAGCCGAATCCGCTAAATAATTGGATTCAGCATAAACACCAATCAACTGCGCCGACCCCTCAGTATAACCCACTATTTTAGCAGTAATTGTCTTTGTTTTTTGAGCTGAAAGAGACGAAATAGAAATAATAAAGAAAAAAAGAATCTTGTATATGTTCATGAAAAGACTAAGTTTTAATAAATTTTTAAAACAAATTTTAAAATAGAATACAAAAGAAACTCTATTTTAAATGAGAAGCAACTATACACATAGGCTTTTAGAAAAAATTAACAGTTCAATAGTAAAACAATGGTTCGTGAAGAAATTACGGATTAAGGGAATTAAGTGAATAAAAAAAGCGTGTACCTTTGGGTTACCACACCATAAAAGTCCACGCCATGCAAGGAACAAAAAAATCCCTTAGCGCAAACATAAGCTCAATTTCGAT
>JANPHO010000346.1:0-6042 GCA_031424515.1 Saprospiraceae bacterium
CAAGCCAAATCAACTTTTAATTTCGGTAAGTTATCTCTAAATACAGGTCATTCGTAGTAAAATAGAGAAAGTTTATAGATATTTTAATTACTTGGAGCATCTATTTGATAATTTTATGTGTATTAGCTTGAGTAAAGAAAATTAAACCTACTTTTTCATTTTTAATAGCAAAATTCTTCATGAAATTTAATTTACACTTATGTACAGCCAAAGCACTTAGCTTGTGGTTTTTGATTTTTACCCCCCTCAGTATTTCGACGCTCCAAGCACAAGATTTTTATGATATTACTAAAATACAAGAGATAAAAATCTATTTTGACCAACCTAATTGGAGTACATTATTAATCTCTGCGGCACAATCTACTGCCGAACCCTATACTTTTTGTAAAAGAGTCGTGATAAACGGAGTCGCTTTTGATTCCGTGGGCGCAAAATATAAGGGGAATTCAACTTTCAATGCTACCCGAAAAAAGAATCCGTGGCATATTGAATTGGATAATATAAAAGATCAAAATTACCAAGGATATAAAGACATCAAATTAGCCAATATATTTCAAGATCCATCCTGTGTGCGCGAAGCTTTGAGTTATGAACTTATGCAGCCTTACACGGATTTGCCCAGAGCCAATTTTGCGAAAGTTTGGGTAAATGACGTACTGATTGGACTTTATACGAATACAGAAGCCGTTACAAAGACTTTCTGTAAAGCGCATTTTCCCTCCTCAAGTGGAAATATATTTGTGAAATGTACACCACCGTCGCTCATGGGTGGAAGTGGTGGTGCTTCATCATTGGCGTTTTTGGGTACAGATTCGACTAAATATTATAGCTCGTATGAGGTAAATTCCGATTATGGATGGAAACAATTGATTCATTTGTGCGATACATTGAATAATAAACCAGCGGCTGATTTTGAAAAAATATTGGATGTTGATCATGCTCTATGGATGCTGGCTTTCAATATACTTTTTGTCAATTTGGACAGTTATACGGGCAGTTTTACCCAAAATTATTACCTGTGGCGGGATGATAACGGGCGTTTTAACCCCATTATTTGGGATTTAAATATGTCATTTGGTGGTTTTCCGGGTGGAGTAGGCGGTGGCACGGGTCCCGGTGCTCAATTGGATTCTTTGGCAATGGCTAAATTATCGCCTTTTACGCACGAAACCAATGCTGCTAAACCATTGATTTCTAAGCTTTTATCCAATGACAGATTTCGTAAAATGTACATTGCCCACGTGCGGACAATGAATAACGAGGCTTTTAAATCGGGTAAATACCGCACGAGGGGTGAAGCAATGAGGACAATAATAGACAACTCTGTGCTCAATGACCCTAATAATTTGAGTACTTATGCTTTATTTAAAACCAATTTTTATTACAGTAGCACTGGTACTGGTGGCATGGGCGGTGGCGGTACTCCGGGTATTGTTAGCCTTGTTGAAAATAAAATCAAGTATCTTGATACTCTCGCGGTGATGAAAGCTGCACCTCCCGTGATTTCAAATATAGCATCTACTCCTAATGTAAAACTCAATGATACTGCGTGGATTACATCTAAAGTGACGGGCAGTACCGCCAATGGTGTTTTGCTGGGTTATCGTTTAAAAACGACTGGCTTTTTCAAAAGAGTGGAAATGTTTGACGATGGATTGCATAAAGACGGTGCCGCAAATGATGGTACTTTTGGCATAGGCATCAAGCTCGTAAATCCAGTTATGGAGTATTATATTTGGTCTGAAAATGCCAATGCGGGTATTTTTTCACCTGAGCGGGCAGAGCATGAATATTATCAAATTGTAGCAAGTGCCTCGGTGGCGAGTGATGTGGTGATAAATGAGTTCATGGCATCCAATACCAAAACGGCAAAAGATGAAAAAGACCAATTTGATGATTGGATAGAATTGTACAATAAATCAACTGCGGCAGTGGACATCAGCGGTTGGTTCATCAGTGATAATCCAGATAACCGTGGAAAATGGAAATTCCCTCAAGGCACATCAATTCCTGCGAATGGTTATTTGATAGTTTGGGCGGATGAGGACAGCAGTCAAAATACAGCTACGAGTTTTCATTCAAATTTTAAATTATCGGGTTCAGGTGAGTCCATTTTATTGTGCCAAAAAGATACTTCAATTGTTGACCAAATTACTTTTGGCGCTCAAAAATCGGATATCAGCTTTGGTCGCCGCCCGAACGGAACGGGTAGTTTTGTTGCTTTAACACCTACTTTTAAAGCCAATAATAATACTGCAACCACTTCAATTGACGAAATATTGCCTGAAAATGCTCTCCAAATCTTCCCAAACCCCGTTCATACTGAGGGGGTGACGGTCAGACTTGATTCCGATAAAAATTTGAACTTAATGGTTTATAATACCTTGGGGCAATCCGTTTTTAAAGTCAATATATTAAAAGAGGCTTTTATTGAAACTGCTCATTGGCAAAAGGGGCTTTACATTGTCAGGATAGGTAATTTAAGTAAAAAATTGATTATTGATTAGGTTTTAGTCAAAGTAGTTTTGATAAAATAATCGTTATAACTAATTCTAATTTGGCACTCTAAAATCCGTGCCACCGCTCGAAGCGGTGACACGGGTTTTCTAAATGCCAAAGTAAAACCAATAATCAACAACCACATCAGCTGTTTATGCAAGAATTTCTCTCTTTATACTCTAAAATAGAAAACCCGACCTATGAAATGGTATTTTTTACCTTTTTATTGGCTTTTCTATGCTCTTCTGTGATTGCTTTGACCTATTATTTTACATCCCCAGCAACGCTTAAAACGCCTAATTTTGTTCAATCTTTGATATTGAGTTCATTGATTGCTACCATGATTTTGCAATCCATTGGTGATAACGTGGCTTCGGGATTGGGCATTTTAGGGGCTTTGACCATTATAAATTTTAGGACTTCGTTTCGTGACCCGCGCGATATTATTTTCATGTTTGCCGCTTTGGGTACGGGTATAGCCTGCGGTTCTTATGTTTTTTTAATAGCCATTCAAGGTACGGGCATATTCTGTTTAGTCGCTTTTGCCTTGAAATTTACGCCTTTTGACATGGGAAATCACCTTATCTGGGAGTTGCGAATTAGGATAAACGATAAAAATGAGTTGATTAAAATTGAACAAATTTTGAATCAGTATTGTAGAAAAATGACTTTAGAAGGCATCAGAAATGATATTCCTAAAGAAAGTAACCCTGTACATGAGCGGGATTATGTCCTTATTTTTAAAGACGATAGAAAACAAAAGGAAATGCTGGATAAATTAGAGGAAATGAGTATTTTAATTCGGCGTTTTAATTTACAAAACTCTGAAACATCTCAAGTGTAAGTACCCCCTCAGTATAAATCATAAAATTAAGCAATGGCAACTATAAAATTAATCGAATTAGAGAATGCTTCTTCGGAAGTGAATGAAATTTTTGACGATATAAAAATTACGCGTCAAACGGAATATATCAATAATTTTTGGCGAGCATTGGCAAATCATCCCCAAAATCTCAAGCGGGTATGGGGAGATACCAAAACCATTATGGCACCCGGTGCAATAGATGCGTTGACTAAAGAAATGGTTTATATGGCAGTCTCAATTGTCAATAATTGCGATTATTGCATCCATACGCACACTGCCGCCGCCACCAATAAAGGTATGACCGAGGCTCAATATGAAGAGCTTTTAGCAGTTATTGGTTTAGCGATGCAGAACAATGGCTTGGCTACGGGCATGAAAATCCCCGTGGATGAGCGTTTTTTAAAGTAAAGTGAAACTCCAGTTTTGCATTTAAATCAAATAAGTTATTTTTCAAATTTTTATAGCGAAACTGGATTTTCGCATTACAAGTACATGAAAATCAATCTTTTATACATTTTAATTCCGGCTGCTTTATTCGGTTGCTACTGGATTGCTAAAGATTTGCAGAGCCAAAGTACGGTTAGCTTTTTTGGAACGGCCGAAACTGAGCCTCAAACTATGAATTTTGAACATACGGTATTGGTGCAAGATATTCGGGTGGTTTCGGGCAATCAAGTTAAAAAAGGGGATACATTAGCGATTTTTTATCGGTCAGAATTGGATAAAACGACAGCTGAAAAATTGGCTGATATCAATCAATTAGAGGTTGAAAAAAATGCCAAAAATGAAACTTTGAATAAAGATAAAGACGTTCTTTTTGCCCGTCAAACAGCTCGGGTTGCTGAATTAAAAGCCGAAATAAGGGTACTTCAAACGGAAGATTCGTTGCAATTATCCCTTAAAAAGAATATTTATAATACTGAAAATGTGAGCAGAATCAGTAGTAAATCGGAGCAAATTAAGGTGTTACAAGAGTCAATTGTGCAATTAGAGACGCAAACTCAAGAACAAATAGCTCAGATTAACTCGCAGCGACAAGCCAATCAAGTCATTGCGCAAGCAAAGCTGAATCAGGTACAAAAAGATATAGATTTTGTGAAATTGGAGCGCAATAAGCTTTTTTTAATAGCGCCAATGGACGGTTACGTGGAGCAAGTGAATATGGGTAAAAATATGCTCATTCCTCAGTTTAAGGATATGATAAAAATCAACCCTAAAAAGCCCAATAAAATCATTGGTTTCATCCATGAATCCACGGAAGTACCTTTTCAATTGGGCGATTCGGTTGGCATTGCTTCCGCTTCACGACCGGCTATTTTAACGAAAGGAACAATCGTTGGGAGCAGCCCAAAATTAGTGGAATTGCCTTTACGATTGCGAAAATTTGTGGAAGTGAAAGCGTGGGGAAGGGAGATTTTTATTCAAATGCCCGATACCAATAAGTTTTATATAGGAGAAAAAATTGTCATTTCTTTATCCAATAGACCCCCTCAGTAATTTAGATTTTAATACCATAAACGTTACCACCCCATGAAGCGGTGGCACGGTTTATACCCCCTCAGTATAATAAGCAAAATGTTGATTTTTAAATGAAAAAAGCCTTTTTTATAATATTTTCCCTTGTCTTTATTGCCAATTTAGGTGCTCAAAAGCTGAAAACAAAAGATGTTTTGAGCAGCCTCGTTCAAGATGAACGTTTCCAATATGGGCAACAAATCAGCCAATTTGCGAAGGGATTGAAGTACGATATGCCCATTATTAAAAAAGTGGAAGCGCGTTTTGGCATCAATGGCAACGCCAATGGGGACACTATTTACGGCAATATCCGCAACGAGGATTTTTATGGCTTGGTGTTGAGTACCAATAGTTTACGTGAAATAAAAAAGCAAAAAGAATTTAAAACTGCCCAAGTTGGCGCCTTAGAAAGTGAAACTCGAGTGACACTTCAACAAGCCCTTTTTGATAGATATTTGACCTTGGTGACTTTGAATTTTACTCAAGATTTGATTGTAAAAAGGCGGAATTTGACAGTTTTATTGGATAAAAAACACAGCGTATTATCCGATATGCTGGATAAAGGTTTGGATACTAAAATTAAGGACGTACTGGATACCGAAAATGATAAAAATACGCTTCAATTAGCGGTTTCGGAATTAGAAAATGCGGTGCAATTTCAAACAAATAAAATCAAGCAATATCTTTTATCGGATGCTTTACCGACTTTGGATTACGTAGATTTTATACCCATTTCTAAAATATCGGAGGTCATTAATGCTCAAAAAATGACGCAATCTTTGAACCCAATTATTGATTATCGCAATGCTCAAAACAAGTTGGCTTCCGCCAATTTCGAGGTTGAAATGGCTCAAAATCGGCAAATATTTAGTTTTGTTCAAGTCGCCTATCAAAACCCGATTTTAGAATTAGAAACGCCCAATAAACAGAAATCGGTCAATAATTTTTCAGTTCGTTTTGGTTTGACCGTTCCCATTCCGGGCAATAATAATTTCAAGAAAAGCGAGACCGCATTACAACTGCGCGACGCTCAAAATGATTATCAACTGGCGATTAAAACCAACCAGAAAACCATTGATATTCAATATGTTAAGGTGGAAAATCTATTGAAACAATATGAATTATGCAATGACAGAATTGAGCAAAGTTTGATTAAAAAAATG
>JANPHO010000347.1:0-40591 GCA_031424515.1 Saprospiraceae bacterium
TTTATTTAGCCAAAAAAAAATGCTTTTATAAAAAAAAAAAAATTTTATTAAAAATTAAAACTATTTTTTTCGGGTGCTAAAAAACAAATAAAAAACAAAAACCGCGACTCCCATACTGAGGGGTCGCTTTTTAAGATTTTAAACGAAAAGTGTTTGATATAACTCTTCTACTTTTCCAATTGTTCTTATTTTTATTTTAAATTTTTTATCATCTAAGCCTTTAATATTGTATTTAGAGATAAATATTTCTCTAAAACCCAATCTATCGGCTTCTTGAATCCGTTGCTCAATTCTGTTCACAGTCCTAATTTCACCCGAAAGACCTACTTCGCCCGCAAAACAAATATCATGAGGTACGCTCACATCTTCTAAAGATGAAATTAATGCACTCACAATTGCCAAATCAATGGCAGGGTCGTCCACTCGAATACCACCCGCAATATTTAAAAACACATCATTCATAGCAAAAGGAAAACCACAACGTTTTTCTAAAACGGCTAAAAGCATACTTAATCGGCGTAAATCAAATCCCGTAGCCGAGCGTTGAGGCGTCCCATATACCGCCCTGCTCACCAAAGCTTGCGTTTCAATCAAAATCGGACGCTGCCCTTCAATAGTCGAACAAATAGCCGAACCACTCAAATCCTCATCTTTTTGAGATAAAAGCAACTCAGACGGGTTCGAAACTTGCCTCAATCCATCTGATTGCATTTCATAAATCCCCATTTCATCCGTCGAACCAAAGCGATTTTTTAAGGTTCTCAAAATCCTATACGTATAATTTTGGTCACCTTCAAATTGTAGCACCACATCAACAATATGCTCCAATAATTTGGGCCCGGCAATTGAACCTTCTTTGGTAATGTGCCCAATAATAAAAATCGGGATATTCGTTTCTTTAGCAAAACGCTGTAATTCACCAGCCGTTTCGCGCACTTGTGAGATACTCCCGGGAGTAGAATCTATGTGTGGCGCTGCCAAAGTCTGGATGGAGTCAATGATTATGACATCAGGTTCAAGCGTTTGGGCGTGTTGAAAGATTTTAGATGTGCTCGTTTCTGTTAAAATATAGCAATCAGAATGTTTTTCAGCAACTCTGTCCGCGCGCATTTTTATCTGCTCTTCGCTTTCCTCACCGCTCACGTACAGCACCCTTGCATTGATGCCCAATGTGAGCTGCAACATCAAAGTAGATTTACCAATGCCGGGTTGACCACCTATTAAAATCAATGAACCCGACACTATGCCTCCGCCCAAAACCCGATTCAGCTCTTCATCAGGCGTAACAAGGCGTTGCGTATTACCTGTTTTGATATCTTTTAAAGCCATTGGTTTGGCATCTTCGGGTTTTACGCCTTTCCAAATCCGCTGACGTTCTTCACGCTTGCTCTCTTTCTGAATCACTTCTTCTACGTAGGTGTTCCATTCCCCACAAGAAGGGCATTTCCCGACCCATTTCGGAGAGGTAGCACCGCACCCAGAACAAGCAAATATTTTCTTTATTGCGCTCAATTCTATTCTTATTTTTAAAACAAAAGATTTATTTTGTGCGAATATAAAACAATAATAACAATATTTGTTTAAAATTTCTACTTTTTATGGTCGTGCATAGGGCAAAGTCGCTAAATATTCTGTAGAATGGTACATATCCAAGCTTTCAACGCAGACGCTGCCTAATTTTGATAAATGCAAATGACCATCTTCTGATATACCTCCTTGTGGAACAATGAGTTCTATAATTTTACCAATAATTAAAATCGTAGAATTGGCTTTTATGAAATATTCTTCTACGTATTCCAGACCCATTTTTACTCGGCATTCAGCCACGTATGGTGCTTTCAAAACCTCGGAATACTGAGGGGTCAAACCAACAGCATCAAATTCTGAAACTCCATCGGAATAACTGGCGGATGTTTGGTGCGCTTTTTTAAAAATACCCGTATTAACATGGTTAATAGTGAATACTTTTGTGGCTTGAATATTTTCGTAAGTGTGCCTTGACGTTTTACCGTTGGGTTCCACAGGTCTTGATAAAATTCCTAACATAGCCGGATCCGCACCGATATGAATGACTGATGAAAACAATGAAAGGTTAGGTACACCCGTAACTGGATTAATTGTGCCGATTAAATGAGCGCCTTTGATTCCACTCAAAGAATTGATTAAATTCATGCGTGGAATACGCGTCATTTTACTGAAATCTTCTGGAGAATAGGTCTGTTCCATATTTTAATATTAAAAACGTTTTTTTTAAAAGACAAAACTATAAATTCACATCTAAGGTTTTGAATTTTAGAACAAAGTAAAAAAATTTAAATGATAATAGGCATTGGTGGTTCTTCACGCTCGGGTAAAACAAGTTTGGCTTTTTTAATAAAAGATGTATTTGATGAAATTGGCGAATCTACATTTGTATTGAGTCAAGATAATTTTATTATGCCTGAAAGTGAAATACCTAAAATTAGACATAGAATCGATTGGGAACGACCCGAATCCATCAACTTTGAAGCTTATAAAAAAGAAATTTTAGAGAAAAAAGATGCATTTCAACATGTCATTACTGAGGGGTTATTTAACTTCAATGATGAAAATCTGAATGAGCTTTTTGATTATAATTTCTTTGTTCAAATAAGTAAAAATACCTTTTTACACCGAAAATCAGAGGATGAGCGCTGGGGATATGAGCCCAAATGGTTCATCGAGCATATTTGGAAAAGCTATCAAAAATATGGCCGCATTGTCTTAGAGAATCCATTTATTGATACTTTCGTTTTATCGGGAGAACACCCTATTTCAAAGGAATTGGTTAAAGCTATTTTACGATTAAAATAACGAAAAGGCGCCAAATATCAATTGATACTTGGCGCCTTTAAAAGTAATAAAAACTTCCTCATCCTACATTTTTACAAATTTTGTGGGCACATTCATCCCAATATTCGTTTCTGGCACTACAAAATAAACGCCTCCTTGAAAATTTTCTACGTCAAAATGGACATTATTAGCCCCTTTTTCAATATCTCTATATTCCACTTTGACAATTTTTCCCAGTGTATTTGAAAAATAGAATGCAACTTGTTTTTTTATAAGGCTTTCTAAATCAATATCAATAGTATTATCCGTAGGATTTGGCGATAAACTTTGTACAACAATGGGTACCAATTGAGTTGGCAACTGCCTACCAATACTCAAGTTTTGAGCAGGAAGTAACTGAGGTGTAACACTTGTAGATGCCTGATTATTCGCTGAATTATTATCAGTTGGGGTGGATACCAACAATCTTGTGGTAGCAGTAATAGGTGCTGATGCATTTAAAACAAACAAAGGCACTGTCAGTGTAGCAGTTGTATTTGGAGGCAGAATTGGTATAGTCCAAGTATAACACAATACACTACCAGCACAATAAGATGACCATGTCCCAAGAGTCGTAGCTGTTGGTCCCCCATTTACAGTTCCCATGGGATATGGAAGTTCAATTTTGACATCTTTCATTGGCACATTGCTGTTATTGGAAGCCGTTACCGTAAAAGTTATGTAATCATACTTTTTATAAACAGGCGTACTTGCTGTGATTTCTAAAGCAATATCATTGGAGGTATTATTATTAGAGCTTTGTACGACTACATTAAAACTACATTTTGCACTATTATTTTTAGCATCAGTAGCGGTATAATTTACGGCAGTAACGCCCACTGGAAAGCATGCTCCACTTAAATAATTACTGGATACTGAGGGGGTACCACAATTATCAGTCGCTAATGGAGCCACCCATGTCGCTAAGGCGCAAGGAGCATTCGTTGTTAATGAAATATTGTTTGGGCAATTTTGAAATACGGGAGCTTGTGTGTCACTATTACAAACACTTGTCGGTGCGGATTGACAGGCATCATATTGCGCTAAGTATTGCCCTTTAATTATTACAGGCGTAGAAGTGCCTGGCAGAATCCAAAGTACTCCTTCATTATCCCCGCCACCACTTTGTTTGTGCAAAAACTCTATATAATACTCTTTGCCAGCTTCAAGTGAAATAGTAGTTGATTTTTGAGATGCTTGCTTATTAATTTGCAACTCATTCGTCCAAGTCGTACTGTAAGCAATTTGGGTTTTTCCATCAATACTATTGCCGGTTTTATTTAAAAATAAACTTACTCCATCATCGCCATACACATAAAAAGTATAATTACCCGTAGTCGGTGGGTATAAAAAGCCCCTAATTCTATCTCCATAGTTGGATTCCATCTCTTGGTATGGTACTTTAAGTTCAGTCAAAACGGTTTTTCTTGAAGCATTGCCTTGATATTTAGCACTTGCCGTAAGACTGGTTACCGAAGAGCCGCTTATTCCAGTCCATATTTCACGTAAAATGGAACCTTTTATTCGTGCACATGGTTGCTGCAACGAAGCTGTAACCACTACATTAAAACTACATTTTGCATTATTATTTTTAGCATCAATGGCAGTATAAGTCACAGTTGTTGTACCAATTGGAAAACAAGCACCATTGTTGAAATTGCTGGATACTGAGGGGGTACTACAATTATCCGTAGCTGTAGGTGCAACCCAATTTGCAATCACACAATTACTTGTAGTTGATAATGAGAAATTACTTGGGCAATTTTGAAAAACTGGCTTTATTGCATCCGTTGCACAAGGGTCAACTGGTGTAGCTTTTACTGTAACAGTGAAGGCACAGGTAGAATTATTATTTTTAGCGTCTGTAGCAGAATATTTAACTTCAGTAATGCCTAAAGGAAAGCAAAATCCACTATTAAAATTGCTGGATACTGAGGGGGTGCCACAATTATCAGTAGCTGTCGGCGCAACCCAATTTATAATATTACATGAATTAGCCGTTTCTTGAGTAATATTCAAAGGACAATTTTGAAAAACGGGCGCCTCGCTATCCAGTGAACAAAGATCAACAGGCTGGGCAATTACTCTTATATTAAAACTACATGTTGAAGAGTTATTCTTAGAATCCAAAGCAGTATAAGTCACCATAGTAGTTCCGATTGGGAAACAAGTACCACTGTTAAAATTGCTATTTACTGAGGGAATTCCACAATTATCTGAGGCTGTAGGGGCTACCCATGTTGCTACAGTACAAGCATCTTTAGTAGAAAGTGATATATTATTAGGGCAATTTCGAAAAATCGGCGGCACTGCATCTGTTAAACAAATATCCACAACAGCGGGGATAAAAATAGCCGTTAATACTAAATTATCATCCAAATTTACGTTTATTGACTCTGTAGCGGGTAACGGCTTACCTTCCCAACGAGAAAAAACATAGCCCGAAGCGGGTATTGCTTTCACAGGAATATCGATTCCTTTAAAGTACGTACCCGTCCAACCATTAGTATTGACACTAACTGTACTAAATTGAATAGAGCCCGCTCCCGAAGGACTAACATTCAAACTAACATCAGCAGAGCCCGTTACTTCCGTAAATTGATTATCAAAATGTTTTATGACGTTCACTTTACGATTATTGGCAAAGTTTTTAATCTTATTAGTATTCTCCTCCCATAAATTAAGCTCAGGTGTGCCCCATTTTTTTACATGATTCGGCATTTCTGGAGCGTACAATGTTTTGTATTCTTCAACCCTTTGGTTAATTCTATCCCCTTTCAAAATAGTATTCATCATATCCGCCGTCCTGTTGATATAATCGCGACGAAAATTGGTATTTTCCATACATTTTCTAAAAAGCAAAGTAGACCAAGGTGCATTGTTAAAATATTGAACACTCGGATCCATGAGCCTTTTAAGGGAATTCGGTGTAGCATCACCCGTATTAAAACCTCCTGTTACTTGAAAAAGACCCATTGAAAAATCAAAATCATAGCTTATCCAATTCCATTTACCATCTGTTTTCCGGGGTCGAAAACGTCGAACATTATTAGCTGGCCAATCTTCATTATCTACATACACGTAAAAAGCGTTGTAATCTAAAAAGTTTTGAACATTAATTTTAGCTTTTAATTTCTCAAATTCACCATCATCTGCATAATTTATACCACTATTAATCTCTTTGTAAAAACTATCCCAAGTGAGTGAATCACCATTTAATCTCTCCGTTTCATTTTCAAGCATATCATAATCAGCTGCTTTCAATCCAAAATGTTGTTCAACATAAGTTGTTTTCATTTTTTCTTTAATGCTGTATATCCCCCAATATTCACCATTATAATACACTACAGCCGGTCGAGATGATGATGTATACAATTCTGGTTTTTTGAGTGTAACGTTCAAGTCTCCAGTTTTAGCGAATAAACTTGAAACAAGATCATCTCGGAACATGGATATACCCCAATCTTGCCCATTATTTCTTAAAACAAGTCTTTTATAGGTAGTATACTGTAAATCTGAAAACATTTTATAAGGAATATTATCCAGACCGTATTTTTTCCCTGGCTTTAAATCCAATGATTTTTGAGGTAGTGAAGCACTGGCAGAGCCTTGAATTTCTATACCCATGAGTTGTGAAAATGAAGCCGCATTGCTACCATCCGTTTCAAAAAATTCAACATTTGCTGGAACTTCTAACCCATTTGTATAATTGGTATAGATACCTTTTGCATCGCTAAAAAAGTCGGCGGAATTAAAGCTCAAAGCAATTATTGGAAAAGAATGATTGATATTAAAAAAATAAGTGTGTGTAGTAATAGTACTTCCTGTTTGCCCAGAAGCAAATGATTTTACCCTCAACGTAGTCGTTTTGTCTATAGTTAGAGGGCTAAAATACTGAGGGGATAATAAAGAATCTGGGGCGCTACCATCAAGAGTATAACGCAGTATAGATTCAGGAGTGGTACTTGTTAGAGTTACGGTAAAGGGATTTGTATATCGGCCACCTTTAATGGAGACTATTGGTGGTGCTACTTGTCCAAAAATAGTCATTTGAAGTAAAATAAATGTTAGAGTTGCAAACGGGATACCCCACTTGAATGGTGTTGAGTGCTTACGCATAGCAGATGTTTGTTTTATGTATAGGAAAATAAGTAAGATCGGTGAGTAGGTGCAAATTTAAGCTACAAAACACGAAATTTACAAATATTTATAATTTTAATGTGATTTAATCCCTTTTAGCACTCCCCTCATTTTTTAATAAAAAATGAGTTTTCATGGGTTATTGAATTATTTTTTCATTTTATTCGGTATAAAATATCTTCAATATTAATATAAATTTAACAATGAAAACGTATTCAATACAGAGTGCTAAAAATATAACCTATTCATTTAGCCTCAACTTTTCATAACTTTGCATTGTTCATTTTTAAGAGCTAATCAAATATACCAAATCAAAATTTATTTTTAAAATGCAAGAAGTAAAGCCTTATACCCTCAAAAATAAAGTGCGCCTCGTCACTGCTGCCTCACTTTTTGATGGACATGATGTCGCAATCAATATCATGCGCCGAATCATGCAAGCCTCCGGCGCCGAAATTATTCACTTAGGCCATAATCGTTCCGTACAAGAGATTGTGAACACCGCCATTCAAGAAGATGTGCAAGGCATCGCCATCACGAGTTATCAAGGCGGTCACATTGAATTTTTCAAATACATGTTTGATCTTTTAAAAGAACGCGGTGCTGGGCACATCAAAATATTTGGCGGAGGAGGTGGGACTATTTTCCCAACTGAAATAGAGGAGCTTCAAGCATACGGCATTACCCGTATTTACTCTCCTGATGATGGTAGGCACATGGGTTTGCAAGGAATGATAAATGATGTTTTAGAAAAATCTGATTTCCCTATTGGCGAAAATATTAATGGTGAGGTTAAAAAATTGGAAAAAGCGAATCATAACGCAATTGCTCGACTGATTACGGCTACAGAAAATTTTCCAGACAATAATAAAATATGGTTAACTGAGTTAAAATCCTCTATAAATACTGATGGGGTACGTAAAGTTCCCATTTTAGGTATTACTGGAACGGGGGGTGCTGGTAAATCGAGCCTTGTTGATGAATTGGTTCGTCGTTTTTTAATGGATTTTACTGATAAGCATATTGCGGTAGTTTCAGTTGACCCTTCTAAACGCAAAACTGGAGGTGCACTTTTAGGCGACCGCATTCGTATGAATGCTGTCAATAACCCTCGTGTGTATATGCGCTCATTGGCTACACGACAATCCAATTTGGCACTTTCGCAACATGTGCAATCGGCGGTGGATATACTGAGGGGTGCGCAATTTGATTTGATTATTCTTGAAACTTCGGGCATTGGGCAATCCGATACCGAAATCGTTGACCATTCCGACGTTTCGCTCTACGTCATGACGCCAGAATACGGCGCAGCGACTCAATTAGAAAAAATTGACATGCTTGATTTTGCCGACCTCATTGCCATCAACAAATTTGATAAACGTGGTGGACTGGATGCTTTGCGAGATGTTAAAAAGCAATTTCAACGCAATCACAACCTTTGGGATTTGCCCACAGAAGAGATGCCTGTGGTAGGGACGATTGCTTCGCAATTCAATGATGCGGGCATGAACGTTTTATATCAAAAAGTCATTTCAAAAATTATTGAAAAAACGGGCGTTGATTTAGTTTCAAAACATAAAACGAATGACAACGGCGTTTCTGAAAAAATATACATCATTCAGCCAAGTCGCACTCGCTACTTGAGTGAAATTGCTGAGACATGTCGCAGTTATGATAAGTGGGTTTTAAGACAAAGTGAAACAGCCCGTCAATTATTTTCAATTAAAAATACAATTGAAAATATTAAAAATACTTCGGCTAATATATCGAAAAATGACATTACTGAGGGGTTAGAAAAAATGTATGCTGAGCAAGAACTCAATCTCGACGGTCAATGCAAAAAAATACTCGATACTTGGGAATCTAAAAAAAACGCTTATGCCCAAGATGTATTTGTGTATCAAGTCCGGGGTAAAGATGTCAAAGTCAATGCTTTTCATAAAACACTATCGGGTAATAAAATTCCAAGGGTCATTTTACCAAAATTCAAAGATTGGGGTGAAATATTAAAATGGACTTTAAGTGAAAACGTACCTGGCGAGTTCCCGTATGCCGCTGGTGTTTTTCCTTTTAAAAGAGAAGGCGAAGACCCAACCCGTATGTTCGCGGGCGAGGGCAATCCCGAAAGAACGAATCGCCGGTTTCACTACGTTTCAAAAGGTTTACCAGCCAAACGCCTTTCTACGGCTTTTGACTCAGTAACACTTTATGGCGAAGACCCAGACCACCGCCCCGATATTTATGGAAAGGTCGGAAACTCAGGTGTTTCGGTCTGTTGTTTGGATGATGCTAAAAAGCTTTATTCTGGCTTTGACTTATCCAGCCCGAAGACATCAGTTTCGATGACCATAAATGGTCCGGCTGCTACGATTACGGCTTTTTTTATGAATGCAGCTATTGACCAAGAATGTGAGAAATACATTCGAGAAAATAAATTAGAACATTTGTACCAAATTAAAATTAAAGAGCTTTACATCGACAAAGGGCTTACCCCCCCTCAGTATAAAGGCGAAATTCCAGAAGGAAATGATGGTTTGGGGCTAAAACTCTTAGGTATTTCAGGCGATCAGATTTTAGAAGCCGAAGTTTATAATCAATTGAAAAACAAAGCTTTATCGGCAGTCAGAGGAACTGTTCAAGCGGATATTTTAAAAGAAGACCAAGCACAGAATACGTGCATTTTCAGTACCGAGTTTTCATTAAAACTCATGGGCGATGTGCAAGAGTATTTTATCAATAATAAAATTCGGAATTTTTACTCAGTTTCTATTTCGGGTTATCACATTGCGGAGGCTGGAGCGAATCCGATTTCACAATTGGCATTCACATTATCCAATGGTTTTACTTTTGTGGAATATTATGTATCAAGAGGAATGAACATTGATGACTTTGCACCGAATTTATCATTTTTCTTTTCAAATGGTGTTGACCCAGAATATGCTGTAATCGGACGCGTGGCTCGCAGGATTTGGGCAAAAGCGATGAAACTGAAATATGGTGCGAATGAGCGCAGTCAACAATTAAAATATCATATCCAAACATCGGGTCGCTCACTGCACGCACAGGAAATTGCTTTTAATGATATTCGAACAACGTTGCAAGCTTTGTACGCAATTTATGATAATTGCAATTCGCTACACACCAATGCTTACGATGAGGCTATCACAACACCTACCGAAGAATCAGTTCGCAGAGCAATGGCGATTCAAATGATTATCAATCATGAATTGGGTTTGGCTAAAAATGAAAACCCGATGCAAGGCTCTTTCATCATTGAAGAATTGACGGATTTGGTGGAGGAAGCTGTATTGATAGAATTTGACCGCATCACTGAAAGGGGTGGCGTGTTGGGTGCAATGGAAACGATGTATCAACGCAGCAAAATCCAAGAGGAAAGTATGCACTATGAAATGTTGAAACACACAGGCGAGTTGCCCATTATTGGTGTCAATACATTTTTGAGTAGTGAAGGCTCTCCTACTATTATCCCTCAAGAAGTTATCCGTGCAACAACTGATGAAAAAGAAAATCAAATTGGTACACTCGAAAACCTGAAATCGCGTACCCCCTCAGTATCAGAGCAAAAACTGAGTCGTTTGCAAGAAGTATGTATTAACAACGGTAATATTTTTGAAGAACTTATGGAAACGGTCAAGTATTGCTCACTTGGGCAAATAACACACGCTCTATATCAGGTCGGCGGGCAATACCGTCGAAATATGTAGATATTTAAATTTGTTGACGTATTCAGTTTGGAGTGTAATAAATTACTTCAAACTGAATACTCATTTATTACTCTTGGGATAACTGTCGATTATCTAAAATAAGCTGATTTATCAGAAGAGAATTTTGACTTTTCTTTTCTTTCATTGGTGCAGAAATAGGAGCATCATCCAAATCTCTAAAATCAGATTTTATAATCACTACATCAGTCACCTCACCATTATCAATAGCTTTCTCGAGCAACTGTCCTTGCGTTGAAATATATTTTGAAAATAAAGCTAAAGACGGATCCTTCTGAATTTTTTCATTTTTAAGTTTTACTGCAACCTTAGCAAGTTGATAATCATTGTTAGAAGATGTCTCTTCCAAATTATCATATTTATCCAACTTATATCGACGAATCAATTTTATCAAATCAACGCCATAAGTCTTATCAGTGGAATATCCACAGGCTCTTAAGCCATAAGCCCAATTAATAAAGTCTGTTCTTTTATATTTGAAAAGTTCTTGATAATTACGTTTTTGCATAAGGAATTTAGAGTGATGACTAAAAGATTCACTCGCAGATTCATATTTCATAAACTTAGATGGAACATGTTTACCATTTTTATCGTAGTCATCATCGAAAGAATAAACAAAGTCACCGTCTCCTGATTTTTTCCACTTGATGCCAAAATGATTGTTACTTCGCTTACATAAACTGGAATTACCGAACCCTGATTCCAAGATTGCTTGTGCTAAAATGATACTTGTTGGAATACCGCTCTTTAAAGATTCTTTTTGAGCAATTTCATTATATTTTAAGATATAATTTTCAATACTTATATTATTGGAGAATATTTTTTCAGAAAATAAGAGTACAATAATAAATAAAATAAAAAATAAGGACTTTTTCATAAACTGATTTTTTTAGTAAGAAACATTTCTGTTTATTTTTTCTATAGAAAGACATAGTCAAGGGTTGTGCCACTTTCGACTTTTGAGATAGGTAAATTCTTGTAAATAAAACATGTAAATATTTTAATAATCATAATATACTGTCTGATAATTTTTTATGAAAATAAAATAATTATTACGTGTTATGATTCCTTTCCTTTTGCAAAAAATCAACGGAAATGATTTGTGTTTTGTGTTTAATGAATATTTCAAAAAGAGATAAATATATTACATTTTTATAAAACATTGTTAAAAAGAACGTTATACTATTAATAAAATTATATACAATTAAAAAAATAGGATTAAATTTGTAATATCTATATCGAACAACATTTGTCCTACATGAGCAAAATAAACCATAATGATCAAACTAATAATCTACATATCTCTAATTTTTGTGTTTTTCAATAGTCCTGTATTCTCTCAGAACAGCGCTATTTGGAGAGGATACGTTTCCTATCAAAATGGAGTAAACGAAGCAGACGAGCAAGTTTGTGATATTGTTAAAAATGGGCAAATGCGGATTGAACCCGCATTAAGTAATCAAGCAATTTATTGGTCCAATTTCTTGTATAAAGACACCATCTGTATATCTCGTGATTTCAGCTACGAAGTGAGGCTTAGAAATGGCAATATTAATGCACTCAGTAATGAGTGTAAGTTTGGTTTTTTTAGTAATGGTAGAAAAACCAATATTACGCTCGCTAACACACTATCTGGGCAAATCAATACTTCTATACAAATAGCAGATAGTGTAATTGCTAAAAATCAAATTAATTTAGTGACAGATTTAAGCCAATGGCGAACTGTTCGATTAAATTTCATGGGAGATACAATTGCATTACAGATTGACAATATTGAAAAATATAGAGTAGTTTATAAACATAATATCTGTAATCTTGATATTATCAATTTTGTACTACCAAGTGATGGAAGTATTGATTGGATTAAGGTCTATGATAGCAGGAATACAGTAGTTTGGCAAGAAGAATTTCAAAATTGCAGCAACTTTACCCCCGGAATCATTTGTGACCCATTCCGACTTGATCAATCTATTTCTGTTTCAAGACCATGTGCAAGTGATACACTCTCATTGTCGGCTAATTTCCCTGCAATGAGTTATCGGTGGACTAATCCTGTATTAAAAGTGGATTCCAACAGAGTTGCTAAATATGCTAATCCCATAAATGGACGATATGAATTGACTGCTAATATTAACAGATGTTTTATTTTTTCAAAAAACTTTGATGTAAATATCTCTCAGCAATCAATTATTAATCAAGATATTCAATTGTGTTTAGGTAAAACATACAAACTACCCAAAGGTAGAATTGTAAGTATTGCTGGTACTTATCGAGATACATTACAAACTAAAACAGGTTGTGATAGCATTATCGTTACAAAACTGAGTTTTAATACGATTCCTGTTAGTACCCTAAATCTATCTCTGTGCAGTGAAAAAGAATATCGCCTACCAAGTGGGAAAATAGTTACAACAGCAGGATTATATCGAGATACTTCTCAAAATACTGAGGGGTGCATCCAAATTACTGAAATAAATTTAGCTCTCAATAATGCTATCAGTAATAATGTAACGGCAAATATATGTGAAGGGCAAAATTACATCCTTCCAAGGGGTAAAGTGGTTAATATTTCAGGCGTTTATAAAGATACTATTAAATTATCAGGTGGGTGCGACAGCATCATAGTCACTAATTTAATTGTAAATAGTAATCCTAAAGTTAAAATATCAGTACCCAATTCTGAAATTTTTTCGGAAGGCGATATACTACCCCTCAGTATAAATGATATTCCGAATGCTAATTATACTTGGTTAGAAAACAATAAAGTCATTTTTAATAATGAGAAAAATCCAAGTATTAGTGTAAAAGGAGGAGAAAACATATATAGAGTCATTGTAAAGACAGCCACTGGATGTACTGCAACTGATTCTATAAAAATATCTGCTTTACCTAAAATTGAATTACCCAATGCTTTTACACCCAATAGTGATAATCTGAATGACAATTTCACTATTGTCAATAAAGGTAATAATGAAAGTTTTTACTCTATTGAAAAATTTTTAGTCTTTGATAGATTCGGAAAACAAGTTTATAATAATCAAAATGGACTAAAAGGATGGGATGGTAAACTCAACGGGGAAGATTTAATATCGGATGTTTACATCTATACTATCAAATTACGTGCTCCAAATGGTACGATTTTCAATTTTTCCGGTGAAGTGACATTACTTAGGTAAGTTATTTTAATTTCGCCATAAATATTTTCTTAACTTTGCATCTCAAATTGGAATGGTTTTCTGAATCATTCCAATTGTTTTTTAATATAACTAAAAAGTTCCACGTGGAACAATTATCAAGCCCGAAGGGTATAGTATAAAATATAAATTATGGAAGTTACCAATCCAACAATCATTAATTCATCGAAGAATAAGACTGGAATTAAGGTATTTGCCCCTGCCAGTGTAGCGAATGTAGCTTGTGGTTTCGATGTTTTAGGATTTGCAATAGAAAAACCTGGGGACGAGATAATAGTTCGCCATTCAGATAGTCCAGGTTTAAAAATCACCAAAATAACTGGAGGAAAGCTCCCTTATGAAGTTGAACGCAATACCGCTGGTTATGCAGCACTGAAGCTTCTTGAATATTTAGGCGAAACAAATATGGGAATTGAAATGGAAATCCATAAAAAAATGCCTTTTGGAAGTGGCTTAGGATCTAGTGCTGCGAGTGCCGCCGGTGCGGTTTTTGCTATAAATTCTTTATTAAAAAACCCTTTAGAAAAGCGAGATTTACTCCAATTTGCCGTTTTAGGTGAAAGTATTGCAAGCGGTGCAATCCATGCCGATAATGTAGCACCATCTCTTTTAGGTGGAATGACCTTGGTTCGAGATAGTGAAACACTCGATGTTCACCGTATCTTCACCCCAAAAGGCTTATATGCAACAGTAATTTACCCGAAAGTAGAGGTTTTAACTAAAGAAGCTCGAGCTATGTTAAAACTTGACGTGCCTTTGAAAAGTATGGTAAAACAGTCCGCTAATCTAGGTGCTTTTGTTATAGGAATGTTCAATTCAGATTTTGAATTGATAAGACGCTCTCTCCAAGATGTTATTATTGAGCCACAAAGAGCACAATTGATACCTCATTTCTATGAAATTAAGGAAGCTGTCTTAGCTGAAGGTGTATTAGGATGTAGTATTTCTGGCTCAGGTCCTTCTATTTTTGCTTTAAGCCAGAACAGCATTGTTGCTGAAAAAGCAGGTGAAATCATGAAGAAAATATATGAAAAGAATAAAATCGAGTGCGAATTATATGTATCTGCCATTAATTTAGAAGGTACAACCTTGTGCTAATTTTAACCGTATAAAAGAGACTAAACCTCGCAGATTTTAAATAGTCTTGCGAGGTTTTTTATTAAATTTGCATACATAAATTCATTAGATAAAAGTTCCACGTGGAACAAAATTTTAAAACCAATTAATTATGAAGCTGTATAGCACAAAAAGTCCACATACATTTGTTTCATTAAAAGAAGCTGTTTTCAAAGGATTACCTGAAGATAATGGGCTTTTCATGCCTGAAAATATTTCGAAACTACCTAAAGACTTCATCCAAAATTTAAAAAATCATACATTCCAAAGCATTGCTTTTGAAATCTCTCGACACCTAATGAGAGGGGTAATACCAGATAATGACCTGATGGAAATAGTAGAAAACTCTATTGATTTCCCAGCACCAGTCGTAAGGTTAGATGATGATACCCACATTTTAGAGCTTTTTCACGGGCCCTCTTTAGCTTTTAAAGACTTCGGAGCAAGATTCATGGCACAGCTAATGTCCTATTTCAATAGGGGAAACGATGAGGAATTAGTGATTCTGGTTGCTACTTCAGGAGATACTGGCGGAGCTGTTGCTGCCGGTTTCTATAAAACACCCGGCATAAAAGTAGTTATACTTTACCCAAGTGGTAAAGTAAGTATGCTTCAAGAAAAGCAATTAACCACTTTAGGAGAAAACATTAAAGCCTTAGAAGTAGATGGTACATTTGATGATTGCCAAGCTTTAGTCAAAAAAGCCTTTTTAGATACTGAACTTATCAGTAAAATACGCCTTAGTTCAGCTAATTCGATCAATATAGCTCGCCTCATCCCGCAAAGTTTCTACTACTTCGAGGCATTCAAACAAGTAGATTTAAAGGGGAAACCTATTGTATTTTCTATTCCATCTGGCAACTTTGGCAACCTTACGGCTGGTCTTTTTGCCAAGAGAATGGGCTTACCCGTTTATCAATTTATTGCTGCCACTAATGCCAATGCTGTTGTCCCGAAGTATTTAAAAACAGGGAATTATGAACCGCACCCCTCAGTACCTACACTCTCTAATGCAATGGATGTAGGTAATCCTTCTAATTTCGCGCGTATGTTGGATCTCAATGGTTCCACGTGGAACAAAATGAAAAGAGGTATAAAAGGATATTCTTATGATGATAATACGACTAAAAAAACGATGGTAGAAGTATTTGAAAAGTATAATTATATCATGGATCCACATGGGGCAGTCGGTTATTTAGCATTAAAAGAATATCAAAAAAAGAAAGATGCTGTCGGAGTGATATTAGAAACGGCTCATCCAGCCAAATTTCTCGAGGATGTAGAAAGCATTTTAAATAGAAAAATAGATATACCGGATAGGCTTATTTCATTGATTGATAAGAAAAAGGAATCGATACTGAGGGGGATTGATTTCCCAAGTTTTAAAGAATGGCTTCTCATAAATTATTGATTGTAGGTTTAAACAAAGAGACCCTTTGTTCCACGTGGAACAAAGGGTCTCTTATTGTTTAAACGTGTCTATTTATTAGACAAAAGAAAACCTTCCGCTTTAATATTCTATCTATATTTACAGAGTTTTTAGTAATTATTTTAATTTTGAAATCAATCAATCTAAGTACATGAAAAAAAGTATCCAAAGAATTTTACTTGGAATATCTCTATTAGTGTTATTCGTTCCACTAATGAAGGGTCAAGACAAGGCGAAAGCTTTTGATGACAAGTTCCGACAATTGGAAGAAATTCTTCCAACACCCAATACATACCGTACAGGTTCTGGAGCACCAGGGCATGAGTATTGGCAACAGCAAGCTGACTATAAAATGAAGTTGGAGCTTAATGATGAGAAGCAACAACTCAGTGGGGAAGAGACAGTAACTTACACTAATAATTCTCCTGATGCATTATCATACCTTTGGCTACAGCTCGACCAAAATAATTTTGAGAAAGATGGTATTGCAGCGAAGACCAATCAAAGCAAAATAGATGACCGTATGAGTGCGGGTCAGTTAGCTATTTTAGATCCTCAAACGGATTATGGATTCAAAGTAGATTGGGTTAAAGACGTTATGGATAAAGTATTGCCTTACACAATCGTAGAAACTATGATGCGTATCGACCTTCCAAAACCTTTGAAAAAAGGTGAGAAATTCTCATTCAAAGTTAAGTGGATGTTTAATATTGTTGACCGTTTAAAAACTGGTGCTCGTTCTGGTTGGGAATATTTTCCCGAAGAGAACAACTACTTATATTGTATCGCTCAACACTACCCACGTATGTGTGTCTACAGTGATGTGACAGGATGGCAAAACAAACAGTTTTTGGGATCGGGTGAATTCACACTTGTATTCGGAAATTATGAAGTAGCTTTAACTGTACCCGCTGACCACATAGTAGGAGCAACTGGTACTTTACAAAATCCTACTCAGGTATTGACCGCAGCTCAGATTGAACGTTTTAATAAAGCTAAAACAACCTATGATAATCCAGTTATTATTGTAACAGAAGCCGAAGCAAGAGAGATAGAAAAGACGAAATCAAGCGCTAAGAAAACGTGGGTTTTCAAAGCTGAAAATGTTCGTGATTTTGCGTTCTGCTCATCGCGTAAATTCATCTGGGATGCAATGGCAGTAAAGCAAGACAATGGAACAGCTCCATTAGCAATGTCTTATTATCCAAAAGAAGGAAATCCGCTTTGGGAAAAATACTCCACAAAGTCCGTGGCGCATACTCTTAAATGGTATTCACATCACACCTTTCCTTATCCATATCCCGTAGCCATTTCAGTGCACACTGACCGCATTGGAATGGAATACCCAATGATATGTTTTAATGGCGGGCGTCCTGAGAAAGACGGGACGTATAGCGAGCGAACAAAATATGGTTTAATATCAGTAATCATCCATGAGGTGGGGCATAACTATTTCCCGATGATTGTCAACTCGGATGAACGTCAATGGACTTGGATGGATGAAGGATTAAACTCATTCTTACAATATCTCGCAGAGCAACAGTGGGAGCGTGATTACCGTTCTCGCCGCGGGCCAGCTTCTGAAATTGTGGATTATATGAAAGGTGATATTTCAAGATTAGAGCCTATCATGACCAATTCAGAATCTATCCGCCAGTTTGGAAATAATGCTTATGCTAAGCCTACCGCTGCTTTAAATATATTACGCGAAACGGTAATGGGTCGAGAGCTGTTTGATTATGCATTTAAAACATATGCCAATCGTTGGATGTTCAAGCACCCAATGCCCGCGGATTTTTTCCGCACGATGGAAGATGCATCTGGAGTAGATTTGGATTGGTTCTGGAGAGGCTGGTTTTATACAACCGACAATGTCGATATTGCCATTGATAAAGTTCGTACTTTACGCATTGATACTAAAAATCCTGATGTAGAATTCGTGGCTAAAAAAGAAGAGAGTAAGGGAAAACCACGCGGTATCACAAGTATCAAAAACGAAAAAGAAATCAAGCAAACTCAAGATGAAATCGACCGTAGTATCAGAGACTATTACAGCGATGATGATGAGTTTCAAGCAACTATACTGGACAAAGAAGATTACCAGAAATATATAGCGACTTTAGGAAAAGAAGAAAAAGCATTATTGGAAAGTGGTTTCAATTTTTACGAAATTACTTTTGATATGAAAGGTGAATTGGTATCACCTATCATCGTGGAACTTCAATATACAGATGGGACTAAAGACTACCACAACATCCCTGCTGAGATTTGGAGAATGGGAAATCGCAAGGCAACTAAGGTATTCAAGACAACCAAAGAGTTAAAACAAGTGGTGCTTGATCCATACCTCGAAACTGCTGACGTTGATATGAATAACAACTACTTCCCACCTAAGCCACAAATGAGCCGCTTTGAATTATTTAAAAGAAATGGGAATCAATTTGGTGGTGGAGAAAATCCTATGCAACGCATGAAGCGGGCTAAGGAAAAAGAGAAAGCAGCAGGCGGTGGCAAATAAATTAGTTTAAATTAAAAACTAACCCCTTCAGTGATTTATTTACTGAGGGGGTTAATTTTTAAATTGAATTTTGAGATACTACTTTGCATATTTCATGTAAACAATAATTCAAATTTTTATCTTTGTTCTTTTTAATAAATAATTGAGCGAGTTCACAAAAATATGCAGAATCAAAGCACCCCTTTTATAGATGTTGAAAAAGTAATTAGTAGTAAAAATCCTGCACTGGCAAAATTTTTACCCAGCTTCGTTTTGCGTTATTTAAAGAAAATTATCCATGAAGATAAAATCAATGGTTTTATTGAAAAGAACGGTCACCTTAAAAACCATGAGTTTGTAGAAGCGACATTTAAAGAGATGGGTGCTCAGATAAATATCCGAGGCATTGAAAATATTCCTTTATCCGGTGGGTGTATAATAGCTGCTAATCATCCACTCGGAGGCTTGGATGGAATAGGGCTAATGAAAGCCGTTGGGGCACATCGAAAAGATATTCGTTTTTTTGTAAACGATATTTTATTAAATTTACAAAACTTTGGAGAGCTTTTCGTGGGTGTCAACAAACATGGCAAAAACCCCAAGGAAAACCTTCGCCTAATGGATGAGGTTTTTGCCTCAGATAATTGTGTTTTATTCTTTCCCGCAGGCTTGGTATCGAGGAGGCAAAACGGCATCATAAAAGATCTTGAATGGCAAAAGAGTTTTATTGCAAAAGCGATTCGTTACAACAAACCCATAATTCCTACGTTCATTGGAGGCTCTAATTCAGATTTTTTTTATAACTTAGCAAATTGGAGAAAAAAAATAGGTATAAAAGCGAATATTGAAATGCTGTACCTTGCTGACGAAATGTACTCTCAAAACAATCACACAATTGATTTTGTATTTGGTAAACCAATTGAAGCAGGCACATTCACCAATAAATACAGTCATGCTGAATGGGCACAAAAGATTAAAGAATATGTCTATCAATTAGAAAAAGATAACTTTGCAGAATTTAAAGACTCTTGAATACTATTATTTAAAGAGCGACTATAAACGTAATAATGAAGCCAATTATAGCACCAATAAGTAGAGAGTTAATTAAATCAGAATTAACAGATGAAAGATATATCCGTAAAACGAATTACGGTGATAATAAAATATTCATTGTGAATCATCACAATGCTCCTAATGTAATGTTAGAAATCGGAAGATTAAGAGAAGTGAGTTTTCGCGGCGCGGGTGGTGGCACTGGTGAAGAAATAGATATTGACGAAAATGACACGTGTGATGTGCCTTATCAACAACTCATTGTGTGGAACGAAGAGGATCATGAAATTATTGGTGGTTACAGATATATCCTTTGCAGAGATGCCATTTTACCAGATGGTACGCTTAACCTCTCAACTGCCCATCTTTTTGATTTCAGTGAAAAATTTGTGAACCAATATATTCCCTTTACTATAGAGTTGGGACGTTCGTGGGTTCAGCCAGCTTATCAGCCTTCGGTAAGCAATAGAAAAGGACTGTTTTCTTTGGATAACTTATGGGATGGTTTGGGTGCACTAATAGTCATGCATTCAGACATGAAATATTTTTTCGGTAAAGTAACCATGTATCCATCCTACAATGTGGAAGCACGGGATTGGTTAATGGCTTTTATGCAATATTACTTTCCTGATGCAGATAAGTTAGTCACGCCAATTACTCGTCTTGAATATCAATATGATATTTTAAAAATTCAAGAAAACTTCAAAGGGCTGGAATACAAAGAAGGGTATAAAGTACTCAACCAGAAAATAAGGCAACTGGGTGAAAATATTCCACCGCTCATCAATTCATATATGAATCTAAGCCCGAGTATGCACACATTCGGCACTGCTGTCAATGATTTATTTGGCGATGTGGAAGAAACGGGTATAATGATTACGATTGCGGATATTTATGAAAGTAAGAAACACCGTCATATTGAAAATATTCAAAAATAATAAATTGAGCATTTAAAACTAAACAGCCTATTCGAAAAGTTCGAATAGGCTGTTTAGTTTTAAATCCAATCTTGTAGAATTATTCTCCTTCCATAAGGTTCCCCAGAGAACCTAAAATACTCCCAGATTCTTTTCCTCTATTGAAAGTACCATAAGATATTATTTTACTTGCCAAACGGCTGATAGGGATAGTTTGAATCCATACTTTTCCGGGTCCCCTCAGTGTAGCGTAGAATAAACCTTCTCCACCAAACACAGCATTGCGAATGCCTCTCACAAATTCAATATTATAACTGACGCCACTTGTAAAAGCTACTATACATCCAGTATCTATTCTTAATAGCTCTCCAGGTTTTAAAGTCTTTTCAATGACCAAACCGCCAGCGTGCACAAATGCCAGACCATCACCTTCAAGTTTTTGCATGATAAAACCCTCACCGCCAAATAGCCCCGTACCTAATTTTCTTTGGAATTCAATACCAACAGATACACCTTTTGCGGCGCATAAAAAAGAATCCTTTTGGGCAATGACCTTACCACCCAATTCACTCAAGTCCAATGGAATGATTTTACCAGGATAAGGTGCTGCAAATGATACTCTTTGCTTAGCTACCCCGATATTAGTAAAAGCAGTTAAAAAAAGACTTTCACCAGTGAGTAAGCGTTTGCCCGCTGAAAAGATTTTACCCATAAAACCCTTATCCTGATTAGAGCCATCGCCAAAAATAGTGGACATTTCAATATCTTCGTCCATCATCATGAAACTACCTGACTCTGATATGGCTGTCTCATCTGGATCGAGTTCTACTTCGACGCATTGCATTTCTTCACCGTAGATTTTGTAATCAATTTCGTGACTTTTCATTTTTTAATAGGTATTGAGATTTTAAAAAAATATTATTCACTATAAAAGCAATTTTTAACTTAAAAATGTTCCCCGTTTTTAACAGTATAGATAAACGATAATAAAAACAGGATTGAGATTGATATAAAACAGATGAAATACTGAGGGGGGCATTACTACCGCTTCCTTTTCATCAAAACCCATTGCCCATAATCCCAATCTTTTATTTTTTCATATTGCGGCAATAACAAAGGCATTTCATCTTGAGTGCAATAATAAAAATCATATACATTCGTAGTATCTGGCTTTTTATCATAACGCAATGGTGCAATCCAATCCAAATTATTCTTTGCTTTATGATACGTAAATGACGGATTGAAAGTCCACGTAGTATTCAATCTCAAAGCTTGTTTTTTATCGGATTTATCATATTCTAATTTTAAAAAATCTAAAATTTCATACGTGTGCCTATCGTACCACCATTCACGGTAATAATCCAAAGCAGATGCTCTTTTAATATGGTTCAACGAAAAAACAATAAAAAGTAAGCTAATAGTAATTCCTACCCATTTTTTAAATTCAAAACCCCATATCGCAATTGCAGGCATGAGCATCGCTAAAAGTGGGTAAAAAAACAGCGCCGTTCTATCTGTCACGTATTGATTACCAAGCAAATGGAATTGTAAAACAACGCTCAAGGCTGTAGCCACAAATAATGAAACTGATAATAAAATAGGATATTTTTTATTTAAATCTGCCTTTTTAAATAGTTTTAATAATGTATATAAACTTATAATTGCGAAGAGAGCAATGGTTAAATATTTAAAAACATCTAATGTCAATTCTGAAAAATAACCTTGCGCGTAGATTGAATGGAACAATAACGAAGAAACAGTATCTTGCCAAAATCCCCTTGTACCGTAGTAAGCTATTTGATTATCTTTTAAAATGGCCGTAATGGGTAAATAAATCAAAACCATCAAGAGAGCTAAACCCAATAATTTATACGCTAAAACGGTAACTAAACTCTTAACGTTTTTATCAATAAAATACCGATTAACATTATAAACCAATAAAATCAAATTTAATCCCAGATAAAAATGAAGCATCGCAAATTGAGCATAAACTGAGAGAATTGCCATCAAAATACTGATGAGCGCGTTTCGCGCCATAACGCTCTGCGTCAGGAGGGAATTTTTTAATTCACCATCAAGGACATATCGAGCGCAGTAATAAACACTACCCATCATCAGACCTATCGCCAAGCCATAGCCGCGGGCCAAAGCGAAAAAATCTAACAAGTAAGGATTGCACATCATGACAGTCATAAACATAAAACTGACCCAATCTTCTGTGATGTACCTTTTTGAAAGTTTAAAACAAAAGGTAAAATAAAGAATGAATGCTAATATATTAGGTACTCTGGCGAGAGCATGATTCATTCCAAACATGCTGAACAAGCCTTTTATTAAAAGGGTATTGAGTATATGATTGTTCGTATATGAATCTTTATAAGATACCAAATCCCAGAAGGGCTGTGGAGCGAGTGTCTGAACAGTATAAGCTTCATCACAAGTGACCTGCATGATTACAGATTTTGTGATAAGATAAATCAATATACCTATTCCGATACTAAAAGGGAGAATTGTACGAAGCCACAAGGACTTATCTGAAAGTTTCATATTTTCAATAAAATGATAAATAAGGCTTTCAGCAAAAATAGTGATTCCACGGCATATTATAAAATAGTTTTAAACAAGACTTGATTGGCTTCTTTAATACTACTTTTTCTTGAATTCCGAGAAATGTGTTGAAATACTCAAATGGTTCATACCGCCCGCTAAATGTTGCCGACCCAATCCATAATCTATCCTAAAACGGCTAATTTTAAAACCAAAACCAACAGAAAATCCTGAAAGACTGCGAACATTAGTAATATTTAATTCTTTACGCATTTGGTGATTATACCCGCCTCTTATCCTAAGAACTTCGGTTTTGCCAATAATAAGTTCTCCCCCGAAATTGATGTGCCTAAAAAAGTTATCAATTTCTCGAGACAATCGACTCGGCTCTTTCGATTCCTCCCCCAATAAAGTGGTTTCATTTTCCAAAGGGCTGTCGTAACGTAAGTTCCAACGATTGATATCATGTAAAAGAAGAGAAAATCGAAAAGGAGCTTTTTTAAGTTTTTTAGTAAAACCGATTTGGATATCCAACGGTAAATCCTCTTTTCGCTCGTTGTATGTAGAAAGTTGAGTACCCATATTTTTAAAAATTACGGATGCCCCCCACTTTTTTTCTTCATCCCAATATGCACCTGACAAATCAGCCGCCAAACCCGTTGACTGGTAAGTTTCTAATTGCGATGAAATATATTTCAGGTTCAAACCAACTGACAGCCGTTCATTTATCTGCCTACCTGCGCCCAAAGTTATGGCATATTCACTGGCTTTAAATTCTCCGTTAATATTGCCTAACTCATCAGTCTGCTTGAATGTCCCGTAGCTCACAAATTGAATACCACCTTGAAAAGTTGTCTTAAGTTTTTCAAAATGATAACCATATCCTAAATACCCTGTTTTGATACCTCCCAATAGAAAATCTTGATTATAAGTAATAGTATTATGCATTAAAATATTCAAATGAGCAGGGTTTTGATATGCCAGTGCCAAATCATCATCCCGTAGAGCAATTTGGCTACCACTTAAACCGGTCATCCGAGCAGAAGGCAATTGTTTTAAAAAAGAGAAAACATACTGACCTGCAATCTGAGCAGAAGCATCAGAAAGGAGTAAAATACTGAGGGGGATAAAAAGTAAACGTTTCACCACAGGTTAATTGTTTTTTAATTAAAATAACTATTTTCTAAGTATATAAAACTAAAACTTCCGAAGCTGACGTATAATAGCTTCGGAAGTTAAGACCTTACAAATATAGCAAAATGAAGAATTGAGTAAGGGATATTATAATTTTTTAACAGAATCTTTATTCATATCACTTTTCCAAACGGTGTGGCATACGCCGTTTTCGCATTGCATTTGAGCTGTCAATTCACCTTTATCGTTATATTTTTTTAAAACACCATGCTCCAGTTCATTGACATAAGTTCCTTCTGCACTAATTTTTCCGTTTTCATAATACTCAATAAAAGGCCCATTTTCAACATTATCTCTGAAATGAACTATCTCTTTGATATTACCTGTTCTATAAAAATACTTCCATTTGCCATTCATTGAGCCATTGACATACTGACCTTCCGATTTTAATTTGCCCGTTTCGTGGTACGATTTGTAGGCTCCTGAAAAACTCCCGTTATTATCAAAGTTTCTCACTTCTTGGATTTGACCACTTTCATAATAAAAAATTTGTTCACCTCTCAAAACTCCATTTTTATAATTCGATTCTTCTGATTTACCACCACTAATGAAAAAAGCTTCGTGAAGGCCATCTTTTAATTTGCTTTTTTTATCTACAGTGTAGCGTTCGATAAGACGACCTGCCTCGTCCTTATTTTCTACAACATCCACACTGCTACAGCTATTAAAAATAAATAGGAAGGAAACAAAAACCAGTATTATTCTCATATTTAAAAAATTTTATCCGTTTTAAAGTACCTGTACTTAGAACGATGAAGCGTTTTAAAAATTACGTGATTTGTGTATTTTTTAGATAAGAAACGATGATTGAAGCCGATATGTTCCGATTCCATTTTGATAAATTGCCCCCCATCAGTATCTTGGGAAAAATTTAAGATGCAACAAAGCTATTCTGATAAAATACGTCAAGAGGCGTTTCGTTTAGGCTTCGGTTTTGTGGGGATAGCCAAAGCTGAACAAATGGATGAAGAAGCCAAACGGCTCGAGGCTTGGCTGAATCAAGGAGCTCACGGCAAAATGTCGTATATGGCAAATCATTTTGATAAAAGAATAGACCCAACTAAATTGGTAGAAGGAGCAAAATCTGTTATTTCCCTCACTTACAATTATTTCAACGATGAAAAACAGGCTGACGACACCGCACCCAAAATATCACAATACGCCTATGGAAAGGATTATCATTACGTAGTAAAAGATAAATTGAAAGAATTATTGCATTTTATTAATGATGAAATTGGTGAGGTAAGTGGACGCGTTTTTGTGGATTCGGCACCCGTTTTGGAACGAGACTGGGCAAAACGAAGCGGAACGGGCTGGATTGGAAAAAATACTTTGCTCATTAATCCAAAGGCGGGTTCTTACTTTTTTCTTTCGGAGTTGATTATTGATTTAGAGCTAGTATACGATACTCCCATAAAAGATTATTGCGGCACTTGCACCCGTTGCATTGACGCCTGCCCTACGGAAGCTATTTCGCCCAATGGCTATATTATGGATGGCTCAAAGTGTATTTCATACTTGACCATCGAATTAAAAGATGAAGTGATACCCCCTCAGTATAAAGACCTTATGGCGGGCTGGATGTTTGGTTGTGATATTTGTCAAGAGGTTTGTCCGTGGAATCGGTTTTCAAAGAAGCACAATGAACCTGATTTTGAGCCGCATCCAGAGCTTTTAAAAATGAATAAAACAGAATGGGAGGAAATCACAAATGAGGTTTTTAATGAAATATTTAAAAAATCGGCGGTTAAAAGGACAAAATATGAAGGGCTTAAAAGGAATATTGATTTTTTGAAATAATCTATCGCACTATTTCAAAAAAAATTGAACATAAAAGCGCTAAAAGCGTTACTTTTGTAGATTCTTTCTAAATAAGGAATTAGTATTTATTCACTCATTAGTTTTAATAAAATAATGGAAGCAGTTACGAAAACGCCAGTGTTATTATACACTGAGCAGACACCGAATCCCGAATCTTTGAAATTCGTTACGAACCGGATGTTGTATCGTGGTACAGCTGATTTCCGCGAAGAAGCATTAGCAAAAGAATGGTCGCCACTCGGTGCGGAACTGTTTGAAATGCCGTTCGTGAAAGGCGTGTACATTTGCAACAACTTTGTAACTATATCAAAAGAATTCAATTACGAATGGGCAGAAATAATGCTTAAAATCAAGGAATTTATCAAAAATTTCATTGAAAATGACGGTATTATTTTAAAGGAAGGCTTCGCTGAAGCTATGACAGCCATTCAAAATGATACCCCTCAGTATGAGGGCGATAATGCAGACTTGGTGAAACGCATCAAAGACTTAATAGATACTTACGTAAAACCAGCCGTGGAAATGGATGGTGGTAATATCGAATTCAAAGCTTTTGATAAAGGCACTGTATATGTGATTTTACAAGGCTCTTGCAGTGGTTGCCCATCATCTACTGTGACTTTGAAATCAGGTATTGAAGGTATGTTGACGCGTATGATTCCTGAAGTTAAATCAGTAGAAGCTGAAATGGGATAGTCGTAAAAACAATAAAAACGAAAGCGGATGGTTAATAATCATCCGCTTTTGTTTTTTTTATTAAAATCTGAAACCAAGTGTAGCCACTAAACTATGCTGCGTAGGAGCAATTTCAATATTGGGTTGCCTTGCTGGCTCCGCTGCCAAATACGGCTGATAACTAAAATTTTGTTTTTCATTGCGGTAAGCAATATCAAAATAAGAACGTGCTCCTCTCACTCCTGCACCTGCGGTATAAACCATTCTCACGCCACTATCTGCTTTATTGGCATTTCCCAATAAATTCACACCTGCTCTCAATCTGAAAATATCTAAGACTATTTCGCCACCAACTCTAATATTCATGGCTGATTTGTATTGGTCTTTGATTTTATTATTGACCACATTTTCGTAGTCTTTTAATTCCTGAATGCGTTGTGTACCAATGGAGTCAGGTGAATTAAAGCGGACTCTTGCTGTACTATAGTTAATATATTCCGCTTCAGCAGTAATAAAACCACTTTTCCCGATTATAAAACCTACACTTCCGATGGCTTTCCAAGGAGTATTAATATTGTATTTAGAAACACCCTCCGGAGATTGCACATCATTGTTATAGTTTTTACCACTATTAGTAGTATAATTATAAGTAAAATCAGTTGTATGTGACTCTGAGAACGTAATAGAAGATGGCGTGTGAATAGCTGCACCGATTCTCACAAATTGGACAGGTCGGTAAATAGCCCCGATTTTCAAGTTCACGCCAGTGCCATCGGTTGTATATTTATCCCTATAATTCAAGTTATTGAAAAATGGTACTTCTTTATTGGCATCGTCCTCGCCGTAATTATTATCATATGTATATTTTACAAATGGAATACCGATTATAGCTCCTACATACAATTTTTCATCAAAATTTCCTGCGTAAGATATGACCATTTCTGTGGTTCTTCCTTTAGTATTTACTGCTTGTGAACGCTTGATTGAAGCTCCCTCCTTTCCATCAAAATCACTGTAATATCTTTTTTTACCCGCAATAGTAGAGTCATAAAGGGCTTCAGCATCGTACGCCAATCCATTTCCAAAGTCATCCCAAATGCCTGCACTGGCTTGATTTTTAAATAACGTAACGATAGAACCTGGCGATGTGCCTTGATAGTAAATAGTTCTGTTAAAATCATTCAGTTTATTAAAACCGATGGCAAAATTACCCGTCTTCCACTTAGTATTTCCGATGGGTTGTGAACTGAGCACTAGCCCAACATTATTAAAAGTGACTTTACCTGCTAATTCATTCCAGTTGGTATTACCACTTCCTAATAATTGAGCATTGGTACTGGTATTCAAATAGCCCATTGAAAGCGAAAAGTCGGATGACCTATAAGTTGCCAAACCCGCAGGATTAACCCCAATAGCGCCGAAATCACCACCTAACACACTCATGGCATTGCCTGCTCCCATTGAGCGTGCCGTACCTAAATATTGATTACTTGAATATCTCAAAGCATCAGAAGCTTGCTGTGCCATAGCAGCACTGAGTACACTTAATAATAAGCTTAGGGTAAAGAGAGACCGTTTCATGATCATAAAATTTAATATTTTAAAAATTTTATTTGAATGTAAGTTTTGAAGGAATCTACGATTTAGAGCATTTACTTATCGTACACCTCAGTATTTTATTTATTTTCATAAAATTTTAGGCATAAAAAAAGCGGGTGCAAAGTGCCGTGACCGATTCGCACCCGCTGTATTTATCCATAAAACACAACGCTTGGATTTATTTTTTTTAATCTCTTGTTCCGCTTCTACGATTGCCGCCGCCATTGTTACTACCTCCACTATTAGAAGGAGCACTTTCACTTCTTGAAGGTGCAGGCGTGCTTCTTGGCGCCTCATAACTGCGTTCTTGACGTGGTGCCTCATATGTACGCTGAGGAGCTTCGTAACTGCGTTGCTGACGTGGCGCTTCGTAACTACGCTCTTGGCGTGGCGTTTCGGCACTGCGCTCTTGCTGACGACTTGGACGTTGCTCATAGGTACGTGTAGGGCGCTGCTGCTCATCATTGCTGCGATTAGGTGTCTCTACTGACCGATTCGGACGTTCAGCTCTTGGACGCTGCTCATAAGTGCGAGTAGGCATATCATCGTTACTCAACTGCTGACGTTCTCTCGTTCTTTGAGCATTTTCAAGTCTCTGATTTTTTGTATTTCTCTCATTATCTATAACTGTAGAGCCGTTAGCACCTTCAACTGAGCGCGTTGGGCGGCTATCAGAAGATTCTGTTTTATACTGGCTACGAGAGTTTTTAACTACCCCTGATTCGCTTTCAGTAGCGCTCGTTCTTGAGCGGGCTTCATCAACTGTTCTCGGCGTTTTATTCACTGACGAACCTTGGCTTCTACCATTACCATTGGCTACACCACTTGGGCTGATGGGCTCTGATATAGTACCATTTGCGCGTGGCCCGTAAGTTTTTCCTCTACCGTTATTCGCATTTACTCCAAATCCATTATTGGAATTATTTGAAAAACCAAAGTTATTATATCTATTGAAGTTATTTCCATAGAAACCTCCGTTAAAATTATTATTGAAACCATTACCAAAGAATGGGTCATAATAACCAAATCCACCGTAGTTGCCAAATGGTCTTCCAATAGACCATGGATTGTAGAAAGCACTGTTAAATAAGCAGTAGTCATTCCAATAACGGTCATACCATCCCGCACGATTCCAACGGTTGAATCTATTCCAGTTATTCCAATAACTATTACCACCAAAAACTACAGTTACCCCAGGGTTGTTCCAACGACTGTAATAAAATGGGTCATAATAATAATAATCAGAATAAGCAAAATCATAGTAATCAAAACCTCTCACTGGTCGGTGAAAGCGCTTGATACGAGATGCGTAATAATAATCATCGTAATCATCATCATATTCATAATACTCGCCCTCATAAGCTTCGTTGTCATAATCAGAAGTATTGTCATAATTCTGATTTGACTGCGAATTATTATTCCTTTCGTTACTCCTGTAAGTAGGAGTAGTCGTTTTTGTGGAACGAGAATCTCTACTCGGATCGTAGTAAATATCATCATGTTGTGCGTTCAACGTTATAGTTGAAAAGAGCACAAATAGAGCTGGAAAAAATTTATATAATTTCATAGCAAAGAAAGTTTTATAAGTGTATATAATAGTAGCAAATAGTATCGGAGTTTTATAGGATAAAATTAGTATTTTTGCACGGGCTTTATAGTTAAGACTTTTTTAATTTTTTAAAAAAAGTGTGTTAAAAGTGTTAAAGTTTTCATTTTATACAATTTTTTGAAAAGATAACCTTAACAATTAATAGAATTAACATCGATTAGACTCTAAAGACGCACAAAAGTTAATTATGACGCTCTTTTAGTAAACAATAATTTGACTCAATTGATTCCAATTTGATACCAATCATTTAGTTATATTTTAGTTAAAACAACAGCAATTATTATTATTTATTGATATACTTTTTTTATGGCAAAAGAAATAACATCGAGAGAAGAGGATTATTCACAATGGTATCTTGATATTGTGAAAAAAGCAGGATTAGCAGATAATTCACCTGTCCGTGGCTGTATGATTATCAAACCGCATGGGTTTGCATTATGGGAAAATATCCGTGATACACTTGACAGAATGTTTAAGGAAACGGGGCATAGCAACGTTTATTTTCCACTTTTTCTTCCAAAAAGTTTTCTTGAAAAAGAAGAAGAACATGCTGAGGGCTTCGCTAAAGAATGTGCTGTTGTTACGCATTATCGTTTAAAAGCGGATCCCAATAATAAAGGAAAGCTCATCGCTGACCCTGAGGCTAAGTTGGAGGAAGAATTGATTATTCGCCCTACTTCCGAAACCATTATTTGGGATACTTACAGAAATTGGATAAAATCATACCGTGATTTACCGCTTTTATACAATCAATGGGCAAACGTAGTTCGTTGGGAAATGCGCACACGCCCATTCCTACGCACCACCGAATTTTTATGGCAGGAAGGGCATACAGCTCACTCTACCTCAACAGAAGCAGTAGAAGAAACGTTGAAAATATTAGATATCTACGCTGATTTTGTTGAAAATTGGATGGCAATGCCCGTAATAAAAGGTGTTAAAACTGCCAATGAGCGCTTTGCGGGTGCTGTTGATACTTATTGTATTGAAGCACTCATGCAAGATGGGAAAGCCCTTCAAGCGGGTACTTCGCACTTTTTAGGTCAAAATTTTGCCCGCTCTTTTGATGTCAAATTTTTAAATAAAGAGAATAAAGAAGAGCTCGTTTGGGCTACATCTTGGGGTGTTTCTACACGCCTTATCGGGGGATTAATAATGACTCATTCAGATGATGATGGTCTAATATTACCACCCAAATTGGCACCTCAGCAAGTGGTGATAGTGCCGATTCCGAAGCCTTCTCCCGAAATTATGGAAGCCTCTCATAGCATTGCGAAACAATTACGGGCTAAAGGCATCCGCGTCAAAATTGACGATGATGAAACTAAACGCCCTGGTTTCAAATTCGCTGAATATGAAATGATAGGAATTCCCGTCCGAGTAGGAATAGGAGCACGTGATTTGGCGGAAGGTAAAGTGGAAATCGCACGCCGTGATACAAAGGAAAAAATGAGCGTTTCTACTGAGGGGGTAGCGGATTATATCCAAACTTTGCTATATGATATTCAAAGTAACCTTTTCAATCGAGCAAAAACGTATCGTGATGAGCATATCACTCAAGTAGATACTTTTGAAGACCTTCAAAAGGTGCTTGATGAAAAAGGTGGTTTTGTATCAGCACATTGGGATGGAACAAGTGAAACAGAGGACAAAATCAAGGAGGTTGCAAAGGCAACTATCCGTTGTATCCCCATTGATAATCCGCTTGAGGATGGAAAATGTATCCTCACGGGTAATCCCTCCAAACAAAGGGTCTTGTTTGCAAGAGCTTATTAAAATAAAATATACAATCCGAAAGAATCTAAAAAGTCTTTCGGATTTTTTTTAAATCGTAATAATTTTTCAATTTTCAATGTATCGTTTATTTTTAAAACCTATATTCTTTTTATTCTCACCAGAGCGAGCGCATCATCTGGCTATGAAATTATTCAAAATAGCCTTAAAAATGCCTATTTTGAATATCCCTTTTAAAAAAATATACAAAACGGAGAATCCTCTATTAGAAAAGAAAGTATTGGGTTTGACTTTTAAAAATCCAGTCGGGTTGGCTGCCGGATTCGATAAAGATGGTCAATATTTGGATATATTGCCCAGTTTAGGTTTTGGCTTTGTGGAATTGGGGACTGTTACGCCTTTGGCACAAGATGGTAATCCTCAACCCCGTCTTTTTCGTTTACCTGCCGATGAAGCACTCATCAATAGAATGGGATTTAATAATAAAGGTGTGGATAACCTTGTTAATAACCTTAAAAATTATCGAAATACTGAGGTGCCAAACCCCGAAACCTCGGCGGGGGTAATCATTGGAGGTAACATTGGTAAAAATAAAGTGACACCCAACGAAAATGCTACCAATGATTATGAAATATGTTTTAATGCTCTTTTTGACTATGTCGATTATTTCGTTGTCAATGTCAGTTCGCCCAACACACCCAATCTAAGAGAACTCCAAGATAAAGAGCCGCTCACAAAATTACTTTCTCGCTTACAAGATTTAAATAAAAATAAAGGTATTCCTAAGCCTATTTTATTAAAAATAGCTCCCGATTTAACGAATTCGCAACTCGATGATATTTTAGAAATTGTAAAAAATACAGATATAGCGGGTTTAGTTGCAACGAATACAACCATTTCAAGAGCTGACCTTGAAACGCCCCCCCTCAGTATAGAAGCTATTGGGGCGGGTGGATTGAGTGGAAAACCACTGAAAAATCGTTCTACCGAGGTGATTCGTTATTTGCGAAAAGGAGGTGAAAAAAATATGGTAATTATCGGAGTAGGAGGAATCATAACTGCCGAGGATGCTCTTGAAAAAATAGAGGTAGGAGCTGATTTAATTCAAATATATACGGGTATGGTGTACGAAGGGCCAGAATTAATTAAAAAAATTAATACCGCTTTATTAGAAAAACGCTAATTTTACACCACATAAATCATTCATAATTCATCTTTATATTTCTGAAATAAAATGTCATTTGAAATAACAGGCAAACTGTACAAAAAATTTGCAACAGAATCGAAAAGCGAAAAATTCCAAACAAGAGAATTTGTAATTGAAATTGCCGATGGCAACTATCCTCAATTAGTTAAATTTCAATTATTACAAGAGCGTTGTCAGATATTGGATAACTACAATGAAGGCGAAGAGATAAAAGTACATTTTGACCTACGTGGTCGCGAATGGCAAGGTAAATTTTTTACAACACTGAACTCTTGGCGTCTTGAAAAACCGGGCACTGATTCAGGTTCAACCCAACCTGTTCAAAAGATAGCTAAACAATCAGCAGCAGTAACTTCAGACGATGCATTCCCTACTCTTTCTGATGAGCCATTCAAATCTGCCGCAGATGATGATTTACCGTTTTAAAAACGGTTTTCAATCAAAGTCAATAATATTGGTTAGAGAAGAAATTTTCTACTAATTTTAAACGTTCATACTCCTTAATACTGAGGGGTATGAACGTTTCTTTTTAAAACTCTCTCGTTTAAATCAAAACTTAGAAAAAGTAAATAATAATGAAAAAAGTATTGTTTCTGCTTATTTTGTTGTCTTCTATTCAACTTGAGGCTCAGAGGTTGACTGAAATTTCGGCTAAATTTAATGATGCATTCGTTGAGTGGGAATTGTACACTGATGATAACGATAACGCAGGCACTCTCAATATGATTTGGCAGAATCCCGATGATTGGAGCCAATGGAACTATAGGATAGGAGAAAAAACGGGAACTATCAAAACCAAGTGGAATAAAGACTTTTCTCAATGGGAGTTGAGGGGAGAGAATAAAATTATCACAGCCCAAATGATTTGGAATGGTGACCCACGTCAATGGCGCATAACGGATAACACAATGACGCTTGAACTTAAAACAAAATGGGGCAATCAATTGACCGAATGGGTAGTGGATGATAACAAAAAAGGTCAATTTTATATGTATATGGATGTTCAGAATGACCCCAGAGATTGGCAGATAGAAGACGAATTGGATGAAACTGTAAGCTTCCCTATGAAAATGGCTTTAGTCTTCTTAACAATGTTTAATAGTGTACCCAAGAAGTAACCAAGAGGTAATATTTCACTAAAAAAAAACAAAAAAAGCTAAGTGTTGGAATACTTAGCTTTTTTGCATATGTTCGAAAACGTAAATTTTAGGATATAACTTATTGTTCTGACTCCCCGCCAAGAAAGCCTTCAACTGCTATCATAGCGTTGGCTAACCTTGGGTAGTCAATGGTATAGTGGATGAATTTACCTTCGCGATGAGTATGAACCAAACCTGAAGCACGCAAAATTTTTAAATGCTGACTAGTGATAGACTGTTCCAGCTTGAGCGTGTTATAGATTTTATTCACATTAATCGTCTTATTCTTGTCAATAAATTCAAGAATTTTCATCCGAAGGGGGTGTGCCAAAGCACGCAAAATGTCAGACGATACCTGCAGTCTTTCATTGTTAATTTGGACTCTTGCTTTTCTCATAGAGCTTGTTTTTGTGGCGGAAAAGATTGATTAATATTTCATTAGCGAAAGCAAATATGCAAATTTTATTTATTCTTTCCAAATATCTTTATTCAAAATACCAAAAAAATGGTACATATATATAAATAAAAAGCTGTCATGAAGTACATGACAGCTTTTTTGCTTGTAAAAACAAATGAAGACCAAATATTTTAGTTACCGTTATATTCAGTTAATTCCTCTACAAGGCGGCTAATGTGGTTAATCCGATCTTTGTCAACTCTATAGTAAATGAACTTACCTTGGCGGTCAGTAGCTACAACTCCAGCGCGGCGTAAGATAGCTAAATGCTGAGATGCTACAGATTGCTCAAGGCGTAATTTGATGTACAAATCTGTAACAGTCATTTTCTCATTTTCTTCAAGTAAGTCAATAATTTGCTGACGCAATTTGTGATTAACAGCACGTAAAACCAACACCGCTTTACGCAATTCTGCGTAATCTAATTCAATGTCTTTTTTACCTTTTTTTAGGACTACAGTTTCATTTTTTTGCTTTCTCATATTTATGCTCTTTTAAAATAAAAAAATTTGGTGTGTAATAAATAAATCTATATACTTAAAAAAATTATAAGTGTAGTTTTTTTAATAAGTATAATCCCTAATATTAAATAACCATGCCAAAATGTTAATATGATTCATAATTTTCAAGGATAAAGTGTTGAATTAAGGCTAAATATAAAAACAAATATTCAATATAGAAAATGTTTCAAATAAAAATAGTCTGTAATACCTTTAAAATGTATTGTTTTTTAATAATAACATTAAAATTCTATGTATTTATCACATTTTTAGGAGTTGTAATATTTGGAGCCTTCAAATATTCGGGTGTGTGGTAGGCAATATCAACAAATTCTTTTATTTCAAATTTTGTCGTACTTAATTTTATCATATTCTTAGAAGAGACATTTTCATCAACAAATATTGACCCTTCAAGAGGTAAAATTGCGGAACACTTCAATGACCCATTACCGCTAAAAACCAACCTTTTACCCGCGTCATAATACCGCTTGAACGATTGTTCGTCAACTACTAAAGGTGACATGGGTTCAATAGTTTTCACCACTCCACCATCTATTTCAAATAAACTGTGATAGACCTCCATGCGCCTTGCATCTATCACAGGGCAATAAATAGCATCTTCATCTTTTACTAATTCATAAGCTGCCATAGCCATTGTAGTGAGTGTATCCACTGCTATAAGAGGTATTCCTAAACCATAGCAGATGCCTTTAGCTGTAGAAATTCCGACCCTTAAGGAGGTATAAGATCCGGGTCCATTGCTGATTGCGACAGCACTTAAAGCTGTTATTTTAATGTTTAAATCAGCTAAACATTGCTCTATAAATACCGTCATTTGAGACGCATGACTATTGGTGGAAGCTTCTCGAATGGATAGCATTTTACCATCTCTGCTTATGCAAACAGAACAGATATTGGTTGATGATTCTATGTTTAATATATATGCCATATACCTCTCAGTATTGAAGTCGTTTTAAAAATAAAAAAAGCGACTCAAAGTTAACCTTGGTCGCTTTATTTTACTTATATTTTAAATAAGAAATTTATTTTTTCAATAATGCTTTGTATCGAGTAGGATCATCCAAGACTTTTATTGCTTCCTGTATTTCAAGGTCATTGCGTAATCCAATTTTGATTTTGCCTTTTTCAAAATAATAACGTGCAATAATGGCTCTTTCTATTTCATCTATAATTTCATCCTTATGCTTAAGAAGGTCATTCTTTTTATCAGACTTAATTTTAGTTTCAATAGCTTTTAATTCACCTTCGATTGTAGCTGAATATTTATCCTTTATGGCTTCTTCTTTTAGTTTCTTCAATAATTTTTCGCTTTCTGAATCATATTGAAAATTCTTTTTATTGAGGTACTCTACGAAATCATCAAATTGTGTAAAGCGGAATTTTTCAGGCTCTTCAATTTTTTCATTTTTCAGAGCATACATTGTTACATAATCAAAGAGTAAAAACTTCTCTTTAAGGGTTTTCATTAAACCAAAATCATTGGATTTATTCAATAAAACATCCGGCTTGATACCACCACCGTCTAATACAGTACGTCCAGCTCTGGTTTTGAAAACAGCACACAGGGAATCAGGTACTTCCACTGGCTTACCTTTATCATAACTTACTGCTTGAATACAACGACCACTCGGCACATAATACTTAGCTGTTGTGAGTTTTAATTTAGAATTGTAGCCAATATCACGCATATTCTGTACAAGTCCTTTTCCATAGCTGCGCTGACCCATTACCACCGCTCTATCATAATCCTGTAAAGTTCCTGATACTATTTCAGACGCCGAAGCGGTGCCTTTATCAACCAAAACAACCACAGGCATTTGCTCATCTACAGAGGGATTAAGGGCTTTAAATGATCTATCCCAATCTACAACTTTACCTTTTGTGGTAACCACCAACTCCCCTTTTGGTATCCATATATTACAGATATTTACGGCTTCATTCAATAATCCACCACCATTATCGCGCAAATCAAAAATAACCCCTTTCATATTAGGGTTCTTTTCTTTCAACTCCACAAATGCTTTTTTAACATTTTCACCAGCATCGCGCGTAAATGTTGTCAAAACAATATAACCCACTCTGTCATTCAACATACCAAAAAATGGTACATTCTGCTCAGTCACTTCATCCCGCACCACTTTTATCTTCATGCCTTTATCCGTGCCATTGAGTTGCGGGCGGCTGATGGTCAACTCAAGGTCAGTTCCAGCTGCACCTTTCAAAATATCGCTTACTTCATCTACGCTTCTATTCAAGGCAGATTTACCATCCACTGCCAAAATTTTATCACCAGGCTTTAACCCAGCTTTTTGCGCAGGCGAACTTTCAAATACATCTGAGATAAAGACAAATTCCTCTAATTTTTCGAAAGAAGCACCGACACCATTATATTTTCCTTCTGTGAAATATCGATAACCCTCAATATCACTTTCAGAGATATAATTGGTGTAAGGGTCAAGCGAATTCAGCATGGCATCCACGCCAGTACGCATCAATTTGGATGGGTCGACGTCATCTACATAATAAGTATTCAACTCTTTGTAGAGGTTGGTAAAAATTTCTATATTTTTACTAATCTCAAAATACTTACCATGATCAGTTTTATTATTGGCAGCAACACCTACTAAGGCTACTGCGGCAATCCCAAAAAACCACTTATGTTTTTTTATAAAATTCATATCCTATTTTTTAATTTTTAAGCTTTTAAAAACGAGTGCTGTATAATACTTTTAAAGTTACATATTAAAATCAAAAACTATTCCTTATTCTTTGTGTCTATCACTATTGTCACTGGTCCATCATTTATCAGAGCCACTTTCATATCCGCTCCAAATTCGCCCGTTAAAATTTTCAATCCAGATACTTTTTTCAATTCCTCCACAAATTGCTCATAAAGCGGCACTGCTATATTCGGCTTTGCGGCTTTTAAAAACGAAGGGCGATTGCCTTTTTTAGTACTCGCATGAAGAGTGAATTGGCTCACTACCATTATTTCACCTTGAATATCCATTATAGAACGATTCATCAAACCGTTTTCGTCTCCAAATATGCGTAAATTAGCAATTTTAGCGGTTAGCCAATTTATATCGTCTTGATTATCGGCTTCTTCAATCCCTAACAAAATAAGCAACCCCTCAGTAATTTCAGATTTTACCTGCCCTTCTATCGTCACAGATGCTTCTTTCACCCTTTGAATGACAACACGCATTTTAAAAAGTTGGTTTAAATTGAATTAAAATATGACATTAAAATAACCTTAACTCCTCTGGCACTTCATTGTGCATATCGGCAGAATTATTTTTAACGGAATTAATTTTTTCACTCACTCTATTTATATGTAAAAAATCTTTCTCAGGCTTTTTACACATATTTAATATATCACCCAAATCCGTTTTACCCAACCATTTTTCACAATCACTATACCCCCTCAGTATAACGGGCATTCGGTTATGAATTTTCGACATTTCATCATTAGGCTCCGTGGTGATAATTGAAAAAGTTTTCACGTTATTCCATTCATCCCAAATGCCCGCCATCAATAATAATTCATCCTTGGGGAGTTTTATTCGATACGGAAACTTTCGTCCCCCCTCTGTACGCCACTCATAAAAACTATCAGCCAGCACCACACACCGCCGCCATTGGATACTCTCTCTAAACGATGGTTTTTCCACAATAGTTTCCACACGAGCATTGATGAGCGAAGCACCACCTTTTCCATCCTTTGACCAATGGGGTATTAAACCCCATTGCATCATTTGCAAGGTAGTTGGTAAAGGTTGAGCTAAGACATGAGCTTTTTGGGTAGGAGCTATATTATAGCTTTCCAATAATCCGTTGTCCACATTTACCTGAGGCAATTGTTTCTTTACCTTCTCTTTTTTAACCACAAAGGAAAAACGACCGCACATAGTTTGACAATGTATATTAAGTTCTGAATCCAGGATGTGATATTAGTATCAATTCCAACTTCTGTCTATTTCGTATATCATTGATTATCAACGAATTAACATCTATCAACAATAATCTACAACAAATACATTCAAAAATAGCAAAACAAATAGATTTATAGTATAAAAATAGTTATAAACAAGCGTTTTTTTTATCAAACGTAAACCACTGAAAATCAACAACTTGTATAAAAGTAAAAACTACGAAATTTGTGTACAAAGGTGTTGATACTACCCATGGTTTTGAACACTTGTCAACACCCCCTCAGTACCCAAGCAAATTGGTGTGTACAACTCTCTGTTTCCAGCACTTTCCATTGGCACTACCCACGAGTCAATAACATTTTTATAAACTGTTTAAAACCTTAAAAAAGAAATACTACTAAAAGGTGCTATTATGTGGATAACCGTTTAAAGTATTGATTTTCAATATTTTAAAATGAGGGTATCTATGTGGAAAGGTATGTGAATAGGATTTAGTAACTGTTGGTGGAACATCTAATTCCACAGTTATCTACGAATCCACAGGCTTAATGATAGGGATAAAAGACTTTTTTAAAAATTTAGTTTAATATTATTAGAAAAGAAAAGGGTTGAAAACAAAAGAAACAAAAACGTGCTTATGCAATACAGGGTGATTCCCTGTTGCTCATTCAACTAATAGCATAGGTGGCTCGTGGTATTATCACAAACAGTCAATAACTTTTGTAAGATTGAGGCATTCCGAGTATGCACATGAATTCAAGGCAACTGGAGCGCTTTTTAACAAACTAACGGATTGTGTAAACTTATTTCCTTTGGGTGCCTCAGAGATTAGTTCTGTACTGATTTGAGACAAGGGATAAGAGAGGTACTCTTCCGTGTGTAATGGTTGGTTTCTTTTACGGGAGAACTTTCAGAAAGTGACAGCATGTGGATAACTTTATTGAGTATATAATCGAGCCTGCTTAAAATAAGGATTAAATCGAGCGAAAAGAGCCTGTTTTATGCTGTTTTTACAAATAAATATTACTGTAAAAAGTTCTTTTTATTTTTAAATTTGAGTTTTCCACACACATGTGTTGATAAGTAATTAAGTGCTTCATTATCAGTATTTTACAATCTTTTATTTTTTATAAATGTTTTTTAGTAAAATTTAACTTTGGCATATAAAATAATTAATTAATCTCATAATTTTTTTAATTATTTTTTTTAAATAA